>CACZXF010000089.1:6284-28490 GCA_902785105.1 uncultured Eubacteriales bacterium | reverse complement strand
GCCTTTGGCAAAGTTGGTCTGGCCAAAGGCCAGACTGCCACGGCTCAAATCGAAGATTTGAGGCGCGGCACCGAAGGGGCGGATGAGGTGGATTCCCGCTCACCTCTGCAAATTCCAATTTATCGCTCCGTCAATATCCTTATAAAAATCACCTGCCCGTCCGATTGTCAGACTTGCAGGTGATCGTTGGACTGATTACTATGAAATTATAACATCATGGCTTTAATGTGTCAACGTTTGAAATGATAAGTTCATGACAAAGACCGCCGTCCATGCGGTATAAATGATCGGCGTATCGCGTCGCCGCGTCGTCGTGGGAGACGATGAACACGGCCTTGTCCTGTTCCTTCGCAGCTTCCAGGAGGACGTTCAGCACGCGGGCGGTGTTTTCGTCGTCGAGGTCGCCGGTAGGCTCATCGGCCAATATCACGCCGGGGTTCTGGGTCAGGGCACGGGCAATGGCCATGCGGCGCAACTCGCCGCCGGATAACTCGGCGGGGCGGGCGTCAGCGAGGGGCGCGATGTCCAGCGCTTCCAGCCATTGTCGGGCGGCTTCGGCATCCGCCGCGCCACCGTACATCGCGCCGGGAAGCAGGATATTTTCCAGCACCGTCAAGGTGTCCACAGCGCTGCGGCCCTGGGGCACGACGCCCAGCGCCTGATTTCTCAGCCGGGACAGCGCACCGTCCTCCAGTGCGTATACATCCTGTCCGTCCAGCAACACCTTGCCCTCGGTGGGCGTCAGCAGGCCCGACAGCATGTGGAGCAACGTGGTCTTGCCCGAACCGGAGCGGCCCATGAGCACGGTCACCTCGCCGGGGCGAAGCTCGATAGAGACATTCTGGACGGCAAAGAAATGGTTGCTCTGTCCGGTTTTGCGCATGTAGCGTTTGGACAGGTTTTCGGCCTTCAGCGTCATGTCATGCCCCCTCCCTCAGCGTGGTTCCCGGATCGGAGCGGCTCAGGCGGAAGGCGGCCCACGCGCTGGCAAGAGCGCCGATGAGCAGCGTCAGCAGCACCGTGACCGCCGCCAGCGTCAGCACCGTGGCGGGATTCGGGGTTAGATAGGGCAGGCCCAGCTTCGTCTCGATCAGCGTGGTAAAAGGAAACACCACCGCCGCCGCCAGCGCAACGCCCAGCGCGCCGCCCAGCAGACTGCACAGCGCGGCCTCCTTCAGCATCAGCGCCGCCAGCGCCTTCCGGGACGCGCCTAACAGCCGAAGCACGGCGAACTCCCGCCGGCGTTCATTGATCATCATGGCGTAGGCGATCAGCAGTATCACGATCGCCAGGAGCCACACCGCGCCAATCAACAGTGTCACCGTATGGGACACTCCCGCGAGGCTGTCGGATACGCCGGTCAGCATGGTCTTGGCCCGGACCGCCGTCGCCTTGCGGACATGGCCGTTCAGGGCGTTGCAGACCTTGCCCACGTCATAGCCGTCGGCCACGCGGACGTAAACCGCCGAGATCATGTCGTCGCCGTCCGTGGTGATCTTATGGGTGACGCCCTTTTCCTCCGCGGCTTTGAGCAGCGTGTTCATGGTGTCCATGTTGCAGTAGACCGCCGTGTCGAAGCCGGTGCCGGTCTCGGCGAGGCGGGCGGTGACATGGGTGTTGAGGTCGTAGATGCGCAGGTCCTCCCCCACGTCGGCGTTGACCCGGCAGCCCACCACGACCTCCATGTCGTCCAGGGCGCGGGAATAGCTCTGCTCGATCCAAGGCTTCACGGTGAAGTCCGCCTCCGGGTCGATGCCGATGATCTGCACCTTCACGGCGCAGCAGTCCGCCTTCAACGAGGCCAAAAAGGTCTGCGGCGCGGCTTGGGCAACGCCCTCCACTTCCTGCACACGCTGAAGCGCCGAGGCGTCCATGTAGAACGCGCCCGCGGTGCCCTGCAAGAGCAGGTTCTTGAAGCTGACCTTGCTCTCGGCTTCGGCGGGCATGACGATGACGTCCGCGCCCAGCCGGGCCTCCAGGCTGTTCAGACCGCTTTGCAGGGAACCCACCACCACCGAGCCGCCAAACACCGACAGCGCCAGAAAGGCCGTCAGCAGCATCAGCGCCGCCGTGCGTCCGGGGCGGCGGGTCAGGTTTTTAAGGGGCAGTTTACGCCAGTTCATGCCGCGCCACGCTTTCCCTTATTCTTCAGCAGACCGGCCACGGATACGATGAGTGCCAGTCCAAACAGCACCCGCATGGCGGGCTGCATGACCATTCGGCAGCGCATGGTGTCCATCTTGCAGATGTCGATCAGCCCGCCCGGCATTAGAAAGCCCAGTGCCGAGGTCAGCGCCGAGGCAAGGCACAGACCGAACCGCGCGCGCTCCAAAATCGCTGACAATAATGCCTCCGCCGTCAGCAGCAGGCTCACACCCAGGAGCGCCCGCCCCGCCCAGTGGCACGCGCCGAAGCTGCCGTCCTCATGGACGCAGGGACCCAGGAAGGTCTGACTGCCGATGGCAATTACCAGCCCCAGCACAACCAATACCATAGCGGGGATGATTTTCTTATTCATGATGGCATTTTCCTTCATCAGTCCACAAAGTTCTCGTTGATGATCTCCCTCGCCACCCTGCCGTGTTCCAGCACGATGGTGCGCTGGGCGGCCTCGGCGACCTCGGGGTCGTGGGTGACGACGATCAGGGTGGTGCCCTCCCGGTGGAGCTGGCGGAACAGCTCGAGGACGATGTTCTCATTGGCCTCGTCCAGGTTGCCGGTGGGCTCGTCGGCGAGGATCAGCTCGGGGTGGTTGATGAGGGCGCGGGCCACGCAGACGCGCTGCTGCTCGCCGCCGGAGAGCTGGCTGGGCAGGTGGCGGGCGCGCTCCCGCAGGCCCACGCGGCCAAGAGCTTCGAGGGCTTCCTCCTCATCGGGCATGGAGTGGTAATACTGGGAGACCATGACGTTTTCCACGGCGGTCAGATAGTTGACCATGTGGAACTGCTGGAAGATCAGGCCGATCTTGTCCCGGCGGATGTCCGTCAGGTGCTTGCTGCTCTCCTTGGAGATGTCCACGTTGTCCAGCAGCACCTCTCCCTTGGTGGGCTTGTCCATGCAGCCGATGATGTTCATCATGGTGGACTTGCCCGAGCCGGAGGGGCCCATGATGGCTACCCACTCGCCCTTGTCCACATGGAGGCTGACGTTGTCCAGCGCCTTCAGCTCACCATAAATCTTTGAGATATTTTTAAGCTCCAAAAGCGCCATAATTTATTCTCCTTTCAGTACCAGCGCGGGGTCGATGGCGACGGCGCGGCGGATGGGCATCAGGCAGCTCAGCGCGGCGATGGCCATGGACACGATGACAGTGATGGGCAGCAGCAGCGGCTGGAAGGTGATGGACGAGCCGAACACGTTGACGCTGACCACCTGGGCGAACACAAAGCCCAGTACCGCGCCCAGCACGCCGCCCAGCATGCCCAGGAACATGCCCTCGCCCAGGAACTCCACGCGGATGGAGTTGTCCGACGCGCCGAGGGCCTTGCGGAGGCCGATCTCCCGGCGCCGCTCGGAGACGACCGCCATCATGGTGGTGGACACGCAGATCATGGTCAGGAGAAGCACGACCACCGTCACCAGGAACACCAGCGCCTGGAGTTTGCCCAGCACGGCGGTCTCGGACTTGGTGACACGCTTGACCAGCCGGGCGGTGACGCCCTGGCCGCTCTGGGTGATGTTTTCCACATAGCCGTTGAGCTGTTCCTCGTCGGCGGAGACGCTCAGCTCGGCCACGTCCAATTTATCCTCGCCGGTGAGGGACTGCATGTCCTCCAGCGACATGAACACATAGCCCTCCTCCTCGCCGCCGGTGACCAGTATGCCGGTCACGTCGTAGCGGACGGTGCGGGGCTGGGCGCCTGCGGCGGCGGCGTGGGAGGTGTTCAGCGCCTCCACCACGGCGGTGGAGGTCACCGTCGCGCCGGTGAGGGCGTCGATGTCGCCGCCCATTTCAAGGGGCAGGGCCTTTCCGATGAACTGCTTTAAGAAGGGCTTGTCCTCCGCCGTGCGGCCGCCGTATTCCGGGGTCTGGGTGGAGGCGTCCACGGTGATTTCGGATATTTTGGCCTCGTCGTCCAGCTTCGCGGTGACGGAGACCATGGAGCCGCCGAAGCCCTCGGCGGAGCCGGCCAGCGCCGCGCCGGGCTGCCAGTCATCGGAGGGGTCGCCGGTGGAAGCGGTCACGGCGGGCTGCCAGGTCAGCTCCATGGAGGAGCCCACCTTCACGCCGATGGTATCCGCGATCTCCTTGCCCACCAGCACCTGCCGGGTGCCCGAGGGGTATTCCCCCTCCACGCTGAAATAGGGGCTGGTTTTGAGCACCTGCTCAAAGTCCGTGCCCGCCGTGGTGAAGGACTGCTGGCGGGAGGTCATGTCCAGCCGCACATAGCGGTAGGGCGCCGCGCCCACCAATGCGTCCTCCGGAAACTGGCTCAGGGTATTTGCCAGCTTTTCACTGTTGAGTGTTTCCCCATCCTCCGGCAGCAGCAGCATGTTCGCGCCGTAGGAGCGCATCTGCGCCCGCATCTGCCGGGGCACGTCATAGTAGATCGTCACCATGCCCGCCAGTATCGTCGCCCCGATGCCGATGGACAACAGCGCAATCAGCATCCGCGAACGCCGCCGGAGCAGCGAGGCGGTGATCATCCGCAGGAACATTCGTCTTTTCGTCATGTTATGCCTCCATCAATGACCGCCGTGCAGCACCTCTGCCGGGCGCAGGCGCAGGACCATGCGGATGGCGGGGAGGGAGCCGGCGATGGTGACCAATGCGATGAGGCCCGCCACGATGGGGATGACCTTTGTGTTCATCTCGATGGCGGAGCCGAACACGCTCTGGCCGATGAGCTGGGCGAAGCCGAAGCCCATGAAGTAGCCCGCGGCGAAGCCCACGAGGGCGGTGATCAGGATCTCGGTCATGACCACGCCGGTGATGGAGCGGTCCTTCGCGCCGATGGCTTTCAAAAGGCCGATCTCCTTGGCGCGCTCCATGACGGAGGCGGTGACCAGGTTGGAGATGCCCAGTGCCGAACCGATGAGGCTCAGGGCTGTGATCAATATCATCAACAGCTTGGTCTTGTCGAGGATGGTGCCCTCGCTCTCTGCCACCTGACGGACGGCATTGGCGACGGAGCCGGTGATGGCCTCCTGAATCTGATAGCAGATGGCACTGACGTAGGCGGTGCAGTACCAGGTCTCATAATCCCGGCTGGTCAGCGCGGCGGGATTGCGGGCGGCGCGGCGGGCCAGGTCGTTGTCCGGGGTGGTCAGCGCGGAGACCTCGATGGAGGCCACCTTGCCCTCCCGGTCGGTCAGCGCCTGCACGGCGTCCAGCGTGGCGAAGATCTGATTGTCCTCGTCGCCGCCGGCGTCGAATATGCCGACGATCTCGGCCTGTTTTTCGCCCTTGCTGCCGGTGAGGGTGAGCTTTTCGCCCACGGTCCAGTGCTTTTCCTCGGCCAGGGCCGCGCCCACCATGATCTCGTCGTCGGCGGTGGCGTCGGCCTCGTTGAGCCAGCGGCCGTCGGTGATCTCCCACCATGAGCGCATCCCCTGAACCCCCGCGTCCAGCTCCTCGCCGGTGGGGAGGGCCAGGTGGTGGTTGTACCAGGTGCCGATCACCTTCGCTGTGCCACCGTCATCCAGCGTGACGGTGGTATCCAGAAACGGCGTGAAGTCCACGATGTTGAAGGCCCAGAAGATGGTCTTGAGCTTGCCCAGCTCGTCCTCACGCAGGTAGGCGGCGTTCAGCGCCTCGCCCTCGCCCACGTCGTAGATGTCAGAGAGCAGGGAGGCGTCCTTGGGCTTCACGGTGATGTTCGCGCCGTAGTTCTTCAGCTCCTTGTTGACCTTCTCCTCCACGCCCATGACCACGTTCAGCATCCCCGTGGCCAGCGACGCGCCCAGCGCGATGGTCACGGCGATGAGCAGCATCTTGCCCTTCTGATGGAACAGCACGCCGCGAATCATTCTGAAAAGCATATTCGTCTGCTCCTTCCTATTTGAATTCCTTTTCCCCGGCGATGATGTCCGCCAGTTTGAAGACCAGGTTGCCCTCCCCCACCTCGTAGGTCAGCGGGATGGGATTGCAGCCGCCCTTGAAGCCGATGGTGTTGATGTTCATGACGACGTCGCAGCGGCGGCAGACCACCTGGCCGTTGCGCTCGTAGTAGCCCGCGTTGCCGCAGACGTCGCAGGCGTCCAGGCCCACGCCATAGGCGGCGGAGTTGGGCTTGCGGACCACGATCCAGCGGACGTTCACGCCGTTGGGGGTGGTGTACTCGAAGCGGTGGAGATGGAAGTCGTTGACGTTGTCCACGGGGACGTAGATGTTTTCATCGTCCACGGTAAAGGTCTCCGGCGCGGAAAGCTCGATGACCCGGGTGTCATAGGATTTGATCGCCGTGAGGCAGACCGTCACCAATACGACACACCCCAGCGCCACGCCTGCCATGCGGCGATAGCTGCGATGGATGGCGCGGAGCTTGCGCTTCTGGGCGGGGTTGTCGTAGGGTTCAGTAACCTTGATATTTTGGGTAAAGCAGATGACCAGCGATATGGCCGCAAGGACGACCACCAGCCAGATGAACAGCATGGCGTGGTTGGCGGTGAACATCATCCAGTCACCGATGAAGCCATAGGTTTCATCCGAATATCTGACGCTCCAGCCCAGCCACTTGGCCCGGTTGACCCAGGGGGCGAAGTAGCGGCCGAAGCAGTAGGCCCCGTTGACCACCGCCCCGGCGCAGAGCAGCCCGGCGACGATGCCCAGGGGTTTGATGTGCACAGCGCAGTTATATAACATGCGCGAATAGACCAGCAGCAGTATGAGCGCCAGCAGCCAGCCCGCCAGGCGCACCAGATAGTAGGAGGAAAGGTAGCCCTCCCCCATCGTGTTGAAATTGAAGGGATAGAGCAGTACGCCCGGCAGCGCGTAGAAGATCAGCACCGCGGACAGCCCCGCGCCCCAAAGGCAGGTCAGCGCCTTTGCCTTCCCCCTTCGGGCGAAGATGAGATAAAAGAGGATAAATAGCAGGGAAAAAACGATGATGAAGATATAGATATAGTGGTTCCAGCGGCTGGAGACGATCCGGTTGGAGGTGCCCTTCACCGCCGCCAGAATGATGGCCGCGACGACGCCCGCGATGATGCCCGCGCCGTGGAACCGCCTTCCATAACGGTCGAACAGCCGCCCCAGCACCGCGTGCATCCATGTGACCAGCGTCACCGTCACAAACAGATCCTGCGCCACCGTCCAGAGATATTTCAGCAAGCTTCATGCCCCCCGGAAGAGATTTGGACAAGGTAGGAGTCTTATAAATTGGAATTTGTCGGGGTGGGGCTACCGGGTAACCAAAAGCCTTCCCCTTGAGGGGAAGGTGCCCCGAAGGGGCGGATGAGGTGGCCTCGAACAAACACCCCGACAAATCCCCGTTTAACGCGCATACTGCTGATGCGCATCCCCCGCGGATGGCGCATCAGCAGTTAAGACTATGTTGCTTTTAATGAGAGGTTTAATTACCACTCCTTGACGAACTTCCAGCCGGTCCAGGTGGCGGTCAGGGGCTCAGCCCAGAACTCGTCGGCCTCAACGCCGGTCTCCTCGTCCACATGGAGCAGGTAGCCGTTCTCAGCGGGGCTCTTGATGGACAGGGTGATGGAGTACTCGCCCTCGGGCAGGGTGATGTTGTTGCCGTAGTGGGGGCCATCGGAGGCGGCCATGGGCATCATGGAGCCGGACAGGACTTCCTTGCCCTCGGTGTCATTGATGACGTAGTCGATGCTCAGATAGGGCACCCAGCCGTCCACGGGGAAGGAATAGGGGTTCTCGTTGGCGGTCAGGTCCACTTCGATGTGCAGGTCGGAGCCCTCCTTGGGCGCGGCCAGATCGGCGGGAGCCATGTCAACGGGCTGGAAGTAGACCATGCTCATGGTCATGAAGCCCACCTGCTGCTCGCCTTCGACGCCCAGCTCGTACTCGTCAAAACCGGCCTCCTCGGCCAGAGCCATCGCGGAAACACTCAGCATCATAACAGCCAGCAACAGCGCAAGAAACTTCTTCATAAATGAACTCCTCCTAAAAAACATTTTGCATTGTATCTTCAAGACGGCCTGCGCGGGGCAGAACCGTGATGAGATCATCATCATTTGCCCTCGTACTGCGCCCTCAGCGCGTCCATCTTGCCGCGATAGTGGGCGATCAGGAACATGACCAGCAGTATGATGGAAAGTATGAGCTGGGGCACCAGGGTCTCGAGGTAGGGATAGATGCCGAACACCTGAATCACGTCGTTCTCGGGGATGCCGGGGACGCGGAGGGAGAGGTCGAACACATTGCCCTCGGCCAGCTCCTTGATGCCACTGCCCAGGAAGGACACGCACATGATGGCCATGAGGATGGACGTGGCGGTGAAGAACACCTTGATGGGCAGCCGGATGGACAGCTTGGTGATGGCGAGGTAGACGAACACCAGCACCACGCAGCCCGCGCCGAAGCCCGCCCAGACCATGCCGGGGTTGCCCTCGGAGAGCATGGGCTGGTAGAACAGCACGACCTCCGCGCCCTCGCGGAACACGGACAGGAAGGCGGTGAAGGCCAGGGCGAAGGCGCTGCCCTGCTCCACGCTGGTCTGCACCTTGCCGTCGATGTAGCGGCTCCAGGAGGCGGCCTCGGCCTTGGAGATCATCCAGTTGGAGACGTAGAACAGCACGCACACGGCAATCAGGGCGGTGATGCCCTCGATGATCTCCTGTGCCATGCCGGCGGCGGCGAAGGCACTCTTGGCCCAAGCCAGCACCGCGGCGGCGGCAAAGGAGGCGGCGATGCCGCAGACCGCGCCGATGTAGACGTTCTTGAGGCTCCGGCCATTGCCGGACTTGGTGAGATATGCGATGATAGCGGCGATGACCAGTATGGCCTCCAGACCCTCGCGGACGATGATGCCGAAGGCGCCCAGGAAGGTCAGCAGCTTCGGGTCGGAGGGCGCGGCTTCCTCGACGACCTCCTCCGTGGTCTCCCCCGCCTCGGCGGCCTGGGCGGCTTTCAGCTCCGCCTCCTGCTCGTCGATGCGCTTCGCCAGCTTGAGGATGGTGTTCTTGGCCTTGTCGGTGGTGGTGCGGTACTTATTCTTCTGGTACTTCTCCTCGCCGGTGCTGTTCAGGCTGTTCAGGTTGTCGAACTGCTTGTCCATGTTCAGGCGGTCGGAGAGGGAGAGATCCGTGTAGATCTTGTGGGAGAGGCCGGATTCCTCGTACACGCTGTAGTAGGCGGTTTCAAGGTTGTCCCCCGCGGCGGTGAAGTCCTTGTCCAGATAGCCCATGTAGGCGGTATCCAGCAGCTCCTTCACCAGTGTGGCGGCCTCATACCAGCTCTCATACTTCTGGGCCGCGTTGGGGTCGGCGGAGTATTCCGGGTAGGGGTCGGTGGAGACCAGCTCGCCCCGCTTGTAGAACTTACTCTCGCTCTCGACGCCGCCCTGCATGGCCGCCAGCTTGTTGCCGTCCTCGCGGATCATGGTCTTGAGCTTCTGAAGCGCGGAGCGGACGGAGACGATCGTGTCCTGCTCGGTGTTGGGCTTCTTCACCGCGGCCTTGCAGTTGGAAAACTGCATCTCCACGGCGTTTTTGCGGTTGCCGGAGACGTAGCTCATGGTCTGCCGCTCGAAGCCCGTGGTCTCGTAGACGCGGAAATAGGCGTTGGAGACGTTGTCGTAGGCCGCGGCCGCGTCGCCGTCCAGGTAGGACTCGAAGCCCGCGTCCAGGAATTTGTCGATCTCGTCGGCGGCGTCCGCCCAGCGGGTGTCGGCCCCCTCTGCCAGCGCGGGCACCATGCCCGCCAGCGTCAGCGCCGCCCAGCATATCAGCATCAGCCGCGCCAGCCATTGCCTCTTCATGGAAAAATCATCGCTTCCCTTCGGGGTGGAGCCTTTTAAGTTATATTAATATAACTCCAACCCTTTATTTTTACGTCCCGAAGGACACAAAGCATTTGTTTAATATAACTAATTTCAGTATGTTTAAGTATACTCACTGTCGTTAGTTTTGTCAATCTAATTGTGGCGATTTATTAAAATTTTACGCATGGGGCATTACTGCTCAGCGTCCTCTGTAAATTGGAATTTGTAGGGGAGAGTGGGAGGCCACCTCATCCGCCCTCACGGGCACCTTCCCCTCAAGGGGAAGGCAGGGGCTGGGCTGTCGGGTAACCAAAAGCCTTCCCCTTGAGGGGAAGGTGGCGCGAAGCGCCGGATGAGGTGGCCTCGAACGACGCCCCTACAAATCCCTGTTTATTGGGGACGCTGAGCTATAACCTTGGAGCTGTGGACTCCCTCAGGGCGGGAGCCTGTCAGATAAAACCTTGTAGAGACAGCAATGCGCCGCCCGCTCCCCTGCGATGAATCGGCAGGTACTGAGCGGGCGGCGCCTCTACAGGTTTTTTCAATTTTTACGGGTGATTTTCACGATAGACGCTGTTCAGCAGCCTCGTGCCCGTCTTTGTCTTGAATACGTTTTCTCTGAAATGTGACACCGCGCGGAGGTACTTTTCATCCTCCCCGGCATTGACGAGGAAATCGGCTTCCAATAGAATCTGGTAATCCATGCCGTTCACGTCTTTGAAGGTGTGGTGGCGGCTCACGAGGTAGCAGATTCGGTCGAGCATGGCCGCGTCGATGTCGCTATCCGCGAAGAACTCCCGGACGAGGGGCGGGCCGTATTGCTCCTGCAAATTGCCCGGCGCGCTGCCGTGGGTTTCGCGGAGGCTGGGGCAGGCGATGTCATGAACGATGGCCGCCAGTTCGAGGGTCTTTTGGGTCTGTTCGTCGAGGTGTTCCAGTTCGCCGATGGTCTTGGCATAGGCCCAGACCTTCATAAAATGATCGATGTCGTGCCGGCTGCCCTCGCTGTATTCGATCATCTTCGCCATGGCTTCGCTGACTGTGACCATATGTGCTTTCTCCTTAAAACATCATCTGCGCCAGGTGGACGCCGTCCACGCTGCCCATGCGCAGGCCCTCCAGGCAGTAATGGCAGTAGCAGACGACCTTCTCCGTGGTGAAGCGCCGGCAATAGTCCTTCATGATTTGCGTTTGCTCCTCCACGGTGTGGGGCTGGAAGAGGCCCTTCGCGCCGTCAACATAGTGCTTGGGGGCCAGCTTCGGGTTGCGCGGCGGCTGGGGGCGATAGAGGGACGCGCCGCAGAAGGTCGTGTCCTCCCGATTGGGCGACGTCTCGATGAAATCCACGTTCATCTTTTTGAGCAGGCTTCGCACCGCGTCCTGTTCCTCCCGGCGGTCGCGGGAGCGCCAGCAGTCCTGAAGGGTGACCTTCATGCCGCGATAATCGGGGAGCGGGAAGGCTGCGTCAGCATCCAACAGCTCCCAAAGGGAATGGACCTTCACGTTTCCGTGCATTTCCTCGATGATGTTATTGCAGTTGTGGCAGAGGGAGTAGACCTCATCATCGGCGTCAAACCGCCCGGAATCGGGCAGGCCGTGCCAATGTTCCCGCAGCTCACCCTCGGGCATTCTGTTCTCAAAATCCTTGATTCTATAACTGGGCACGCAACAGCGCACGACGGTCAGGCCCAGCCTTTCCCGGACGTAATTCTGAATCCGCAGGCTCAGTTCCGGGAACTGGGCGGTGAACACACAGCTTGCGATGTAATGCTTCATTAGGGTGGTTCAGTCCTTTCTGGTAAACAGGGATTTATCGGGGAAATGCACACTCTCCTGTAGGGGCGGCGTTTCGCCGCCCGCCGGGTAGGAGGATGCGTTTCGTTGGGGGCGGGCGCCGAAACGGCGCCCCTACAAGGTTGGTTTGACTCCTCGATAAATTCCAATTTAACGGAACTTGTCTTATTTCTCTGCATTGCCGATGAACGCGGCCACGGCGGCCAGCTTTCCGTCCTCGTGGGCGGCGGCCATGTGGATGGCGCTGCCCTCCTCGCAGCTCAGGACGGTCAGCGTCTCCCCCTCCCTGGACTGGGACAGGAAGTTGATCTGTATGTCCGTTGCGGCGAAGGTCCGCCAGAAGTCGGCGCTGTAAGCATCCTGGAACATCTCGATATAGCGGAGGTTGTTCATGTGATGCAGCTTGTCGATGTCGGCGACGCGGACCGTGCGGCGGTAGCGCTCCGCCATGCCCTCGGCGGTCTTTTCGACGGGCAGGAAGTCCGGGATGCCGTTGGGGATTTCCTCGGGCACGCCGTCGGGAAATTCGATGGCGCTGAGGCGGAGGGGGCGCTGCCGGGTGAGGCTGAACAGGCAGGTCTCCAGCTTGCCCTCGGCGACGGTATGGCCGTGCTGGGCGATGATGAGGTTCTGCTTCACCAGCACGGGCTGGCGATAGGGTTCCATCCAGGTGGTCAGCGTGGCGGTGTCCGTGTAATCCAGCTTCTGATGCAGCCTCATGCGGTAGCGGGTGTAGATCCAGGCCGCGCCGTAGCGCTCGGGCAGCACGTCGTTGCCCTTGTCCATGGCGTGAAGATACCAGGTGTGGATGTCCTGAAAGTAGCGCAGACAGCCGCGCAGGCCGATCAGGCCGTCGGAATCGGAATCGCGGAACTGGGGCTGAATGGTTTGTGTGAAGGGCATGGTTTTACCTCCAGGGGGTTTTCGATGCTAATGGAAATAGAATATTCAGGCTGTAAAAGCAGCGCGGAGGGCGGGCGGCGCAACGCCGCCCCTACAGGGATATTATCGGCCCGAGAAGCATCATTTCTGATAATAAACGCCCTGGGGAAGGGGCAATAAGCTCTATCCCACAGGGCATGTTAATATCATTTATGCTTTCTTGACCTTCGGGCCCTTGGGGGTGTCCTCGATGATATAGCCGAGCTTGAGCACCTCGTCGCGCAGGCGGTCGGCCTCGGCGAAGTTCTTGGCCTTCTTGGCGTCCACGCGGGCCTGCACCAGCGCCTTGACCTCGTCAGGAGTGGTGTCGGCCTCCTTCATCAGCAGGCCCAGCACCTCGTGGGCCATGGTGTTGAGGGCCTTCAGCGCGCCTTCGATGACGGCTTTGCAGGGGGCCTTGGCGTCGGAGAGCGCGGTGTTCATATCGCGGACGTACTCGAACAGCACGCCCATGGCCTCGGAGGTGTTCAGGTCGTCGCACATGGCGTCGTCAAAGCGGTCCAGGAAGGCGTCGGCCCGGGCGAGGAAGGCCTTTTCATCCTCGTTCAACTCCCGGTCGGGCGCGTGGTCCAGGGCAAAGGCGGCGTTGTCCCGGGCGGTGTAGAGGCGCTCCAAACCGGCCTTGGCCTGCTCCATCAGGTCGCGGGAGAAGTTGATGGGGCTGCGGTACTGGGCGGACAGCATGAACATGCGGACCACCTCGGGGTCGAACTCCTTCGATATGTCGCGCACGGTGAAGAAGTTGCCGGCGGACTTGGACATCTTCTTGTTGTCCACATTGATGTGTCCATTGTGCATCCAGTAGCGGGCGAAGGGCTTGCCGGTGGCGCCTTCGGACTGGGCGATCTCGTTCTCGTGATGGGGGAAGATCAGGTCCACGCCGCCGCAGTGGATGTCGAAGGTTTCGCCCAGATACTTCATGGACATGGCGGAGCACTCGATGTGCCAGCCGGGACGGCCCTCGCCCCAGGGGCTCTTCCAGAAGGGCTCGCCGGGCTTCTTCGCCTTCCAGAGGGCGAAGTCCATGGGATGGCGCTTGATGTCGTCCACCTCGATGCGCGCGCCGGACTCCAGGTCGTCCAGGTCCTGGCCGATGAGGCGGCCGTAATTGGAGCGCCATGCCTGGGTGTCGAAGTACACGTCGCCGTTGTCCACGCGATAGGCCAGGCCCTTGAACTCCAGCTTGCGGATGAGGGCGATGATCTCACCGATGTGCTTGGTAGCGCGGGGATGGACGTCCGCCTTTTCCACGCCGATGGCCTGGGCGTCCTTGAAGTATTCGGCGATGTACTTCTCCGCGATGGCCTCGACGGTGGTGCCCTCCTCGTTGGCCCGCTTGATCATCTTGTCGTCGATGTCGGTGAAGTTCTGGACGAAGGTCACCTCGTAGCCCAGATGGCGCATGAAGCGGCGCAGGGTGTCGAAGATAATGAAGGGACGGGCGTTGCCGATGTGGAAATAATTGTAGACCGTGGGCCCGCAGGCGTAGATGCCCACCTTGCCCTCATGCACCGGCACGAAGACCTCTTTTTTGCGGGACAGAGTGTTGTAGATCATCATTTGCTTCATATATAATCCCTCGCGATCAAAGGTTTTGCTGTCCAAGTTACCAATAAACAGGGATTTATCGGAATGTCATTCGAAGCCCACCTCATCCGCCCTCACGGGCACCTTCCCCTCGAGGGGAAGGCAAGGGGCTGGGAACGACAGGTCCCAAAAGCCAAAGGCCAGACTGCCACGGCTCAAATCGAAGATTTGAGGCGCGGCACCGAAGGGGCGGATGAGGTGAACTCCCGTCAGCCCAACAAATTCCAATTTATCATGCAGACCGAGCAGCAATAATTTCTGTCTTTATTATAGGAACCTTGCCGTCCTGCGTCAAGCCGGGGGCGGTAAATTCTACGGATTGAGTATCCTTGCGATGGCGTCGTTCACCCTGCCATTGCCCGCCAATATCGAACCCGACTCTATGGGGTCGAGGCCCTCCCGCCAGGCATCGAGACGTCCGCCGGCCTCCTTGAGAATGACATAGCCGGCGGCGTAGTCATAGATATTCAGGCCCTGCTCGATGAACGCCTCGGCGCGGCCGCAGGCGACGCAGCAGAGGTCGTAGGCGGCGGTGCCGGAGCGGCGCAGGTCGCTGACGGCGTGGACCAGATCGAAGAATATGGGTTCGGTCTGGGCCAGTATCTCGGGGTTGCGGTGGCCGAGGCCGATGTGGACCAGGCTCCTGCGCAGGTCGGCGATGTCGGAAACGCGGATGGGCCGGCCATTTAAGGTCGCCCCCTCCCCTTTCGCCGCCAGGAACAGCTCGTCGGTGCCGGGGCAGTAGACGCAGCCCGCCACCAGCTCGCCATCGTGCTCGTAGGCGATGGAGATGGCGTAGAGCCGCTGGCCGCGCATGAAGTTGGCCGTGCCGTCGATGGGATCCACGATCCAGCGGCCAATGGCTTTCGTCGCGCCGCCGCCCTCCTCGCCGAAGAATTCATCCTCCGGGCAGGCGATCAGCAGCATTTCCCGGATCAGGTTTTCGCTCTTGATGTCCATTTCGGTGACGAAGTCGTTCTCCGCCTTTAGCCGCACCTCGAAAGCGCCATGTTGCTCCAGCATCGCCCCCGCGGCCCGCGCCGCACGCTCCGCCAGGCGCGCCTTGTCCATGAAATTCATAAAGATGTCATCTCCGCAATAAATTTTGTTGGCAAAATCGCAGTTGTATGCTATAATATTGGCAGTATACCACAGTTTTACTATGGATGGTGTTATTTTCATGAAAATGATCTCCTGGAATGTCAACGGCCTGCGGGCGGTGCTCAAGAAGGGATTCTATGAGAGCGTGGCCTCGCTGGACGCGGACGTGATCTGTCTACAGGAAATCAAGATGCAGAAGGGCCAGTGCGACGTCGAAATGGAGGGCTACGAGCAGGTCTTCTACTGCGCCGACAGGAAGGGCTATTCGGGCACGGCGGTTTTCTCACGGGTGCCCATGAAGCATGTGACCTACGGCATAGGTATCGACGAGCACGACCACGAGGGCCGGGTCATCACCTGTGAATTTGAGGACTTCTATCTGGTCTGCTGCTACACGCCCAATTCCCAGAACGAATTGAAGCGGCTGGACTATCGGATGCAGTGGGAGGACGATTTCCGGGCGTATCTGGTGGAGCTGGACAAGCAAAAACCCGTGATACTGACCGGCGACCTCAACGTGGCCCATCAGGAGATTGATCTTAAAAACCCCAAGACCAACCACATGAACGCCGGCTTTACCGACCAGGAGCGGGGCAAGCTGACGGAGCTTCTGGCGGCGGGCTTCATCGATTCCTTCCGCTATTTCTACCCGGACGTCACCGGGGCCTACAGCTGGTGGAGCTACATCGGCAGGGCCCGCGAAAGGAACGCCGGGTGGCGCATCGACTACTTCATCGTCTCCGAAAAGCTGAAGGACAGGATGATCGACGCGAAGATCCACCCGGACATCATGGGCAGCGACCATTGCCCGGTGGAGCTGTTAATTGACGCGCATTAATGAGGTGGACAACATGAAAAAGGTGCATTTGAAATCCGCGATACCGATCTACATCGCCGCGGCGGTGTGGCTGCTGATGGGGCTGATCATGCCGACGATGCTGATGAAGCTGCCGGGGCTGATCGTGGCGCTGGCGGCGTCGGTGGCGGGCTACTTTGCAGGGTCGAAGATTTTCCCCGGCCGAGACATCACCGTGGAGGAGAAGATCGAGACCGGCGACGCCAAGCTGGACCGCGACATCGCCGAGGGCCGCGCCCGTCTGGAAAAGCTGCGGGAGGCCAACGCCGCCATCCCGGACCCCGGCATCACGGCCAATCTGAACCGGATGGTCAAGGCCGGCGACCAGATCTTCCAGGCGCTGGGCAAGGAGCCCCAGAAGGTCTCCATGGTGCGGCGCTTCATGAGCTACTATCTGCCCACGGCTGAAAAGCTGATGGAGCAGTACCGGGAGTTGTCCGCGGCGCAGGTCAAGGGCGAGAACATCACCTCCGCCATGGCCCGCATCGAGTCCAGCATGGGCATGATCGCCGACGCCTTCGACAAGTGCGCCGACAATCTCTACAAGGACAACGAGATGGACATCGACGCCGAGATCCAGGTCATGAAGACCATGCTGACCGGCGACAGCCTCATCGAAAACGCCAATACCAGCATCCGCAAATCCGCCAACCAGGCCGCCGTCCCGCCCCAGGCCGCGCAGCCGCAGGACGAGGGCGAGCGGGAAATCAAGCTGACCCTGGGCGGACACTGAGAAAGCACACACAATTCAATCCAACAATCATAATTAGGAGGGCACTATCATGGCAGACGAGATCAAATTGACACTGAGCCCCTTTGGCAGCGCTGACGGCGAGGTCCAGGCAGCGGCGGAGGAAGCGACCCAGGCGGCGACCCAGGCTCTGGCCGAGGCCGAGGCTCTGGCGGAGAAGAAGGTCGCGGCGGACACGCTGCAAATGCAGAACTTCTCCGAATCCGAGCAGAAGATGATCGACGACTTCTCCAAGCAGATCGACGTCAAGGACTCCAACCTGGTGTTCTCCTACGGCGCGGCCGCCCAGCAGAACATCTCCCAGTTCAGCGACGCGGCGCTCAAGAACGTGCGCACCAAGGACCTGGACGAGGTGGGCGACATGATCTCCAACCTGGTGGTGGAGCTGAAGAGCTTCAACGCCGATGAGGAGGAGAAGGGCGGCCTGTTCGGACTGTTCAAGAAGAAGGCCAAGAGCCTGGAGATCATGAAGGCGCAGTACGACCGGGCCGAGATCAACGTCAACAAGATCGTCGAGGGCCTGGAGCAGCATCAGATCCAGCTTTTGAAGGACATCGCCATGCTGGACAAGCTGTACGACCAGAACCTGAGCTACTTCAAGGAGCTGTCCATGTACATCGTGGCGGGCAAGAAGCGCCTGGAGGACTTCCGCGCCAACGAGCTGGCGGAGGCCATGGCGAAGGCCGAGGCCACCAAGCTGCCCGAGGACGCCCAGGCCGCCAAGGACCTGTCCGACAAGGCCGACCGCTTCGAGAAGAAGCTGTATGACCTGGAGCTGACCCGCAACATCTCCATCCAGATGGCGCCCCAGATCCGCCTGATCCAGTCCTCCAACCAGCTGATGGCCGAGAAGATCCAGACCTCGCTGGTGAACACCATCCCGCTGTGGAAGAGCCAGATGGTGCTGGCGATGGGCCTGGCCCACACCGAGGACGCCATGCGCGCCCAGAAGGCCGTCACCGACCTGACCAACGAGCTGCTGGTGAAGAACGCCGAGAAGCTGCACATGGCCACCGTCGGCACCGCTCGTGAGGCCGAGCGCGGCATCGTGGACATCGAGACCCTCACCAAGACCAACAAGATGCTCATCGACACCATGGACGAGGTGCTCACCATCCAGCAGCAGGGCCACGACCGCCGCGTCGCCGCCGAGCAGGAGCTGGCGAACATCGAGGGCGAGCTGAGGGCGAAGATTCTCGAGACCCGCAGGTAAGACAAGTTCTCTGTTTTAATGGAAAATGGACAATGGAGAATGGAAATTCAGAGTGTTTTTGCGGGCATTCTGTCATTCTCCATTATCCATTCTCCATTTCACTTGATCAAAGAAGGTGTTATCAATGCGCATAGATGAAAACCGGACGCTGGCCTGGGCGGTGCTGGCGGTTTGCGTGGTGGTGAGCGTGTTCCTGCTGGGCGGCTCATCGCTGGGCCGGGAGCGGACGAAGGTTTTGAAGGTGTTCAACGACGGCGTGAACGCGAAGCTGTCCACCCGCCACAGCATGGACGCCTATCTGGACGCCGCCGGCGAGCAGGCGACCATCATGGCCGGCGAGGCGGAGATCTACCTGGGGGCCAGCGACCTGACGGCCCAGACCGCCGCCAATGCCGCGCTGGTGGGCCAGGACGCCGCGGATTTCACCGTGCGCAGCCGCGCCTATTCCGAGCTCAAGGGCCAGGTGGAGCAGCTCTACAACCAGCTCTACGCCAAGGTCAGCACGGAGGAATTCAGGAATTTCAAGCTGGCCTACGACGACTTCTGGGGCCAGGACGACCTGTTGAAGCGGGATGACTACCACAAGCTGGCCAGGGGCTACAACGACCTGATCTCCGGCTTCCCCGGCGGCGTCGTGGCCGGCATCACCCATCAGGGGGCGCTGGATACCTTTGGGGGCTGAGGGAAAGGTTATTTCGTTTCGACAAATTGGAATTTGTCGGAATGACGGGAGTTCACCTCATCCTCCCCTTCGGGGCACCTTCCCTTCAAGGGGAAGGCTTTTGGGGCCGACGTTCTTAGCTCCTTGCCTTCCCCTTGAGGGGAAGGTGCCCGTGAGGGCGGATGAGGTGGGCTTCGAAAGACATTCCGATAAATCACTGCTTATCCATGCAACCCCACATCTTCGGAGGTAGAATATGAACCACAAAAAGCTGTTGTGCGCCATACTGGCGGCGCTGCTGGCGCTGGCCTGGGGCGTGGCCGCGCTGGCGAAGACGCCCTCGCCTTCGAAGGAGTTCTATTACTACGACGAGGCGAACGTGCTGTCCGAGGCCACGCGGGGCGAGATCTTCTTTTCCAATGAGCTGCTCTACAACGCCTGCGGGGCGCAGATCGTCATCGCGGCGGTTCGGTCCACCGGCGGCGAGAGCATGTCCGACTACACCTATGACCTGTTCAACAGCTGGGGCGTCGGCAGCGCCGAGACGGAGAACGGTTTCCTGCTGGTGATGTCCATCGAGGACGACGACTATTACGCCGCCTGCGGCGACAACCTCCAGCCGAAACTGACCTCCTCCACGCTGAAGGACTATTTCGACGACTATCTCGAAGCAGACTTCGCCGACAAGAATTATGACGCGGGCGCGCGGAAGTTCTTCGAGGCCATCTTTGCCCGCATCGCGAACACCTACAACGCCGACGTCACCGTCGAACAGGGCATCGAGCGATATCAGGCCTGGAAGGCGGAGGGCGGCTCTGGCGCATGGTCGGCCGCGGCCGGCGGCGGCGTGCGGGGCGCTGACTATGACGATGAAGATGAAGGCTCCTTTTCCATGACGCTTTTCTATCTCTTTGTCGTTGTAGTGATCCTTGCATCGGTGTTGCGGCGCATAATGCGGCGACGGCACATGACCTTTGCCCCGCCTCCCCCTCCCGTGGGACGCGGCGGCTATCGCGGGGTGAACACGGGCAACTATCGCGGGCCACAGCAGCGGAGAAGCGTCGGCTCCGATAACGACGACTGGCTTTTCTTAGCTATACTCAACGGCTTCATTCACGGCGGCGGCGGGGGCTCCTACCGTTCCTCCGGTTCCTCCAGATCCTCTCGCTCTTCCTCCCATTCCTCCCGCTCCTTCGGCTCATCCTCCGGCGGCGGCGGACATTCCAGCGGCGGCGGCGCGGGGCGCGGCAGACACTGACACATTGCGGAGACAGCATCGCGTTGTCTCCGTTTTTTTGTGGCACCTTCTACCTTTTTGGGGGACTGTAAATTGGAATTTATCGAGGAGTCAAACCAACCTTGTAGGGGCGCCGTTTCGGCGCCCGTCCCCAACGAAACGCATCCTCCTACCCCACGGGCGGCGAAACGCCGCCCCTACAGGAGAGTGTGCATCTCCCCGACAAATCCCCGTTTACCGCCAGGATAATTGGCAATGGTGCATTGACCAAAATGGAGTGCCCGCATTATTGACATAATAAAAGTCCTCCCCGTCGCGCGGCACACTGGCCACATGCACGGGGAGGACCCGGATTCAGGTTTCAGGGAGATTCAGACATCAGTTGGCTGCCGCCACGGCGCCGGCCCTGCGGCCCCAGTGGACGGTGCCCATGACCGCGGTGCCGCTGCCCGGATAGTACGGCCCGATCCAGCCGCCGGCGTTGAGACCCGCCGCGTATAGGTGGGGGATCACATTGCCGTTGACATCAATGACCTCGGTATTGGTGTTGATCTTCAATCCGCCCAGCGCGCCGAGGTTGAAGGCCACGTTCTTATAGGCGTAGAAGGGGCCGGTGATCTCCTCGAGGCCGGTGCGGCGGCCGAACTGGCCGTCCTCCCCCGCGGCGGCGTAGGCGTTCCACATATCGAGCTGCGCCTTCAGGTTGGCCGCAGGCACGCCGATCTTCTCCGCCAGCTCCTCGATGGTCTCGCCATAGAACAGCGCGCCGGATTCGACCTCGGCATTGGCGCTCTCCTCGCTCCAGGATGCGTAGCCGCTGGCCACCGCCACGGAGGTGGTGATGGAGCTCTTGCCGAAGATCATGTAGGTCGCGCCGTCCAGCGCCACGGACTGCTGGAAGATGGCGCGATAGTGATAGGCGTAGGTGGCGTCCTCGCAGACGAAGCGGAAGCCGTTCTGGTTGACGATGAAGCTGGGGAAGGTGGGCGTGCGGTTGTCCGTGCCGGAGCCGGTCTTGCCGCAGAAGTCGATGCAGCCGCCGAAGCCCGCCACGTCCGCACCGATCTCCATGCCCATGCGGATGCCGTCGCCGGTGTCGGTGCCCACGCTCATGCAGACGCCGTTGTTCAGGTCGTAATACTGCTGGGGGCTCAGGCGCTTGGCCATCTCCTTGTTCTGGTCGATGGAGGCGGTGCAGAGTATGACGCCCTTGTTGGCCTTGACCCGCAGTTCCTTGCCGTCCTGCTCGGCGACGACGCCGATGACCACGCCGTCCTTGTCCTGGATGAGCTTTTTGACCTCGGT
This sequence comes from uncultured Eubacteriales bacterium, assembly GCA_902785105.1. Classification (GTDB taxonomy): domain Bacteria; phylum Bacillota; class Clostridia; order Christensenellales; family Aristaeellaceae; genus UBA2862. The sequence continues at coordinate 7,147 of CACZXF010000089.1, read as the reverse complement.
GTTCAACTGCATCTCCGCACCGTTGGCCTCGGCCACCGTCCACACGGCCTTCACGTAGATGCCGCCGCTGCCGGCCGCGCCGCCGCCCTCGTAGACGTGGATGCGGTCCGCAAACAGCGCGTCGTCCACATAGGGGATGTGGCAATGGCCGTAGATGCTGGTCCACTTGATGCCGCAGGTGTCCGCCAGCCAGTCGATGTGGCCCGGCGCGCCTTGAGCCAGGTCGTTCACCAGGTCTGCATCCACGGTGCCCTCGCCAGCCTTGATCCACAGCGCGGCGTGCTTCTCCGGGGTGTCGTCCTGATAGTCGGTGAATTCCTTCTGATACTTGGTGCCTGCGGCCTGCATGACGCCGCCGGACAGGTTGGTGGTGCCGCCCATGATGCCGGCCTTCTCCAGCACCAGCACCTTCGCGCCCGCCGCAGAGGCCTCCGCCGCCGCGGAGACGCCTGCGCCGCCCGCGCCGACAACCAGCACGTCCGTCTCGATGTCCCATGCCTCGGTCTCCTCCGCCAGCACCGGCGCGCCGATCAGGCCCATCGCCGCGACGCCGGCCACGCCCGCCGCTGCGCCCTTGAGAAAGCTCCTGCGTGACAATCCGTTACCCATTCCTATACCATCCTTTCATATATTATTGAAGTCCTGCTGAGATCAATCACAGACAGTTAAACAACCTTCCTTGTATAATTATATACGATTTAAGATTTCCCGTCAATCCGGAAATGATGACTATGCGCTTCGTGAATCCTTTTTCAAGCCGCGCGATAAACAGGGATTTGTCGGGGCGTCGTTCGAGGCCACCTCATCCGCCCTCACGGGCACCTGACAAGGGCCTGCCGGCCCCATCTCACTGAAAACAGTCC
>CACZXF010000089.1:0-6251 GCA_902785105.1 uncultured Eubacteriales bacterium | reverse complement strand
TCCCCTTGAGGGGAAGGTGCCCCGAAGGCAACTTTGCCTTTGGCAAAGTTGGTCTGGCCAAAGGCCAGACTGCCACGGCTCAAATCGAAGATTTGAGGCACGGCACCGAAGGGGCGGATGAGGTGAACCCCCGTCTCCCCTACAAATTCCAATTTACAGCTCAAAAAGTCAATTGCACCCCTCAATCCATATCTCGACCAAAAAACAACATGAACTCCTTTGACAAACGTGGGCATATGTGCTATACTGTCTCCGACATAAAAACACGTGTTTTTGCACGAAAGACACAAAGGAGCGTGTGACCGTGGTCATAGGACTTTTGGGGCTGGGCACCATCGGTTCCGGCATCTACGAGCATTTGCAGAAGCGCGGGGACATCAAGGTCAAAAAGATTCTGGAGCTGAAGCGGCATCCGGGCTTTGAGGACCTTGAGACCAGCGACTTCAATGAGATATTGAACGATCCCGAGATCGACACGGTGATCGAGCTGATCGGCGGCCTGGAGCCGGCCCACACCTTCACCGTGCAGGCGATGAAGGCGGGAAAGAACGTGGTGACGGCCAACAAGCTGATGCTGTCCCACCACATGGAAGAGCTGCTGACGCTGGCAAAGGACATGGGCGTGCAGTACCGCTACGACGCTTCCGTGGGCGGGAGCATCCCCTTCCTGTACAACATCGCTCGCCATCGCACGGCGGACACGCTGACGGAGCTGTCCGGCATCGTCAACGGCACCACGAACCTGATATTGGACATCATGCAGACCGACGGCCGGGACTTTGACGACGTATTGAAGCAGGCCCAGGCCGAGGGCTACGCCGAGGCGAACCCCGCCGCGGACATCGACGGCATCGACGCCCAGTGCAAGCTGATCATCGGCAGTGCCGTGGCCTATCAGCAGTACGTCCGCCCCGAGGACGTGACCACCGAGGGCATCCGTCACATCTCCGGCCGGGACATCATATATTTCAAGCAAAAGGGCTGGGTGTGCCGCCTGATGGTCCAGTCCCAGGTGGTGGGCCAGGGCGTCATCACCGCATATGTGGAGCCCACTCTGGTGAAGGAGACCGACATGGAGGCCGCCGTGCGGCTGAACAACAACACCATCTCCGTCACCGGCGAATACTTCGGCCTTCACACCTTCCAGGGCCAGGGCGCGGGCAAGGACCCCACCGCCTTCGCCGTGGAGCTGGGCCTGCGGGACATACTGGACGGCATCACCCCCCGTTTCAACCCCATTCCCGAGGGCTATGCCCAGGTGGACAACAGCAAGGCCGGCCACCGCTACTACCTCCGCACCGACGCAGCTGTAGAGGTGCCCGTGGAGACGCTGGACAAGGGCGTCTACATCACCAAACCCATGAGCGTCAAGGCCATGCACGAGCTGGCGAAGACGCTGCGGGAGAAGGACCCCGAGCTGTTCTTTGCGGGAATAAGGGAATAAAAAACAATGGAAAATGATGTGCCGCCGCTATAAAAGGCGTGTCACTCTGTTTATCCATTCTCCATTTCAAAACAACAGTGAAAGCAGGTAATCATTATGAATAAGGTCAACGTGGCAGTCCTCGGCGCGACGGGCGCGGTGGGCCGCGAGATGCTGAAGGTCCTGGAAGAGCGGGATTTCCCCATCAATCAGTTGAAGGCCCTGGCCTCCGCCCGGAGCGCGGGCAAGGCGTTGCCCTTTAGGGGCGGTGAGGTCATCGTGGAGGAGGCCACGGACGCCTCCTTCGAGGGCATGGACATCGTCCTGGGCGCGGCCAGCAACGAGATGGCGAAGCGCTTTGCCCCGGCCATCGTCAAGGCCGGCGCGGTGTTCGTGGACAATTCCAGCGCCTTCCGGATGCAGGATGACGTGCCGCTGATCGTGCCGGAGATCAACCCCGAGGACGTGAAGAAGCACCACGGCATCATCTCCAACCCCAACTGCTCCACCATCATCACGCTGGTGGCCGTGGCGGGGCTGAACAAGGTCTCCCCCATCAAGACCATGGTAGCCTCGACCTATCAGGCGGTGTCCGGCGCGGGCGCCAACGGCCTGAAGGAGCTGGAAAACCAGGCGAAGGCCTACGTCACCGGCGAGCCCATGGAGGTCAACGTGTTCCCCCATCAGATCGCCTTCAACCTCGTGCCTCAGATCGGCTCCGACACCGGCAACGGCTACACCACCGAGGAGATGAAGATGCAGAACGAGGGCCGCAAGATCATGCACCTGCCCGAGCTCCGCGTCACCTGCACCTGCGTGCGCGTGCCCGTCATGCGCAGCCACTCCATCTCCGTCACCCTCCGCACCGAGCGCAAGCTCTCCGTGGAGGAAGCCCGGGTCGCCGTCGCCGCCGCCCCCGGCTGTCGGCTGGTGGACGACCTGGACAACAAGGTCTATCCCATGCCCCTGGACACCAGCAACCAGGACATCGTGTTCGTCGGCCGCATCCGCGAGGATCTGACCAGCGATGACGGCATCACCCTCTGGTGTTGCGGCGACCAGGTCCGCAAGGGCGCGGCCACCAACGCCATCCAGATCGCCGAGTTGCTGGTAAAGTGATCTTATAATATTTCGTCGAATAGACAGCATGTCAACAAAGCAGCCGCCCGCCGGGTAGGACGATGCGTTTCGTTGGGGGCGGGCGCCGAAACGGCGCCCCTACAAGGTTGGTTTGACTCCCCGACAAATTCCAATTTGTCAGTATGTCTGTTTTTAGACAATATAAGCCCCCGCGCATGGCGGGGGCAGGGAGTGAAAACGGGTTATTTAACAGTGATGGTGATGGACGCGGAGAGGCCGTTATCGGTGGTCACGGTGATCTTGGCCGTACCGGGCTTTTTGCCCGCGGTGACGACGCCGGTTTTGCCGTTAACCTTTGCCACGCCGGTATTGTCGCTCTTCCAAGTCAGTTTCGCCTCGGGCACCTGGCCGTTGTCCGCCTTGAGGGTCGCGGTGAGCGTCGCCTTTTTCTTGACCTCCAGTTCCATGGCGCTGCCCTGATCGATGGTGATGCCGGTGGGCGCGCGCAGATCGGTAATGTTAATGGTGATGGAGCCGGACACGGTCTTGTCCTTGGTGGAGGTGGCGGTGATGGTCACGGTGCCGACCTTCTTGGCCTTCAGCAGGCCCTTGTTGTTGAGCATGGCGCAACCCTTGGGATTGGCCGCGGTGATCTTCCACTTGACGCCCTTTTCGGCGGTAGCGGGCAGCACAGAGGCGGTGAGCTGGGCCGTATCGCGCTTGTCGATGACAGTGCCCTTATCGGAGGCAATGGTGATGCTCTCGGGGATGCTGTCGTCCACGACGTGCAGCTTCACAGAGGCGGACTTATTGCCGCGCTTGGTGGTGACGGTGATGGTCACATCGCCATGCTTCTTCAGGGTCACCTTGCCGTCCTTGACGGTGGCGATGCCGCTGGGGGAAGCCTTCCAGGTGAGGTTGCTCACGGCGGTCGCAGGCTCCATCTTCGCGCTCAGATTGATGATCTTCTGGGAGAGATTGCAGCTCAGCGCGCCGGATTCCAGCACCGGCAGGCCGGTGGAGGCGATCTTGACGTCGGTGGGCATGGTGTCATCCACGACCCTGAGCTTCAGGGTGCCGACGACCTGCTTGTTCTTCTTGCTGGTGGCGGTGATCTCCACCTCGCCGTCCTTCTTCAGCGTCAGAACGCCGTTCTTGACGGTGGCCACGCTGGTGGGCTTGGCCTTCCAGGTCACGGTCTTCTCGGCGGTGGCGGGCAGGATCTCCAGGCCCAGGGTCAGGGTCTTCTTGCTGAGGCTGACGGCCGCGCCATCGGGAGAGGTGATGGTGATGCTGCTGGGGGTGGAATCATCCACGATCTCGATGTCCAGCGTGCCCTTGACATCGCCCTTGGCGGTGGCGGTGACGGTCACCTTGCCGCCCTTCTTCAGGGTCAGCTTGCCGGCCTTATCGATGGTGGCATAGCCGCTGGGGCTGACGCTCCACTTGACGGACTTGTCGGCGGTGGCGGGCTCAATGCTCAGGCCCAGAGTGACGGTCTTCTTGCCGAGACTGATGGACTGGCCCTCGGGGGAGGTGATGGTGACCTTGGCGGGGATGGTATCGTCAACGATCTCGATGTTCAGCGTGCCCTTGGCGCTGCCCTTGGTGGCGGCGGCGGTGACGGTCACCTTGCCAGCCTTCTTCGGGGTCAGCTCGCCATCCTTGCCGATGGAGGCGTTGCTGGTGGGAGATACGCTCCACTTGACATCGCCCAGATGGTTGGCGGGCAGCACGGTGCAGCTCAGCTTCACCTTGCCGGCGGAGAGCTTGATGGAGCTGGGGCCGCTGACGGTGATGCTGGTGGGATTGACGGGCTTGCTGCTCTCGGTGATCAGCTTGACGTCCTTGTCGATGGTCATCCAGGCGTTTTCGTTCTTGTATTGCAGGTAGCCGTTGACCTCTTCAGGGGTGACGGTCGTGACCAGGTTCAGCAGGGCAGGCGCGTTGTAGATGTCCAGCTCCTTGATGCTGTTCTCTTCGATGTAGAGTTCCTTCAGCCTGGTGTTTGCGCTGATATTCAGGGCGGTCAGCTTGTTCGACTCAAGGTTCAGCTCCTCCAGCGCGGTGTTCTTGCTGAGGTCGATGCTCTCCAGATTGGAGTGAACGAAGTACAGCACCTTCAACTGGGTCATCTGGGTCAGATCGAAGGTCTTGAAGTTGCAGTCGCTCAGGGTCAGGCTCTCCAGCTTGGTGCTGTTGCTGATGTTCAGGCTGTCCAGACCCGCGAGCTGGAGCTTCTTCAGCTCCTTGAAGTCGCGGATATCCAGCTCTTTGATATTGACGCTGCGGGTGACCAGCTCCTCCAGATGGGTGAACATATTCATGCCCTTCAGGGAGGTGATCTCAGTGTATTCCGGGACCTGCCGGCCGTCCAGCACGATGGACTTCACGGCCCCGCGCTCGTCGCCGCTCAGTACACCGTCGCCGTTGGTGTCGATATTCTCAGCCACATAATTGCGGAAGGTTTCATCCGGGAAGTTGACGAAGTTGACGGCGTCGATATGGGGCGTGACATGGGTGGTCAGGTCGACGGAAAGCTCGCCATGCTCCCCATAGTAATGCACATGGCCGTCCTCCGCCTCAGCGTCTCCCCGCATGGCATTGACCAGAGCGGGGCTCTTGCTGACATCCAGCTTGGTCAGATTGGGATTGCCGTGGGTGAAGAGCGCATACAGCTCCGGATTGTTGCTGACATCCAGCGCGGACAGGTTGCAATCATTGACATACAGATCCCTGAGCTTGGTGTTCTTGCTGATGTCAAGGCTGGTCAGGTTAGAATGCTGGGAGCAGTTCAGAACCTCCAGATTGGGGAACAGCTCGATGCCCTTGAAGCTGTCCACATCGCCTTCATCCACCCAGATCTCGGTGTTGTTTTCGATTTCTTCATCATCAAGCACGCCGTCCCTGTTCCAGTCCATGGCGTCGGCAACAAAGCTGCGGAAGGTCTGGTTGGGGAAGTTCTTCGAATCGATGGCTATGCCGGTGGCCAGATCCGGCGCCGTGCCGGTGACCTTGACGTTGATCTGCGCGGTCAGGCCGTTGACGGTGGTGAGGGTGATGACCGCGCTGCCGGGACGGAGCGCGTGGATCGTGAGTTCCTCCACGGAGGCCACCGAGTGATCGCTGGAGCTCACGCTCACACCTTCGTAGGCACCTTCGGGCTGTACCGAGTATTCGATATCATAGTCATCGCCGCCGCTAAGGTTGACGTTGGTCGGGGTGACCTGAATGCTGGTGGGAGGGGTTCTTTCCTCCTCATCATCATCCTCCTCATATATCCACCATGGATATGACTCCGGATCAATTTCAGGGTCAGACTCAGATTCGTTATTCGCTTCGAAGCTAACGGTTTCTTCAGCGGGTGTTTCTACGATTTCGACGACCTGCTCCTGTTCTTCCTCTCCGCCCAGCTCCAGGGCGACCTCCTCCACGGGCGCTTCCAGCTCGTCCACGACGGGCGCGGGCTCCGGTGCCTCCTCCATCAGCGCCATGGGCGCAGACAGCAGCAGACAGGCCGCCAACAGGATCGACAACCACTTGGCAAACGTGCGTTTCATGCTTCCATCCTCCTTCATTCCTCGGTGTCCTCACCAACAGTGAAACACGGCAGCTATTCGGTTTGTGATAAGTTGGGATTTATCGGGGCGTCGTTCGAGGCCACCTCATCCGCCCTCACGGGCACTTGACAAGGGCCTGCCGGCCCCATCTCACTGAAAACAGTCCACTGGACTGTTTTCCGGGCGCT
>CACZXF010000088.1 GCA_902785105.1 uncultured Eubacteriales bacterium | reverse complement strand
TTCGCTTTTTGCCTTGATTATACTCCTTGACTGTATACCATGTGCTTGCACAATTTGTATACTATGTTATTACTCTATACAGTTTCGCCGCCCGCCCGAGTACGAAGCGATTCGCACTACCCGGCGGGCGGCGAAACGCCGCCCCTACAATGTCGTATGCAAAGCTATTGATATTCTTTTCTATTCCACCTGAATGTTCTTTACACCATGCGAAAGAATGAGGTTAATCAACTCATTCCGTGAATAATTGGTTTCCGCCGCGATGCGGTCCAACTCCGCCAGGGTTTCTTCTTTAATTCGGACAGTTATCACCCTGTGACCGTCCTCGCCGCGCTTCTTTATTATCAAAGGTTCACTGTTCATATCAATCATCCGTTCATTTATCCGGTATATATTCCATAATATCTTCAACCCTGCAATCGAGGATTCTGCAAAACATCTCTATCGTATGCGTACTGACGCTTTCATTTCGCTTCATTCTTGTGATCTGGCTGGGGCTGACCTGATAGCGCTTGATGAGCGCGTATTGGGATACGCCCTTTATGCGCATGGTCTCCCATAGCCTTTGATATGAAATCAAGCGTGATACGCCCCTTTACATGCCTGAAAATGTATTAATCGTTCAGCGCGTCCACAAGTTCACTGACGAGGCGCTTTTTATCCGCGTCAAGCTTGCTCCATTGGGAAATGAGCTGCCTTTGTTCCGGGGTCAGGCCCATTTCGTTGTCGACATCGAAGAACTGCGGCAGCGTGATGCCCATGCCACGGCAGATACATTCCAGCGTCGCAATGGAGGGTTCCGTGTTGCGCTTGAACATGTTGCGGACCGTTGACCAGGGGATGTCCGCTTCTTTCGCGACACGATAGATGGTCCATCCCCGCTCATCCATCAATTGCTGCATTCTCGCCTTGACGTCCATTCAATCACCACCTGCTTATATGATACCTGTGGATTGAGTGATAGAAAATCTTTCAGATGGACTGGATAATATAGGCAAATTGTGCTATAATATAAGTGTCAGATGGACATATCCAAACTGTATGTGAAGGTTGAGGCCGTTATGTCTGAAGCGATGCGCTGTCCCCTTTGCGGAAGGTGGTTTGACCGCGTTTATCCCAGATTTCCCTATACCAGCCTTGAAGTCTGCCACAAATGTATGTCGGAATTGCAGGAAAAGTTTGATCTGCACGGAAGGGCGGGGATTGAGAAAATCAACAGAATGATATTGGACGCGCAATATGCGGGCGAGATAAAAAAGAGATGACTTTGGGGATGTTCTCCGCGGTCATCTCTTTTTTCATGGGACTGTTCAGATTGACAAATTGGAATTTGCCGGGGAGAGCGGGCAGGCCACCTCATCCGCCCTCACGGGCACCTTCCCCTCAAGGGGAAGGCAGGGATTGGGCTACCAGGTTACCCAAAAGCCTTCCCCTTGAGGGGAAGGTGGCGCGAAGCGCCGGATGAGGTGGCCTCGAACAAACACCCCGATAAATCCCCGTTTATCGAAGGGTTGAGTGGTAACCTATTTCATAAGATTGTCCCGAATCTGCGCTAATTATTATAGACAGGCACATTAATTATGTGTTATAATAATAAAGAATTATAACCTGGCTGGACCAGGGAGGGAGGAAAGAGTATGAGAAAACACAAGAGGGCCTTTGTGCTGACCCGGGCGATCTGCCTGCTTCTTGTGCTGAGCGTCGGTCTGTTTGGGTGCGCCAAGCAGACACCGGCGGCGACAGCGCCGACGGAAGAGGCCAGCGGCAACCGGGTGGTGCTGGCGGCGAACCCGGACGACAGCCCCTACAAGCTGGTGATCCCCGAGGGCGACGCTGCGGCGCGGGTGGAAAAGGCCCAGGCGGCGGAGAACGCCACGCCCGACGATCCCTACAAGAACAACGACCCCTACAAAAATAACGATCCCTACAAGAGCCAGGAAAACAACGATCCCTATAAGAACAACGACCCGTACAAGAATGCCAGCGCCACAACAGAAGAGGCTGCGCCGGTGGAAGAGGCCGTCATCGAGACCTACATCCCCGAGCCGGGCGAGGGCGCGAAGTACACCGTCACCGTCACCGACGACGGCTGGGTCCGCATCGACAACGAGGGCGGCGACACGCTGGGCCTGTCCAGCACCTCCGGCGTCCACATCATCGAGGACGACGGCTTCGCCTTCAAGGACCTGAACCAGAACGGCTCCCTCGACGTGTATGAGGACTGGCGCAAGACCTCCGAGGAGCGCGCGCAGGATCTGGTCGGCCAGATGAAGGGCGCGGAGCGGGCGGTCATACTGGCCCACGGCGGCTGGGACGGCCCCTTCACCACGGAACCCCTGGCGGCGGACGACGCCTCCCTGGCCTATCTGAAGGCCGGCGGGCGCGGCGGCGTCACCCGCGCCATCTCCAACGGCGGCGCGGCCCACGCCAAGTGGACCAACGCACTCCAGGCGGGCGCGGAGAGCTGCTATTACGGTATCCCGGCCATGATCTCCATCGACCCGGCCAACATCTCCGGGCTCATCGAGACCCTGTCCCTGGCCTCCACCATGAACCCCGAGCTGGCGGCGCAGATCGGCCAGGAGACCGCGAAGCAGTATCGCGCGGCGGGCGTCACGGCGCTGCTGGGCCCGCAGGTGGACATCGCATCTCCCATCATGAGCCGCGCCGGCGGCACCTACGGCGAGGACCCGCAGCTCACGCTGGACATCGCCACCGCCTATGTCAACGGCCTGCAGTCCACCTATGACGCCGACGGCAACGACCTGGGCTGGGGCAACGAGTCCGTCTACTGCTTCACCAAGCACTACGGCGGCGCGGGCGCGACCGAGGGCGGCCGCGACGACCACAGCTTCTCCGGGCGCTACGCGGTGTTCCCGGGACAGAACCTGGAAGCCCACCTCATCACCTACTTTGACGGCGTGTTCAGGCTCCCCGGCAGGACCGGCGCTTCCGGCATCATGACCGAGTACGCCATCAACCAGGACGCGGACGGCAACCCCTTCGGCGGCGAGTTCGCGGGCGCTTACAACACCTTCATGTACAGCCTGCTGGATCAGGCGGGCTATGACAGCCTGAAGATCACCGACTGGGGCGTGCTGGGCGGCCTGGGCACCAAGACCGGCGGCCTGTGGGGCACCGAGGAGATGTCCGAGCCCGAGCGCGTGGCCCTGGGCCTGGAGCGCGGCATGAACCTGTTCGGCGGCTACGGCTCCACGGACAACATCACCGCCGGCTATGACCTGCTGGTGAAGAACGTGGGCCAGGAGAAGGCCGACGAGATTTGCAGCAAGGCGGCCTACAACTATATTCTGGTGATGATGAACCTGAATATGTTCGACCAGCCCTACAACGACTCCGCCTATGCCGATTCCATCATCTACAGCGAGTCCGCCAACGCCTACGGCCTCGATACCCAGCGGCAGTCCGTGGTGATGATCAAGAACGACGGCACCATCAAGCAGGCCGAGGCCTCCGACGCCAAGAAGAAGGTCTATGTGCCCTATGTCTACTCCACCGGCTTCTCCGCCAACTGGATGTTCGGCATCAATCCCGGCACCCCGTCCTGGCAGCCCGGCATGGATCTGGACAAGCTGGGCCAGTACTTTGAGATCGTCACCGACACCCTGAAGGACCCCTCCGGTCCCGAAGGCGCTTACACCAAGGAGGACATTGAGCGCGCCTCCGCCGAGGACATCGCCGCCTGCGACTATATCCTCGTCGGCATGACCGGGGCCTACAGCGCCTCCTACAGCTCCTATCTGACCGCGGCCTTTGGCCCGCCCACCGAGCCCGAGGGCGAGGAAGTCTACTATCCCGCCTCCCTCCAGTACGCGGAGTATAAGGCCGACACCGCCCGCGATCCGTCCCTGTCCGGCCAGACCATCGACGGCGTGAAGGAGAACCGCTCCTACAAGGGCGTCACCGCCCCCGCGGACGCCAACTACGGCCATCTTGAGGCGCTGCAATACGCCCAGTCCGTGGCGGGTGAAGTCCCGGTCATCGCCTCCGTCAGCATGGAGCGCGGCATGATCTGGAACGACGTGGAGCCGCTGTGCAACGTCATCCTCGTCTCCTACAACGCCCAGAAGCCCGAAGCCGTGGCCGAGATCATACTGGGCCAGGTGGAGCCCCAGGGCCTGCTGGTGTTCCAGCAGCCCGCCTCCATGGAGGTCGTTGAGGCTCAGACCGACGACGTGCCCAGGGACATGGAATGCTACACCGACGCCGCAGGCAACAAGTATGACTTCGCCTTCGGCCTCAACTGGTCCGGCGTGATCGACGACGCCCGCACCCAGAAGTATTCCGCCGCCCCGCTGACCAAGGTCAGCAGCATCGACTTCGGCGACAAGCTGAAGATGGCCGAGGCCGCGCCCGCCGAGGAAGCGCCCGCCGCGGAAGAGGCTCCCGCTGAGGAAGCCGCTCCCGCCGCGGAGGAAGCAGCGCCCGCGGAAGAGGCGGAACCGGCCAAGGCTGAATAACGGCAAGGACCGTATTATGTAAAGACAGAAGCGACCAAATTGAGAATTGAGTTATCCCGGTAGAATCAGTACAGCAACGTGACTGTAGGGGCGGCGTTTCGCCGCCCGCCGGGAAGTACGACGCGATTCCTGCGGGGACGGGCGCCGCAACGGCGCCCCTACAGGGTTTTTCCTGTACCGGGGAAAGCTGTTCTATTTCAATTTTCAATTTGCCGCAATGCTTGAATAGCTGCCCCCAAAATAAACCAAGGAGGAAAAAAGAATGATCGGCATCCTGACTTCGCTTCTTTCCCCGATCTTTACGCCCATGGGCGTCAGTGCTTCCGACCTGGAAGCCTATTTGACCCAGCTCCAGGGCTATGTCTGGGCGGTCCTGCTCATCATACTGGCGGTCATCGTGATGATGTTCGTGGCCCAGAAGGCCAAGAAGGGCAACCGCCACGTGGTGCGCTGGGTGTCCGTGCTGGCGGGCATCGCGGCCATCGCGGTCATCGCCAACGCCATCTGCTTCGGCCCCATGTACAACAACGTTTCCGGCTTCCTGAACGCCTCCAAGGCTGAGCTTTCGGCGGAGACCGTGGCCCAGTCCAAAGCCACCGTCAAGAAGGTGGGCGAGGAGGGCATGGTGCTGTTGAAGAATGACGGCATACTGCCCCTGCCCAAGGCCACCAAGCTGAACGTGTTTGGCTGGGCCTCCACCAATCCGCTGTTCGGCGGCACCGGCTCCGGCTCCTCGGACGCCTCCACCGCCGTGAACATCCTCCAGTCTATGGTGGACGCGGGCTTCGAGATCAACCAGGGTCTGTCCAACATGTACTATGAGTATCAGGCGGACCGCCCCACCATCGCCATGGCCTCCCAGGACTGGACCCTGCCGGAGCCGCCGGTGGGCGTCTACAATGACGCGCTGATGGCGGCCACCAAGGAATTCTCCGATACCGCCGTCATCGTCATCGGTCGCTCCGGCGGCGAGGGCGCGGACCTGCCCATGGACATGTACTCCGTGATCCACGGCACCTACAATCCCGCCCAGACCGTCTCTGTGGCCCCCGGCAACTACAACTATATGAACGCCTCCTACACCAACAACGGCGGCTACGACGACTTCAACGAGGGCGAGTCCTATCTGGAGCTGTCCCAGACCGAGAAGGACATGATCGACAAGGTCTGCTCCGAGTTTGAGAAGGTCGTCGTTATCATCAACGCCAACAACACCATGGAGCTTTCCTGGGTGGACGAGCATCCCCAGATCGGCGCGGTGCTGCTGGCCCCCGGCGCGGGCATCACCGGCTTCGCGGCGCTGGGCGAGATCATGTGCGGCGACGTCAACCCCTCCGGCCGCACGGCGGACACCTTCGTCAAGGACCTGATGGATACCCCCTATATCAAGAACATCGGCAACTTCGCCTTCAACAACGTGGACGACCTCAAGAAAGCCATCGCCGCCAACGACGGCGCCTATGAGGGCAACCTGGCCTTCGTCAACTACGTGGAAGGCATCTATGTGGGCTACAAGTACTATGAGACCGCCGCCGATGAGGGCGCGATCAGCTACGAGGACAAGGTGCAGTATCCCTTCGGCTACGGCCTGAGCTACACCACCTTCGAGCAGAAGATCGAGAACTTCAAGGACGACGAGAAGACCGTCTCCTTCGACGTCACCGTCACCAACACCGGCTCCGTGGCCGGCAAGGACGTCGTCGAGGTCTACTTCACCCCGCCCTATGAGAACGGCGGCATCGAGAAGGCCTCCGTCAACCTCATCGACTTCGGCAAGACCGGCGAGCTGGCCCCCGGCGCTTCCGAGACCATCAGCTTCACCCTCAACAAGGAAGAGATGGCTGCCTATGACTCCGAGGGCGTGAAGCTGGCGAACGGCGGCTACATCCTCGAGGCGGGCGACTATACCGTCTCCCTCCGCGCCAACTCCCACGACGTGCTGGCTTCTGAGACCTTCACCGTGGCGGCGGACGTGGACTACAGCGCCTCCGGCCGCGAGAGCGACAAGATCCCCGCCGTCAACCAGTTCCAGGACTACGCCCGCGGCAAGTTCGAGGTCCTCTCCCGCAAGGACGCCTTCGCCAACTACGCGACCACCTGCGGACAGGCTCCCGCCGAGGACGCCTTCGTGATGGACGACGCCACCCGCGCCAAGATCGAGGAATACTCCACCGCCGGCTACGACCCCACCCGCTATGACAACGATTCCGACGCCATGCCCACCACCGGCGCGAAGAACGGCCTGAAGCTGAAGGACCTGACCGGCAAGCCCTATGACGATCCCGACTGGGACAAGCTGCTGGACCAGCTCAGCTTTGACGACATGGCGACCCTCATCAACGTCGGCGGCTGGCAGACCGCGGCCATCGACTCCGTGGGCAAGGTGGCCACCTCCGACTGCGACGGCCCCGCCGGCCTCTCCAACTTCATCACCGGCGCTTACGGCTCCGCCTATCCCGCCGAGCTGCTGATGGCCCAGACCTGGTCAAAGGACATGGCCTATGAGATCGGCACCTCCATGGGTCAGGAATATTCCGACGCCAACAACTACGGCTGGTATGGCCCCGCCATGAACACCCACCGCAGCGCCTTCGCGGGCCGCAACTTCGAGTATTACTCCGAGGACGGCGTGCTGGCCGGACGCTTCGCCGCCGCCGAGGTCAACGGCGCGACCACCAAGGGCGTGTATCCCTACATCAAGCACTTCGCCGTCAACGACCAGGAGACCAACCGCTGCTCCTTCCTGCTGACCTACGCGCCCGAGCAGGCCCTGCGCGAGATCTACCTGCGGCCCTTTGAGATCACCGTCAAGAACTTCACCGGCACCGCCATCGCCGCCATGTCCGCCTTCAACTGGATCGGCACCGAGCCCGGCTGCGCCAACAGCCAGCTGCTCAAGACCGTCCTGCGGGATGAATGGGGCTTCGTGGGCATGGTGGAGACCGACTACAACGGCTCCTACGGCTATCAGTACACCGACCACTGCATCCGCAACGGCAACGACCTGATGCTGGGCTTCAACGGCGCGGCCACCAACGTCCTCTCCGACAAGAACGCCACCGCCGTCCAGGCCATGCGCCAGGCCAGCAAAAACATCCTCTACACCATCGGCAACAGCGGCTATTACACCGTCAACGATGTGTCCGAGGGCGGCCTGAGCAACATGCAGAAGATCTTCTACACCATCGACGGCTGCCTCGGCGTTGGCATCCTCGCCATCCTCGCCATCGTGCTGGTGCGGTGGAAGAAAAAGAAGGCAAGGGGATAATTGATGCTGTATAGGTAAATTGGAATTTGTCGGGGTGACGGGGGTTCACCTCATCCGGCGCTTCGGTGCCGCGCCTCAAATCTTCGATTTGAGTCGTGGCAGTCTGGCTTTTGGCCAGACCAACTTTGCCAAAGG
>CACZXF010000087.1 GCA_902785105.1 uncultured Eubacteriales bacterium | reverse complement strand
AACAGTCCAGTGGACTGTTTTCAGTGAGATGGGGCCGGCAGGCCCTTGTCAAGTGCCCGTGAGGGCGGATGAGGTGGTCTCGAACAAACTCCCCGACAAGTCCCTGTTTATAAGGGAGGCTTGAATCGCTGCAAGCCTCCCTGACAGCATTTGTCCTTCCACGAAAGAAAGAATCACCGCGATAATTGCGGTGATTCCCCTTGAAAACATGGCGTTTTCAATAAGCGGAAGCGGTGGGATTCGAACCCACGTGCCCTTTCGGACAACCGCATTTCGAGTGCGGCTCGTTGCGACCACTTCGATACGCTTCCCCATCAAAAACTGCACCTATATATTATAAGGAGAAGCTGCCGAATTGTCAAGTGTCGCAGGCCCGTGCCAACGATGTAAAAGCAGGATTTAACAATGCCGGCGACGTCTGTCATGCCTCCCCCTGTCGCCCCGCATTATAGCGGGCGGCAAAGTCGCGTTTGATGGCCTCAAGCTTGGTCTGATCCTGCTGGCGCTGGCTGCGAGCGTCAGCCTGGAGACGGCGGGTTTCGTCGATGCCCTCCACGATGGTGTGCCAGGCCGTCTCGAGGGTGTCCGCGCCAACGGCGCTGCCATTCGCCAGACGGGCAGTGGAGCGGGACTGGTCGGCGGTGCTCTGGGCGTTGCGCAGCATCAGCTCATTGGTGCGCCGCTCCAGCGCGGACAGCGCGTCCGATTGAAGCTTCTGCCGCTTCAATAATATGGCCTGGGCCAGCGCCTGCTTGAACACGGGCAGCGTGACGATGAAGGCCGAATTGATCTTGCGGACCAGGTTCATGTTGGTGAACTGTATGGTCTTGATCATGGGGATGGATTGCAGGGCCACGGTCTCGGCCAGCCGCAGGTCGTGGGTGCGCTGCTGGAGCATGTCGAGCGCCTGCCTGAGCGTGGTCAGCTCGAAGGTGATGGACTTGTCGCCGGTCTGCTCGTAGTCCCGCTGGCGCTGGGCGATGTAATCCTCGATCTCCCGGCAGCCCTGATCCCCGGCCACGATGTACTTTTCCAGCTCGTGGAAGTAGCCCACGTTGGCTTGAAACAATTCCTCAAGCTGCCGATTGGAGCGGGTGAGCTCCGCCTCGTAAGCGCGAAGCTGGACATATATTTTGTCCACCTCGTCGCCCATGGTGTGATACTTGTCCAGCACCCTGTCGAGCGTCTTTTTGGGACCTCCGAACAGCCGGCCGAGGAAGGAGGGGTTGTCTTTCACCTCGTCCAGCTTGAATTGCTCCATGATCTTCGCCAGCGCCTGCATCAGTCCGCCCGGGTCGTTCACCTGGGAGAGGCTCATGCCGCGCAGTATGTCATCCGACGCCTTTGAGATCTTCTCGGCGGCGGACGCGCCGAAGGTGACGATGCTGGGCATGTCGTACACGTCGAGCTGGGAGGTCAGCGCGTCGATCTCCTCCGAGCCCGCCAGCTTCGCCACCATCGCCCGCTGGTCCGCCGCGATGTCGTAGGGCTGCACCTCCATGGCTCCGTCAGAGGGGGTGGGGTTGAGGGTCAGGGGCATGATTGTGTTCCTCCGTAAACAGGGATTTATCGGAATGTCATTCGAAGCCCACCTCATCCGCCCTCACGGGCACCTTCCCCTCGAGGGGAAGGCGAGGGGCTGGGAACGAAGGGTCCCAAAAGCCTTGCCAAAGGCCAGACTGCCACGGCTCAAATCGAAGATTTGAGGCGCGGCACCGAAGGGGCGGATGAGGTGAACTCCCGTCAGCCCAACAAATTCCAATTTGTATTACTCTATCGCCTGAACAGATTATCCAGCCACGACCTCCCCTTTGGCGGGGGGAGGGTGTTGAAATCGGGGACGGTGAGGTCGTAGAGGTAATCGCCGACCTGGTGTTCTACGGGGCCGCTGTCGTTGAGGTAGCGCTCCACGCTCTGATAGCCGGTGGGGACGAACAGGACGATGTCGAAGCCGGCCAGGTTCAGGAAGGTGGTCATGATGGCGTCCTCGAGGCTGGCCCCCTTGTCGTCGGCGGCGATGCAGACCAGCTTGGGATTCTTCTTGGTGAAATCGAAGCTCTGGAGCGTCCGAAGCAGCGCCTTGTCCATGTTCAGCACCGTGGCCACGACGGTGTATTCCGTGCCGTTGACGAAGGTGCCCCGGATGAGCCGGCGGTCCAGCATGAATTGCAGCTTGTCGAGGATGTGGTCCTGCAGGGACTGCCGAAGCAGCCCGAAGGGATACTGCCGGTGGGCCTGCAATGCCGCGCGGTTGAGCTTTCCGCCGCGCAGGGCGCTCACCGCCATCGACTGATAGGGGTTCGGCGTGCCGGGGGCGATCATCGGCATATTGGGCACGAAGCAGGTGTCCTTGTCCACCAGCGTCTTGATCTTCTGCCAGTAAGCGTCGGCCCGTCCCTTTTCTACCCCGGAGACCTTGGCGTACAGCACGGGCATGGTGACGGTGCCGTTCACCGTCTCGAAGCCGGAGCGGTATTTCAATTCCTCGTTCCACAGCAGGAAGAGCTCGTCGTAGGTGGTTTGCAGCGTCATGGCCTCGGCCCTGGAGAACTGCCGGTCCCGGTAGAGCCCGGAGCCGGTGTACAGCGAACCGGTCAAGTCATCCTCGGCGAAGGAGGCCACCGTGCGAAGCTGTATGGATGCCGCGTCCCTGGGGAATTTCGGGGCGGGCATGGATTCCCCGCCGGTCTGCTCCAATAATCTTTCGTCCTTCAGCGCGCAGGGTCGGTTCAGGTCCGGGGCCAGTATCAGCACGTCCACCGGAATCCGGGACAGGAATTGCAGATACCGGGCGTCATTGCCGGTCTTGCAGCCGCCCATGAGGATGAAGCAGGGCACATCGCCCTCGCCGCTCCCCTGGAACAGCGCCGCGTGATACCGCTGGACCCAGCAGAGCAGGTAGACCCCGGCGTTCAACAGGCGGCTCAGCGTCGGCTGTTCGGCCTGGGCCTGGGTCATCACCTCCACGAAGGCGCGCTGCATCGACCGGCGAAGCTCGGCACTGCCGCCGGGCAGGTTGTTCGCCAGGTCGATGATCATCTCCTCCGCCGTCTGGTAGTTCCTGCGGCGAATTCTGGCAATTTCCTCGGGGCTTGGCGTCGTCAGGCCGTCGTCCACAATGACGATTTTTCGCCCCGTGCTTTTGAACCGCTTGTAGAACTGGTGGAGGTCATTGAGATAGCTCTGCTTGTCCGGGACGCCCTTTACGCGCAGGAAGGCGTTGTAGAACAGCTTCGGGTCGTCGCCGCGGCTGGCGATTGGCGTCAGCAATTCGTTGTAATTCGCGGCTTTCATCCATGCGTTGGTGCAGGCTTCGCGGGTCGGCTTCGGGAAGCGGGTCATGGGGTCCAGCTTTGGCGGCGGCTCCGGGGCCGGGCGGCTCTGGACGGCCATGTCCTTCCGAAGTTGCTTTAAGCTGAAATTGGCGGGGAAGGGCTTGTCCGCGGGGATGAGCAGTTGTGAATATCGGGACTGCGGGTCCTGCTTCAAATAGGCCCCGTCGCCCGCCGACTCCAGCAGCAGTATGTCCGCGCCCAGGCGATTGAGGATGCGTAGCTGGGTCAGCTCATGGGCGGTGATCCGGGGGCATTCGTAGAGTATCCGGGGCGGGTCATCCTCCCCCAGAAGGGGCGTGACGCGCTCGAATTTGTAGTACAGCCAGCACATCAGCTTGAAATACAGATTGCGCAGCACGCCCTCCGGCTTGCCCTGGCGGCGCAGCTCGTCGAGCTCCGCCACCAGCGCCCGGGCGTATTCCTCCCGGTTTCCCGGCTTCATGCGGGGCATCCACTTGCCCAGCGCGGCGGTGATGAAGGACTCGCTGGCCTCAAAGGCGTCACCGAGGACCTCGTTCATGTAGCTGAGCTGACGCTCGTCGGGATTGGCGATCTGGCCCTCCAGTATGACGCCGCGGGTCCGCGCCGCCTCGTGATAGGCCCAAAGTTCATCCGTCAATCCGTCGCGCCACCCGTCAACGCGCACGAAATAAACCCCCTTGGCCGGACGGCGGCTCATAGGCGCGCGCAAATCGCTGAATCGTCTTGCATCAATGCGGTCGTACATCTTTTCAACCTCTGAATGACATGATGGAGTGTGAAGCGCACAGCTCCACACTCCACCCATGCTATTGAATCACACGTTGACGCCGTAGGCGCGGCAGAGGGCCTCCAAGCCGCCCTGATAGCCGGAGCCGATGGCGTTGAACTTCCATTCGCCGTTGTGGCGGTACAGCTCGCCCACCACGAGGGCGGTCTCGATGGAGAAGTCCTCCTCCAGGTCATAGCGCACGATCTCCTCGCCGCTGGCGTCGTCCACGATGCGGACGAAGGCATTGGACACCTGGCCGAAGTTCTGGCGGCGCTCCACGGCCTCGTAGATGGTGACGGTGAAGGCGATCTTCTCGACGTTCGCGGGCACCAGGCTCAGATCGACGAAGATCTGCTCGTCGTCGCCCTCGCCCTCGCCGGTGCGGTTGTCCCCGGCGTGCTCCACGGCCCCGGAGGCGTGGCTGGTGTTGCCGTAGAAAACGAAGTCGCTGTCGCTGGCGACGCGCCCGTTGGCGGCCAGCAGGAACGCGGAGGCGTCCAGGTCGAATTCCGCGCCGCCGTCATAGCGGTTCACGTCCCAGCCCAGGCCCACGGTGATCTTCTTCAGGCCGGGGTTCGTCTTGGTCAGATCCACCTTCTGGCCCTTCCTCAGATTGACTGCCATTTGAAAACCTCCTTTTTTGATATATCAGTGCAATGCTTCAAACTCATTCGCCCTTTTTCCCCATGATGAGCTTCCTGACCACATCGATCGGTATCACCAGGAACGCGATGACCAGGCAGACCAGCCAGGTATTGCCGGTGAGGGCGTGGACGCTCAGCACCGCGCCGCCGAAGGTGACGAATATGAACTGGGCCAGGAAGATGACGCCCATGACCAGCAGGAAGTTGGTGTTGCGGCCGATGTTTTCAAATACGTAGGGGTGCTCGGTGCGGGCATTGAAGCCGTTGAAGGTGATGGCCATCATGAAGGTGGCGAACACGGCGGAGTTCAGCACGATGCTCAGCGGGTTCACGCCGGGATAGGCCGCCTCGGTGACGCCGATGAGCTTCACGAAGTGGGGCACGAAGCGTATGCACAGGCACGCCGCCGTGATGTACAGCGCGGAGATGATGATCTCGATGAGCATGGGCTTCGATACGATGGAGGCGTCTCGGGAGATGGGCTTCTCCTTCATATATTCCTTCAGCGCCGGCTCGGAGCCAAAGGCGATGGCCGCCAGGGTGTCCATGGCCAGGTTGATGAGCAGGAGCTGCACCACGGTCAGTATCTCATTCTCACCAAAGAACGGGGCCAGGAAGCAGGTCAGCACCGCCGCCACGTTGACGGTGAGCTGGAAGATCAGGAACTTGCGGATGGACTTGAACATCGTCCTGCCGTAGAGAATCGCCTTGTCGATGGAGGTGAAGTTGTCGTCCAGTATGGTGATGTCGCCGGCCTCCTTGGCGACCTCGGTGCCGGAGCCCATGGCGAAGCCCACGTCGGCCTTCTTGAGGGCGGGGGAGTCGTTTACGCCGTCGCCGGTCATGCCGACTACCAGGTTCAGCTCCTGGGCGCAGCGCACCAGGCGGCTCTTGTCCGTGGGCAGCGCGCGGGCCACCACGCGGAGGTTGGGGATGATGCGCTTCAGCTCCTCGTCGCTCTTCTGGGCCATCTCGGCGGAGGTCATGGCGACGTCGCTGGGCTCCCGCAGCAGCCCGGCCTCCCTGGCGATGGCGACGGCGGTCTCCTTGCGGTCGCCGGTGACCATGACCACCTGGATGCCCGCGTCCTGGACCTCCTTGATGGCGGGGATGACCTCCTTGCGCACGTTGTCGCGGATGGACAGCACGCACACTAAGGTCAGTCCGCCGGCATCCGGGTCGCCCTCGGTCTTGGCGACGCCCAGCAGGCGCATAGAGCGGCCCGCCTGGCCGTCCATGTAGGCGAGCAGCGAGGACTGGACCTCGTGGTTCAGCGGCTGGACATTGCCATTTTCGTCGATGAACCGGGTGCAGCGCTCGATGATGCGCTCCGGCGCGCCCTTCAGATAGGTGACGGTCTTGCCGTTCCGGGTGATGGTCACGTCGGACATCTTCTTGGTGGAGTTGAAGGGATTGAAGGACACGACCTCCTCCTTGCTCATGGAGGCGGTGGCGTTCTCGCCCATCAGGAAGGCCATCATGGCGCGGTCGGTGGAGTTGCCGCCGATGATGTCGTTGCCGGACACCATGGCGGAGTTGTTCAGGCCGATGCCGGTGACGATGTCCGCCTGCATGGCCGGGGGCAGCTCGCTGAGCTTGGTGAAGATGCGCTGGTTGCCCGTGGCCAGTTCGACTACGGACAGGCGGCCCTCGGTGATGGTGCCGGTCTTGTCCGTGAACAGCAGGGACAGGCTGCCGGCGGTCTCCAGGCCGTTGATCTTGCGCACCAGAACATTATCTTTGATCATGCGGATGCTCTGGAATGACAGCAGTATGCTGGTCAGCATGGGCAGGCCCTCGGGCACCGCGCAGATGATGATGGTGACGGCCACGGTGATGGCCTCGATGAGCAGCGTGATCCATCCGGAGACGGTGGGCTCCACCGTGCCGCGGATGACGTTCACCAGTATGACGCCGAGGATGATTGCCACTGCGCCGATATAGCCGAAGGTGGAGATTTGCTTGGCCAGCTTCGCCAGCTTCACCTGCAAGGGGGTCTCACGGGTGTCCTCCTGGACCTCCAGCGCCAGCTTGCCGAACAGCGTCTTGTCGCCGACGACCTTCACTTCCATATAGGCCTCGCCGGACACCGCCACGGTGCCGCGATAGGCGTAGTGGATGTTCACCAGGTCCTTGATGTCATAGCTGTCGCCGTTGGGGTTGGGACACTTCCGGGCCTCCTCGGTCTCGCCGTTCAGCGCGGCCTGGTCCACCATGAGCTCGCCCTCGACGATCTCGCCGTCGGCGGGCAGCTTGTCGCCAGCCTGGAGGTAGATGATGTCGCCCACGACGACCTCGGAGACGTGCATCTCCTTCAGCTCGCCGTTTCGGAGGATCTTGGTCATCTCCTTGGACTCTTCCTCCGCTTTCAGCAGGCTGGCCTTGCCCTCCTGGCTGTGCTCGGACACGGAGGCCACGCCGTTGGCCAGCATGATGGCGATCAGCACGCAGACGGGCTCATACCACTCCGCCTTGTGCATCAGCCACAATATCACCTGCACGGCCAGGGCCACCAGCAGGATCATGATCATCGGGTCCTTGAACCCCTCCAAAATCTTCTTCCACAGCGGGTCCGGCGGGATCTGCGTCAGCACGTTCTTGCCGTGCTTTTGACGGCTCTCCTCCACCTGCTGCTGGGTCAAACCAGTCAATTTCATGGCTTACATCCTCCTTGTCGGGGATATTTATAATACCCTCATTCTATAATGCTGATTCATTATAGCACAATTGGCATTTATTGTCTATACGACAAACGGGGATTTGGTGAGGGAGTTGTCCGCTCTCCTGTAGGGGCGGCGTTTCGCCGCCCGCCAGGTAGAGCGTTCCGTTTCGTAGGAGGGCGGGCGCCGAAACGGCGCCCCTACAAGGTTGGTTTGACTTTCCAACAAAAATCCCCTCCCCACGCATCGAATGGGGAAGGGTAATTATCTCAGCCGCTTAAAAAACCGGTTCAGCATTTCGCGGCATTCCTCCGCCAGCACGCCGCCATCGCAGAGGCAGAAGTGGGGGAAGGCGGGGTCCTCGGGGATGCGGTAGAGGCTGCCGGCGCAGCCCTGTCCGGGGTCGTCCGCACCGTAGACCACCCGGCCCAGCCGGGCCTGCACGATGGCCCCGGCGCACATGGGGCAGGGCTCCAGGGTGGCGTAGAGTGTGCAATGGTTGAGCCGCCAGTCTCCCGTAATGCGGGAGGCACGGCGAATCGCCAGCAGCTCTGCGTGGGCGGTGGCGTCCCGGCGGGCTTCACATTCGTTGTGGGCGCGGGCGATGATCTGCCCGTCCTTCACGATCACGCACCCCACCGGCAGCTCTCCCGCCGCCCCGGCAGCTTCAGCCTCCAAGAGGGCTTCGCGCATGTAGTCCTGATCTCTCATTTTACTGTTTTTGCACTATAGGAGCAGTGCCCATATTTACGAAAGCTTTCTTATAAAATACAGTATCCAGCTGCAAGTCTCCCGAACCCGTCCGCGGACGACGCTGAGAAAATCCTTCGTGGAGGGAGCGGCGATGCCGGTAGCGTCGAGACCGGCGTCGCGGGCGATCCAGAGGGCGCGGGTCAGATGGTAATTGTTGGTACATACGGCGGCGGTTTTCCAGCCGTGTTCAGCCATGATTGACATGGCGTTGGCGATGTTCTGCTTTGTGTTGAGGGACTGGTCCTCGGCGATGACGGCGCTCTCGGACACACCGTGGGCCAGCATCCATTGAACCATGGCCGCAGCCTCGGTGGTGGGTTCGTCGCTGCCCTGTCCCCCGCAGACGATGATTGCCGGGGCGACGCCCTTCTGCCAGGCGTCCAGTGCGGCCTCGCAGCGGTAGGTGAGGGCGTTGCTCATGCGGCCGTCCATCCAGACGTGGGCCCCCAGCACGATGATACAGTCGGACTTCTCCGGCATGTCATTCCGCCCCGCGCAAATGCACACGGCGGTCAGCACCGAAAGCCCCACCGCCGCGCCGAGGGCCGCGAGGATCAGGCATATTCTCAAAACCAGCTTCATTGGCCAATGATCTCAAAGCGCACACCTGGCAGGCGGAGCTTCAGCTCATCCAGCAGGTCGTGGCCGCTGTAATTCGCGGCACGGCCCGCCACCAGCACCTTGCAGCCCTCGTTCTTGGCGGCGTACTCGATGGAGCTGATTACATCGTCCGAGCGGCGCACATACATGGACGCGCCGTTCTCCACCGACACCGTCAGCAGGTATTCCAGCGCCTCCGGCTCGTTCGCGAACCCCAGCACGCTGCCGCCGCTGTGCACCACATGCAGCACGTTCAGCCGCAGATTTTCCTCACGGGCGATCCGCGCCCCGGCCACGATCAGCCGCTCGCAGTTCTTCTGACCCGTCACGCATACCAATACGCTCATGTGATCGTCCTTTCTGGGTGGTCGGTAAAATTGGGATTTGACGGGCTGAGCGGGTGTCCACCTCATCCGCCCTCACGGGCACCTTCCCCCCAAGGGGAAGGCGGGGTTTAGGCTACCAGGTTACCCAAAAGCCTTCCCCTTGAGGGGAAGGTGGCGCGAAGCGCCGGATGAGGTGGCCTTGAACAAACACCCCCACAAATCCCTGTTTATCAATCTAAGCCGCCGTCTGCTCGACCTCCCGGATGTGTCTGCCGCAGAGCTTCAGGCGGACGTGTGCGCCGGGGGCGGGGAAGCGGTCGCGCTTGGAGGCGTTGAGGTAGACGATGCGCTCGTCCTGTTCCTCATCCAGCAGCAGGTGGACGGGCAGCACCCGAGCCCCGTCCTGCAAATCCACCTGATCGGAGATGGACACCACCTGCCCGGTCATCTCCCGGGAGAGGCCGGAATCCAGCTCCCGCAGGAACTTGCGGTAGTTCAGGCAGGGGAGCTGATGGAAGGCGAAGGCGAAGCACGCCGTCACCGCGAAGCCGATGCCCGCAACATAGGCCAGCCACTGGACGCGCTTGACCAGTGCCAACGCGAACAGCGCCGCGATACACGCCAGCACCGGCAGCCATATGAGCCGGTTCATGCGGATACGCCGCTCGATGTCGATGTAGTCCTGTTTGCCGTACATGGGCAACACTCCCTCCTGATGGAATCAGATAAACTGGAACTACCAGGGCTGAATTAATACCAATTTCAGATAAAAACATCATTTAGTTGAGATTCGTATGGGTCAATCAATTTGCACCACAATGCCTCTGTGGTCAGATAATCTCTTTTCACAGTTCCACTCATTGATCTCAGTAAGCCCCATGCCCCAGGGGGCACCGCGATGAATGAAACATACGAGGGCCTGAAGGTAGTATACACGGAAGACGAATCGGTGTATACTAAAAGG
>CACZXF010000086.1 GCA_902785105.1 uncultured Eubacteriales bacterium | reverse complement strand
GCCAAAGGCCAGACTGCCACGGCTCAAATCGAAGATTTGAGGCGCGGCACCGAAGCGCCGGATGAGGTGAACCCCCGTCTCCCCGACAAATTCCAATTTGTCAATCTGTAATATAAAAAAGGAGCGATTCACATGACCACCTTCAGCGATATCTTCAAATCCAGCTTTTTGGCGAACATCACCAGCGTTTCCCTGACGGACATGGTCGTCACTATGGCGCTGGCCTTCGGGCTGGGACTGTTCATATTCTTCGTCTACAAAAAGACCTATTCGGGCGTGATGTACTCCTCCAGCTTCGGCGGCACGCTGATAGCGCTGACGATGATCACGGCCATGACCATACTGGCCGTCACCTCCAACGTGGTGCTTTCGCTGGGCATGGTGGGCGCGCTGTCCATCGTCCGGTTCCGCACGGCCATCAAGGAGCCCATGGAGATTGCGTTCCTGTTCTGGTCCATCGCGGCGGGCATCGTGCTGGCGGCGGGGATGATCCCGCTGGCGATGTTTGGCAGCGTGGTCATCGGTGTCATCATGATACTTTTCATGAACCGCAAGGCGTCCGCCAATCCCTATATCGCCGTGCTGTCCGTCGCCGACCACGCCGCCGAGCAGCGGGCCGTGGAGTACCTCAGGGGCCGGGTGGAGAATGCCGTCATCAAGAGCAAGACCGCCCAGGCGGGCAACATCGAGCTGAACTACGAGATTCGCTTAAAGGGCGACGACACTGACTTCATCACCACGCTGTCCGAGCTGGAGGGCGTCCACAGTGCTGTGCTGGTGAGCTACAACGGCGACTATCTGGGGTGACAACCATGCTTAGATATAGGAACATCGACAGAATTTGCGCCATCATCACTGCGGTGACGATGCTGTTGGCCGTGGCGATCACCGCGCTGGCGGCGGGTGGAGGGCTGGAGGGCCGGGAGACGGCGGGCTATGAACAATTGCTTTTCGATACCTCCACGGTCCACACCCTGGACATCGTCATAGACGACTGGGACGGCTTTCTCGAAACCTGTACCAGTGAAAAATATACGCTGTGCAGCGTGGTCATCGACGGGGAGAGGCTGACCAGCGTTGCCATTCGCGGCAAGGGCAACACCTCCCTGTCCAGCGTGGCCCAGTACGGCAACAACCGCTACAGCTTCAAGCTGGAATTTGACCACTATCAGGCGGGCAAGAGCTATCACGGGCTGGACAAGCTGTGTCTGAACAACCTGATCCAGGACAAGACCTGCATGAAGGACTACCTGGCCTACACCCTCATGCGCAAAAACGGCGTAGCTGCGCCGCTGTGCAGCTTCGTGAGGATCAACGTCAACGGCGAATATTGGGGCCTCTATCTGGCCGTGGAGGCCGTCGAGGACGCCTTCATGACCCGCAATTACGGCAGCGCCACCGGCGACGTCTACAAGCCCGACAGCTCCGACATGGGCGGCGGCAAGGGCTTCGGCGGCGATTTCCACATGTCCCAGTTCCGGGAAAAACTCCAGAACCCGGAGGATTTCACGCCGCCCGAGAGAGAGGAAGGTCCTCAGGGCGGCGGCATGGGCGCCGACGACGTAAAGCTGAAATATACGGACGACGACCCGGAAAGCTACACCAACATCTTTGAAAACGCCAAGACGGATGTCACCGACGCGGACAAGGCGCGGCTCATCGCGGCCATTAAGGCGCTTAACGAGGGGGAGAACATCGAGAATACGGTGGACGTGGAGGCGGTCATAAGGTATTTCGTGGTCCACAGCTTTCTCGTCAACGGCGACAGCTATACCGGCTCGATGATCCACAATTACTACCTTTACGAGAACGGCGGCGTGCTGAGCATGATCCCCTGGGACTATAATCTCTCCCTTGGCGCGTTCAGCATGAGCCAGAACAGCGATACGGACAGCGCCACGGCGGCGGTGAACGACCCCATCGACATCCCCGTCTCCGGCGGCGATGTGACCGACCGCCCTATGCTGGCCTGGATCTTCGCGGATGAGAGCTACACGGCCCTCTACCATCAGATCTACGCCGAATTCATGGCGGATATCTGTGACAGCGGCTGGTTGGTGGAGGAGATCGACCGCGTGTCCGCGATGATCGCGCCCTATGTGGAGACCGATCCCACCGCTTTCTTCACCTATGAGGAGTTCAAACAGGGTGTAGAGACGCTAAAGACCTTCGTCGACCTGCGCGCTCAGAGCGTCGAAGGTCAGCTTTCGGGCGACATTCCCGCCACCACCGCCGCCCAGACCGCCGACGCCTCGGCATTGATCGACGCTTCAGTCATCGACCTCAGCGACATGGGCGAGATGGCCGGAGGTGGGGGAGGACCGGGCTCCCATGACGGAGACGGCCCAAGACCCGAAATGCCGACAGACATGGATGCAGATCGCGCAATGCCCTCGCCGCCCGAAGATTTCCCACAAATGCCCGGAGATATGGATGCCGGTTCGAAAATGGACACGGAAGCCCTCCCGCTGGGGATTGCAAGTCTGATACTCCTGATTGCTGGACTGGTATTTGCCCAAAAATCGCGTCTGTGCAGATAATGAACCCGCGGGGGCTGTTTTAACCCCCTGCGGGTTTTTGATAGATATATGATTACGCATTTCAAAGGGCTGTTCAAGCAGTCAATAAACAGGGATTTATCGGGATGTTAGTTCAAGGCCACCTCATCCGGCGCTTCGCGCCACCTTCCCCCCACACAATTCCCGGTTGCCGCCTCCGCCGATTTGTGGTAAAATAGGGCTATCAGTTTGGAACGGTTTGGTAAAGACTGCGCTCTCAGAGGTGGTATTCCCATGAACAAGGCCCGCGTCACGCGACTGGCTTTCGCGATCGTCATCGTCTGTTTTCTGCTTTCGACCTTTGTGTCGCTCTGGTCCATACGACTCATCGGCCGGGGGCACATGGAGGAGCTGAGCAAGGTGCTGGCGGCCCGCATCTACGACGCCATCAGCAGCGACCTTTCAGAATCGGTGCACGTCACCGAGGGCATGGCCCACGACACCTTTCTCATCGATCTGCTGGCCGACGAGGAGAATTATTCCGAGACTGAACTCAACGAGATCATGCGCCGCTATCTACTGGGCCTGAAGGAAGGGCTGGATTACGACGCCACCTTCGTCATCTCCGAGGCCACCCACCGCTATTACACCTGGAGCGGCGCGGACAAGATCGTGGACCCCGAGGGCAACCCGCGGGATCACTGGTACAGGGAGTTTTTAGAGGACGGAAAGACCTACGCGCTGGATGTGGACCAGGATGAGCTGGCCCAGGACGAATGGCGGGTGTTCGTCAACGCCCGCATCGAGGACGACCAGGGAAACCTGCTGGGCGTCTGCGGTGTCGGCACGCGGATGACGGAGAGCCAGAAGCTGGTGGAAGAGCTGGAGGGGGAGTACGGTGTCAAGATCAACCTGATCGACAGCCGGGGCCTCATACAGGTGGACACCGACGAGACACGGATCGAAACCCGGTTCCCGCTGGAGCTGCCCACGGCCAGCCGTAGTGACTATACCTTCATCCGCGACGGCGGCTCCCACCTGATCGTCACGAAGTACGTGGATAAGCTGGACTGGACGCTGGTGGTGCAGAGCGACGGCACCGGCGTGAAGGACATGTTCATCAACATCATACTGCTGAACATCGGGCTTTGCCTGGTGGTGCTGGTGATACTGCTGCTGTCCGTGCGCATCATCGCCATGCGCACCAGGGCGCTGACTAACGCCTCCTTCCGGGACCAGACCACTCAGCTTTTGAACCGCCGGGCCTTCGAGGAGGAGAAGAGCACGCTGCTCACCGCCCGGCTGGATGAGAATTTCGTCTATGTGACGGCGGATATCAACGGCTTAAAGACCGTCAACGATACCCTGGGCCATGCCGCCGGCGACGAGCTGATTATCGGAGCGGCGCAATGCTTGAAGGAATGCTTCGGCCGCTATGGCCGCATCTACCGCATCGGCGGCGATGAGTTTGCGGCCATGCTGACGCTGTCAACGTCGGAGCTGAGGACCGCCATGGCCGCGCTGGACCGCGCCACCGCCGGCTGGAAGGGCGAGCGGGTGGACAGCCTGTCCATCTCCTGCGGCTACGCCACCAGCCGCGAGCATCCTTCCGAAAACCTCTCCGAGCTGGGCCGCATTTCAGATGAGATGATGTACGTCGCCAAGGAGGAGCACTACCGCAGGACCGGCAAGCCCCGGCGGGGGACGGAGGGATGAGGTGGCCTGCCCGCTCAGCCCCGCAAATTCCAATTTGAATATGAGAATAATATTTTTCCCCGCCTCCCTGGCGGGGCGTTTTTCTGCCGTTTACACACCCGCGATTGACAGCGCGGCGACCGCGGGCTTATGATAATGTCTGATAGAATAGCGATAGAGGACTGATGGCGGTTATGTCGAATCCCAGGGCGGCGAGGCAATCGTTGAAGGGGCTTTTGAAGCGCAACCGGGTGACCTACGCGGTGACCTCGACGCTGAAAAAGCTGCCCTATCCGCTGCTGAGCGGATACATGCGCTTTTGCCACCGGCGATACGGTGTGGAGGGGGACAAGGTGTTCTTTTCCAGCTACGACGGCACGCTCTACAACGACAATCCCCGCGCCGTGGCCGAGGCGCTCCACGCCCTGCGACCCGACGCGAAGATCGTATTTCGTCTCAATGCCAAAGGGCGGCGAATGGCGCTGCCGGACTGGGTGAAGGTCGTGCCCCAGCTCTCCATGGAAACGCTCAGGGAGATGGCGACGGCGCGGGCCATCGTCACCAATGCGGGCATGAAGATCTGGATGGAAAAGTTCGACGACCAGTATTATGTCCAGACCTGGCACGGCGATCGTGGGTTTAAAAAAATCTATTTGGATGTCAATCCGAACCGCCTGTATTATAAGAAGGAAGGCCCCCGGATCGACCTTGCGGTGTCCGGCTCTGAATTTGGCAGTGACGTCTATCGCACAGCCATGGATGTCAAGAAGGAAATACTGGCCTGCGGTTGTCCCCGGAACGACATATTGCTGCGCGATCCCCCGGAGGCTGCGGCGCGAGTGCGGATAGCGCTGGGCATCGAACCCGGCATGCGGGTGCTGATGTACGCGCCCACCTTCCGCAATACCGACAGCGGCGGGCGGCAGGCGGCGGGGCTGAGCCTCGAAAAGGTGAAGCGGAAACTGGAACAGACTACCGGCGAACGCTGGGTCTGCGTCACCCGGAGCCACGAGGTCGCTCGGGGCATCGCCTCCGACGCGGCTATGGATGTCAGCGACTGGCCCGAGCCCTCCGAGCTGCTGCTGATCACGGATATGCTCATCACCGACTATTCCTCCATCGGCGGCGACTTCATGCTGCTGAACCGTCCTGTCATCTACTTCCAGCCCGACCGTCAGGGCTACGAGGCTGAGCGCAACGGTCTCTACTTCGACCCGGAGCAGTCCCCCCTCGTGGTGGCCCACGATGAGAATGAGCTGCTGGACATCATCGCCCATCCCTTCGATGCCCCCACCAACTGCCGCGCCGTCCTTGATTTCTTCCGGTGCCGTGAAACCGGCCGCGCCGCAGAGATCGTCGCGGAGAGGGTGGCGCGGGCGATGGAGGGGACGGAGTGAGATATTGGAATTTGTTGTAGTGAGCGGGTAGGCCACCTCATCCGGCGCTTCGCGCCACCTTCCCCTCAAGGGGAAGGCTTTTGGGGCGCTGTTCTTAACTCCTTGCCTTCCCCTTGAGGGGAAGGTGCCCGTGAGGGCGGATGAGGTGGATTTCGAACGACATCCCGACAAATCCCTGTTTACCAATGAATACAGATGCACAAAAGCAGGAGGTACTCATGCCGAAGAAGGGCAAGAAAAAGGCGGCGAAGTGGCAGCGCTGGATGCCGGTTTACGGGGCGGTGGCGCTGATATGCGTGGCGTGCCTGATGTTCCTGGCCAAGCGTGGTCAGCCGGTGGATGTGGTGGAGACGATGGCGGCGCTGGAGACGCCCCTGCCGACGGTGGAGCACATGACGCCCGACCCCACGGCGACGCCTGTGCCGACGCCTATTCCCACGGAGGCACCCACCCCAGAGCCCGCCGCCGCGCCGACGCCGGTGACCATCACCATCACGGCGGCGGGGGACTGCACCCTGGGCGGCAGCGTCCACCAGGACACCTATATGCGGTTCAAGCGGGTGGTGCAGAGTTACGGCTATGACTACTTCTTCGCCAACGTCCGCGCTATCTTCCAGGCCGACGACCTGACGGTGCTGAATTTGGAGGGCCCGCTGACGGACGTGGGCAGCGGGCGCAAGGGCAGCTATGTGTTCAAGGGCGACCCGGACTATGTGAACATCATGACCGGCTCCAGCGTTGAGCTGTGCAACGTCGCCAACAATCACTCCCAGGATTTCGGCACCGAGGGCCTCACACGCACTGCAGAAATTTTGGAGGCGGCGGGCATCGGCTGCTGTGGCTACACAAAGGTATTCCGCACCGAGATCAAGGGCGTGCGCATTTCGGCGCTGGGCTATCTGGAATGGGAGATCGACAAGCAGAAGATCGTCGAGGCTGTCCAGGCGGAGCGCCCCAACTGCGACATACTGATCGTCAACATGCACTGGGGTCGTGAGAAGCACTACGAGCCGGTGAAGGAGCAGAAGGCCTATGGCTACGCCATCATCGATGCCGGGGCGGACCTCATCATCGGCACCCATCCCCACGTCTACGGCGGGGTGGAGAAGTACATGGGCAAGTACATCGTCTACAGCCTGGGCAACTTCTGCTTCGGCGGCAACGCCAACCCCACCGACAAGCGGGCGCTGATGTTCCGTCAGGCCTTCGTCGTCTCCCCGGAGGGGGAGGTTTCAGATGGCGGCGTGGACATCATACCGTGCAGCGTGTCCAGCGAGGCCAAGAAGAACGACTACCGCCCCACCGTGATGTCTTTCGCCGACGGCACCAAGCTGCTGGGCCTCGTGGCGAAATATTCCAACTTCTCCGACGGCGGTTTCGTCTGGCTGCCGGGCAGCTATCCCGAGCAGGCGGGACTGCTCAATAACGGGGTGATTTCATGAGTCGTCAGTTGGACGCCTGCCAGCTCATCGAGCGGAGCATACAGAAGAAATACCGGAAGGAGCTTTGGACGCCCTTCGTCACGGCCATCAAGCGGTATGAGATGATCCGGCCGGGGGACAGGATTGCGGTGTGCATCTCCGGGGGCAAGGACTCCATGCTGCTGGCGAAGCTGATGCAGCAGCTTCAGAGGATCACTGAGATTCCCTTCGAGGCGGTCTATCTGGTGATGGACCCCGGCTACATCCCCGCAAATCGTCAGCGCATCGAGGAGAATGCCACCCTGCTGCGCATTCCGATACAGGTGTTTGAGAGCAACGTGTTCGAGGTGGCGAATGGCACGGAGAAGAACCCCTGCTACCTCTGTGCACGCATGCGGCGGGGCTTCCTCTACGACCGGGCAAAATCGCTGGGCTGCAACAAGATCGCGCTGGGCCACCAC
Organism: uncultured Eubacteriales bacterium; assembly: GCA_902785105.1. GTDB lineage: Bacteria > Bacillota > Clostridia > Christensenellales > Aristaeellaceae > UBA2862. The sequence goes on along the minus strand of CACZXF010000086.1, from coordinate 948 downwards.
TTCAACGACGTCATCGAGACCACGGTGATGGCCATGCTCTACGGGGCACAGCTCCAGGGCATGATGCCAAAGATCCACAGCACGAACTTCCCCGGCATGGAGCTGATCCGCCCGCTGTACTGTGTCCATGAGGACGACATCATCGCATGGCGCAATTACAATCACCTGGAATTCCTGCAATGTGCCTGCAAATTCACTGCCCACGCCGCTGAAGCCGTCCACGCATCCAAGCGGCAGGAGGTCAAGCTGCTGCTGAAGGCGCTGAAAAAGACCAATCCGGATGTGGAAAAGTGTGTTTTCAACAGCATCCACGCCGTCAACCTCGACACTTTCCCCGGCTGGAAGACGCTTGGCCGGGAGCACAGCTTTCTCGAATGGTACGATGAGCGCGGGTGAGGGAGACCAATGAACAGGGATATGCAATTCAATCAAATGTGCATACCCCTGTTTTTTATACATACTATGGCAAAGACCGGGTATAATGGCTGGAATGACCATCGTAAATTCTTACGGGCGTTGTGGACATCTTAAAAGGGGTATGATATAATATAATGGGATGCTTGGAGATATTTCCGGGCTCCTTTCGCCTGAGACGGACTGCCCCGGATAATCGCTGATAATCCAGTGTTTCGGCAGCGTGGAAGGCTAAATATGTAAATGAGCGCCTCAAATCGGGAGGTATACTTAGAGGCCTCATAGCGCCAGACCCCTGACGGGGTGACGAGGATTGGCAGCAATCGAAGTTTTCGGCGGATACTGCTACGGCTTATATGGGTCGTCAGGGAAAGGACAAAAGCAGAATCAACACTGTAACAAAAGCTTTCCCGCCATAAATAATCCGACATTGAAATAGATTGGAGCGATTCAAAATGCGAGTAGTTATTCAGGAGAATTACGATAAGATGTGCAAGTGGGCCGCAAACTATATCGCGGCGAAGATCAACGCTC
>CACZXF010000085.1 GCA_902785105.1 uncultured Eubacteriales bacterium | reverse complement strand
GCATATATGATGCTGAATAGCTGTTTTCATATTGGAAGCGACGGGCAAATTGACTTACGCACAGCTGCAGTTATCGTTTTGCTATTGGGGTTGATGTATATTCCGCGAGAAATAATGCACAAAAGAATCTCTCCAATCCTATTCATTGCCATTGGCGGAGCGATTGGAGCTCTGTTTTGGGGTATACGATCCTGATAAATGTATTACGGTGGCCTGACGGTGCGAAACCGTCAGGCCGTTTTTCTTATACATCCGTCAATTCACGATGCAAACAAGGAGAGTCTTTCACAAAAAGGCACGCATGTACCAGAACGTGGTACATCGGATACCCCCTTCATCGTTCCGCACCGTGCGGCACTTTGATGGGGTGTCGCGTATTCCAGCCCCGCGTGAGCCCCACGTTTGCCCTGTCGCGGGCTTTCTGATCCAGACCGACCATGTGGCCATCCCAGCTTGAGCCGCTTATCCCAAGCGTTCAAGCATTGCGCAGATCTCAGGATATTCTCCCTCAAGCGGTGCTCCTGTGAGGCCAGCTTCCATCAATGCGTCGTAAACAGGCAATTTGCAGATGATCTTTTCCGGCGTATTAATCTTATCAATCATTGTTGCCTCGTTTTTCGCCGTAACGCGGTTGAGCACATAGTATACGGGATGACCCACCTTCGCGCATATCTCGGAGACCTTCTCGGACAGCTTCAGGGACTCATAGGAGGGATCAACGACTATCAGCACCGCGTCAGTGCTGTTGCCGGTGCCGCGGCCAAAGTGTTCGATGCCCGCCTCCATGTCCATGATCACCACTTCGTCCTGGCGCAGCTGAAGCATCGGCAGGAAGTGGAACATCACGATGTTGAAGGAACAGGCGCAGCCCTCGTTGGCGTCCTTGATCTTTCCGGGGGACATAAGCATTACACTGCCTTTTTCAGAGATGTATTCCCCGGGAATATCGTCCAGGGTCAAGGGCTTGTCAAACAGAGGGGCCATGTTCATCGGACCGTTGGCGGACAGCATCATGATGCGCTGCTTGCCGCCTACATAATCCGTGAAATCCCGTGGCAGTTCAAGTCCCAGCTGCTGATGCAGGCCATAGTTGGATTCATCACAGTCGATCACCAGCACGCGCTTACCCTGGCGGGCATATTCCTTCGCCATCAGCGCAGTCACAGTGCTCTTGCCGCTGCCGCCCTTGCCGCAAACCATCATCTTCATAGCATTGACCTCCATAAACGTTTTGATCAGCATAGCAGATATAAAAGATCAGCGGAACCCCGGGGCGGGGATAGGATGCTGTACATCTTTGAAGCGTGTTGTCAGATCATGAACACCTGTCGAAAAAATGTTCAGGATTGACGGGCGCAGGTCATTCCATATATAATGAACACAGTGTTTATAAATGACAGGGGGCGTCATAATGTCACAGCACAACGGAAACCGTGAGGACCGCAGATCCCGCTACACGAGGATGGTCGTCAAGGAAGCGCTGCTCACGCTGCTCTCGGAAAAGGATTATGGCAACATCACGGTGAGCGACATCTGCCGCACCGCTGAGATCAGTCGTGGAACCTTCTATCTGCACTACAGCAATATTCCCGCCGTGCTGGACGAGCTTCTTGAGGACGCTCTCAACAGCTCTCATAGCGTGCTGGCGCAGATCGGCTGTGAAACCGCCAGCGATGAAAAATGCGGGGTTCCCCTATGCCGCTTTCTTCGAGAAAACAAAAAGTACCAGCCGTTGTTTTTTTCAGATTCGCTGCACTCCTTGGTCATAGACCGGGTAGGCCATGTCAACGAGGATAAATATGTCGAGCGCCTGCGCACACAAACAGGGCTGTCAGAGAAAAGCATCCGAGCACTGTTCTATTTCCAGCTGAACGGATGCCTCGCGATCAGCAAGCAAAATGTGAATATACTTGATGAAGAATGGTCAGAAATCCAATGCCATGTAGATCATTTTCTTAGAAATGGATTTGATAATCTGTAAATCACAGACACCCTTTCAATCTTCCGCACGGTGCGGAGCTTTGAAAGGGTGTCGCGTCGTCCCGCCCACGTGAGCCCCACGTTCGCCCTGTCGCGGGCTTTTCCGGTCAGACTGACCACGTGCCCATTCCGGGCCAAGAGCCCGCGACAGGGCCCGACGTGGGGGCGACGTTCTCAGTCTGGTACGCTGTCTGGTACATCACTTTTAGCCCGGAACCAAACGTGGTACTAAACTCAATTCATGCCAGGAAGAATAGCCCCATACCAGAGGTTCAGTCCCAAAATGACCGTATTTGACCGATTGTACCAAACAAAACAAGACCCTGCCAGACCGAATCGGTCAAAAGTCCGTTGCTGTCCGGGTGGGTCCGTTATGGCTGCAGTCCGGTATTGTCCGGCGTTATAACAATATCTTTGCTCTTTGAGCCTGAAAACTATCATTATTGCATAAGAAAAAGTTGATAGGCTATTGCAAACCTACCAACTTTTGTGGTCGAGGTGACAGGATTTGAACCTGCGACCTTTTGGTCCCGAACCAAACGCGCTACCAAACTGCGCTACACCTCGTTGTTACTGGAGCCAATGAAGGGACTCGAACCCTTGACCTGCGGTTTACGAAACCGCTGCTCTGCCAACTGAGCTACATTGGCGAAACACAACCATTAACAATAAAGGATTATACCACATGTAGCCTGTAATTGTCTATAGGCATTGCTTCAAAAGGCGAAATTTAACATTCGATTTCACCTAAGCCAAAAGCCGATTCAGCGTATGCAGCCGCCATAAAACATACTAATTTACTATTATCTACTCGCTGACAGGGATTGAGAAGCGAAAAAAGCCTATGAATTATAATACTTATGGAGAAAATCATCTCAGTGTTCTGTGTTGTCATCTTCATGATGTGAACCCTTCCGGAGGGGGAGATTACGCAACCTAATTTCCGCTCCAGAAGGGTTCATGTCATTATGGAAGGTTTGGAAAAGACCGCAGAAGCGAGCCTGTTTTCTCAATCATGACATCAGCAGGTTATACAGCTTGACGCCGTCGCCCTGTTGGATGATGCAGAAGGTGTAGGCGGTGGGGTCGGTCTGGACGCCGACCTTGGTGTTGAGCAGGTAATCGAAGGTCACGCGGCAGGTAAAGCAGCCGTTGCCCAGGTCGTAGAATTCACCGACGTTTTCATTCTGGAAGGTGATGCCATTGTGGGGCGTGGCATACTGGTTGCTCAGGTTGTCGAACACCGTTTTGGCCGGGGAATTTTTGGCGCAGTAGGAGAGGATCGCGCCTTTGTTGCCATCCTTGGAGGTGAAGCGGGCGATCTTCTGGGCCAGGGTCAGGGCGGCGTCGCTGTACTGGGAGCGGAGGGTGTCGTTCATGGGCAGGCCGCAGGCGTAGCTGTTCTCGGCGGTCTGGCTGAACTGGACGGGCGTGCCGAAGGTGTCCGCGATGGTCACCTGCGGGGCCGCGCTGGGGGAGCCGTAGTCGTAGGTGACGAACACAGGGTTCTCCACACCTTCGGGCAGGAAGCCTTCCTCATACATGGGGTTGCGGGTCAGCGCAGCGTTGTCCTCGGTCAGGGTCGTGCCGTCCACAGTGACCACGTAGTCCTTGGGAGCGATGACGCGCACCGCCGTAGTGGGCACGGGCGTCGGCGCGGCGGTGGGTTCGGGCGTCTCCACGGGCGTCTCGGCCACGGCCACGTTGGTGGTCACGTAGCCCAGCGTCCAGAGGGTATTCCCTCGCCGGTTCTTCTGGCCGCTGGGGACCAGCACGAAGGAGGCAAAGCGCTCGCCGTCCAGTGTCACGTTGTACTTGTGCTGATTCTCGGCATCGGCAAAGCCCTCGGACCAGGCAACCTGTTTGCCCTCGGCAATTTGATTGAGGTTTTCGACGTAGAACGCCTTGTCGCCGCCGGAGATGGCCTGGGCCTGGCTGTCCAGGGCGTAGAGGTCGGAGAAGTCCTTCAATTCAAACAGTCGCGCCACATCCTGAGCGACGTAGATGGGCTGGGCGGCCTCCATGTCCCGGAGGTAGCCCATCAGCCACACAGTGCCCATCAGGATCAGCGCCAGGGCGACGCCGACGACAGTAAAGTAGATGCGATAAAACCGGCTGTCCAGCAGGCTCTTTTTCTTTTTGCTCTTCTTGCTCATAAAGCCTCCGTCAGCGCACGATGAACGCGGTGGGCATATTGCGGGAGCCGGTCAGCACCACGCCGCTGTTCAGATATTCGCCCTTGTAGTACATCAGCGAGGAGGAGCCGCCGTCCATGTTGATGGCGTTCACCGCGCCGTATTGCAGCATGACCTTTATCAAATCAGAATAGGTCGCGCCCAGGCTGGAGGACTGGCGGCCGTCGATGACCAGCATCAGCACCGCGCCGTCCGCCCGCTGGCCGATGGCGGTGCGGGGGTTCAGGCCGGAGCTCTGGCCCTTGACGCTGGCCGGCTCGCCGTTGACGATCAGCCGGGGGCCGAAGGTGATGGCGTCGCGGATGCCCTTGCTCTGGGCCTCCTTTGCGGACATCTTGCTGATGATCATGACGTTGTCCTGGTTGAAGCCCACGGTGGCGTAGAAGTCGCTGGAATCGCCGCCGGTGTGCATCAGATTGCCCTCGGAGATGACCAGGCCGATGGGCGTGCCGCCGTTGCCGGCGCCGCCGGAGTCCTCGAAGCCGCCGCCGTTGATGGCCGCCACCGCGTTATAGCGGGCGGCGATGTCCTTGAGCTGGAGGCCCGCCTTGCCGTTGAACTTTTCCCGGCTGGTGCCGCAGGTGACGCGGGAGGGGTCCAGCACCACCATCATGTAGCCGGTGTAGGTGCCGCCCTTGACGGAATAGACCTCGATGCCGTCCTCGGAGGACAGCAGGTTTTCCGGCACCGGCGTGGCCGCGGGCGTCGCCACGGGCGCAACGACCTCCTCCACCACAGGGGCGTTAGGGTCGGGCGTGGGGGTCGGCTTGGTGATGACGATCATGGAGGTGTCCGTCTCACTGTCGCCGGTGTCCACGGCGTTGCGGGCGATGATCTCGTCCATCTCCCGTGCGCTGTAGTAGATGCGGGGCACGAATTTCAGCGCGCTGGTCTCCAGCATCGACATGGTCAGCGCGTCGGCCACCGTGGGGGACGGCCCCTTGAAGCCCGCGTAGCCCGCGCACAGCAGGCCCACCAGTATCACGCCGATCAGCGTCAGGAAGGAAAGCCCCGCCCGCCAGGCGACGCGCTTCATCCGCTTCTTGCGGAGCCGCTCCGCCTTCGTCGGCTTCTTCGCCGCCTTTGTATTCTTTTTGGCTGCCTTTTTCATGGTATATCACGATCTCCCATTGTACACTTTCCATATTATATCATAACTGTGCCCCATTTTCGTTGAATTGCGGTTAATGATATTGGCGCTTTTGTTGACAGCGGGCGGAAATGAGGAGCGTGGTAAATGGGGATTTGTTTGAAGAATGGAGAATGGAAAATGGAGAATGAAGCAAGCCCGCAAACAAAGGCATTCTACATTATCCATTTTCCATTGACTCAAACAAATTCAAATTGATTCAGGCGCCATTTGAGGCACACCTCACGCGCCCCTCGCCTCATCCCTGACCCAGATCAGCTCCTCAAGGGTCTGGAAGAGGTGATCGGGTTCCACGGGCTTGGAGAGGTGGGCGTTCATGCCCACCTGGAGACTGCGTTGGACGTCCTCATCGAAGGCGTTGGCGGTCATGGCGATGATGGGGACACGCTTCGCGTCGGGGCGGTCCAGGGCGCGGATGGCCTGGGCGGCCTTGAGGCCGTCCATTTCGGGCATTCGCACGTCCATGAGGATGGCGTCGTAGTAGTCCGGGGCGCTGGCTGCAAACATCTCCAGCGCGATGCGGCCGTTTTCGGCGTGCTCGATGGCGGCCTCCTTCATGGTGATGAGCTGCTTCATGATCTCGGCGTTGATGAACACGTCCTCGGCCAGCAGCACCCGGCGGCCTTTCAGTTCGGCCCGCTTCTTTTCCTCGAACAGGCTCATGTTGTTCTTCCGGGCGATGCGCTCGAATTCGTCCACCACGTTGGAGGCGAACAGGGGCTTGGCCAGGAAGCTGTCCACCCCGGCGTGGAGGGCCTCGTCCATGATCTCGTCCCAGTTGAAGGAGGTCAGTATGATGATCGTCGTCTCATTGTCGTAGCGCTCCCGGATGCGGCGGGCGACCTCCAGGCCGTCCATCTCCGGCATGCGCCAGTCCAACAGCACGAGGTTGTAGGCGTTGTGCTTGGTATGCTGCACCTCCAGCATTTGAAGGGCCTCCGCGCCGCTTAAACAGGTGTCGGCGTGGATGCCCACCTCGTCCAGCACCAGCCGGGCGTGCTCGGCGGCGATTTCCTCGTCATCCACGACGAGCACCCGCATGTCCTTAGGCTTTATACGCCGGGAGGCGTAGCTCTGGTGGGCGCAGTTCTGGAGGGTGACGATCACCGTGAAGGCCGAGCCCACGCCCTTCTCCGACTCTACAGAGATGGTGCCGTTCATCAGCTCCACGATGTTCTTGGTGATGGCCATGCCCAGGCCGGTGGAGCCGTACTTGCTGCTGCGGCTGCTATTCTCCTGAGTGAAGGAATCGAATATCCTGGGGATGAACTCCCTGTCCATGCCGATGCCGGTATCCCGGATGACGAATTTCAGCGTGGACTGGCCGTTGAAGGTGCCCGTGCGCTCCACGGAGAGGGTCACCCGCCCCGGCGCGTCGGTGAACTTGATGGCGTTTGAGAGTATGTTGATGAGCACCTGCTTCAGCTTCATATCGTCGCCGATGTAGTAATCGCTGACGCCGCCCTGGAGGGTGCATTCGTATTTCAGGCCCCGCTCGCTGCACTGGGACATGACCATGGTGTTGATCTGCTCCAGCATGGCGCGGAAGGAGAATTCCTCCTTGCGAATGACCATGCGACCGGATTCGATGCGGCTCATGTCCAGTATGTCGTTGATGAGGCCCAGCAGGTGGCGGGCGCTGCCGCCGATCTTTTCGAGGTATTCCCGCGTCTCCGGGGCCAGGCCCTCATCGCGCAGTGCCAAGCTGTCCAGGCCGATGATGGCGTTCATGGGCGTGCGGATCTCGTGGCTCATGTTGGAGAGGAAGGCGGTCTTGGCGTTGTTGGCCTGCTCCGCCGCCTTCAGCGCGTCGGCCAGGGCGCGGCGCTGCTCCAGGCTCTTGCGCATCTCCGCGTCGATGATGGTGAAGCCCACGCCCACGGCGTGCACCACGTGATCGTCACGGTCCGCGGGATGGCGGACGCCGGCCATGCGCAGCATCTCGTAATACTCCGCGCCGTGCCGCCGGGCCAGATAGCGATAGGCAATGATGTTCTCCGCGGCCAGGGCCTTGCGGATGTTGTCCGGGTCGATGAATGCCATGAAGTCCGATTGATAGGCATCGTCCACGTACCGCTCGCAGTAGTCGGCGAAGCGATCGTGGAAGGGGAAGCGCGCGCCCTCGGCATAGTGCTCCGGATCGTCGGGGTCGGCGCGGTAGCAGATGGCCTCGTTGATGTCCAAGTCCACGTGGTAGACGCTGCGATAGTCCGAGGCCATGGCGGTGATCATGTTGTCCAGCTGGACACGGTGCTTCTCCTCGGCTCTCCGGCCCTCCTGAAGGGCCTGCTCATGGCGGACGTCGTCGTCCACGTCCTTGAAGCCGCAGACTACACCCATCTTGCCGCCGGGCATGTTCACCTTGGCGAGCTCGATGGAGAAATAGCGCTCGCTGCCGTCATTCATCTTCCGGAGATAGTTGACGGAAAACTGTGGCTTTTCCTTCAATCGTCGGGTAATGTTCTCCAGCGTCAGCTCCTCCTGGAGCCGGGCCTGATCGGTCTCGGACACGGTGGTGCGGATGTAGAAATCCTTGGCCTGGGAATAGCGCATGTGGCCCAGAGCGTCCCGGATGGGCGCAGCATGAGCGGTGAGGCCCTCGGTGTCGCCGCGATAGAGGGAGAAGCTCTCGTTCTCCACGTCCCGGATGAGCCAGACGGTGTGGTAGGTCTCGCTCAGCGCCTCGATGACCGCCGAGCGGATGGCCGCGTCGGACTGCATCCGCTCCCGCTTCTCGGTAATGTCGGAGATAAACACGTAGTAGATGCCGCCATAGGCGTCCGTTTCGGTGTAGTGGCCGTAATCGTCTACCCAGCGGACCGTGCCATCCTTCCGGATGATGCGGTATTCGGCGTAGTCCATCTGGTCCTCGCTCTGGGCGATCTGCTGGACGATGGAGTCCGACACCGCCTGATAATCGTCGGGATGGAGCATCCCCCGGAAGGTGTTGCCCGTCAGCGCGGCAAACTCCGCCTGATCCGCGCAGCCGAAGATCTCAAAAACCGCCTTGTTCGCGTAGAGCAGCTCCTCCGGCGGCGCGGCCCTGTAGATGAAAAAGCCGCCCGGCATATGCTTGCCGATCTCACTGATCAGGGAGAGATTTTGCTCGTTCAATTGAAATTTCCTGCCAAACATGTCTCGGCCTCCCCCGCCCCGCCGCGCGCGAACGGACGTTTAAATATGTAAGATAAATAAAGTATAGCATGTTTTGGGCGAGGATTCAACCGGGGAATTGCGTTTGGAGCATTAAGCAACTTTTCTTTCGTTCCAGCTCCGTGTCCTATTTAGGTAGGGATTTGTTGGGGAACTATCCGATCTCCTATAGGGGTGGGCGTTGCGCCGCCCGCCCGATAGAACGTGCCATCTCAAAGGGGGTGGGCGCTGAAACGGCGCCCCTACAAGGTTGGTTTGACTCGTCGATAAACTTCAATTTATCGAGAACCCTGGGCTGTTGCTTTCTTTCCGCCCTGCATCCCGTCGGCGCGCACCCATTTCCTTGAAGCAAAGCAGTCCATTCTCCTTCTGTTAAGAATTGCCCTACATTTCATATAATATGTGAAAACCGAATTGCATAAACCTTGGAATGTGGTATAATTACATTACAGCAATGTTGCACCATCGAATCATATGCACGTAAACAAGGAGGATAACATCATGTTGAACAAAGCTGTGCGTATGCACGGGCAGAACGATCTGCGGCTGGACACCTTTGAGCTGCCTGAGATCAAGGACGACGAAATTCTGGTAAAGGTCATCTCCGACTCCATCTGCATGTCCAGCTACAAGGCAGCCATCCAGGGCTCCAACCACAAGCGCGTGCCGGAGAATATCGCGGAGCATCCGGTCATCGTGGGCCACGAGTTCTGCGGCGTCATCGAGAAGGTGGGCGCGAAGTGGGCGGACAAGTTCGCCGTTGGCGAGAAGCTGACCATCCAGCCCAACATCTCCTACAAGGGCACCATGATGACCCCCGGCTACGCCTTCGAGTTCTGCGGCGGCGACACCCAGTATGCCGTGCTGCTGCCCGAGCTGATGGAGCAGGACTGCGTGCTGGACTACAAGGCCAATGAGTTCTTCTACGGCTCCCTGTCCGAGCCCCTGAGCTGCATCATCGGCACCTTCCACGCCATGTATCACACCAAGCCCAACGTCTATGTCCACGACATGGGTATCGTCGAGGGCGGCAATCTGGCCATCCTGGCGGGCGCGGGCCCCATGGGTCTGGGCGCGATCGACTACGCCATCCACTGCGACCGGAAGCCCGGCCTGCTGGTGGTCACCGACATCGACCAGGCCCGCCTGGACCGCGCCGCCTCCATCTACACCGTGGAAGAGGCTGCGAAGAACGGCGTGAAGCTGGTCTACTGCAACACCAAGGAGAACGCCGTGGAGAAGCTGATGGCGCTGACCGACGGGAAGGGCTATCATGATGTCATGGTGTTCGCCCCCGTCCCCGCCGTCATCGAGCAGGGCGACGCCATCCTGGCTCAGGACGGCTGCCTGAACTTCTTCGCCGGCCCCACCAACACCCAGCTCTCCGCCAACTTCAACTTCTACAATGTGCATTACGCCGCGCACCACCTGGTGGGCACCTCCGGCGGCAGCACCGACGACATGAGGGAGGCCCTTCAGATGATCGCCGAGGGCAAGCTCCAGCCCGCGGGCATGATCACCCACGTGGGCGGCCTGAACGCCGTGGCGGAAACCACCTGCAACCTGCCGAAGATCCCCGGCGGCAAGAAGCTGATCTACACCAACATCGACCTGCCCCTCACCGCCATCGACGACTTCGCCAAGGCCGGCGAGACCGACCCCGTATTCGCCAAGCTGGCTGAAATCTGCGCCCGCCACAACAACCTGTGGAACGGCGAGGCCGAGGAATATCTGCTTGCCAACGCAAAGGCGATTTAATTGTATCATGATTTTGGCCCCGTGCATTGCGTGCGGGGCCTGCTTTAGTATGAATCGTTTTTTACGGATTTGGGAATGATGCTATGGGGAGGATGCGGCAATGTTCATTTTTTATATACCCGATGCCATTCTGATCGCGGCGGCGGTCATACCGGCCATTGTGCTTCTGACGATGGTCTACCGTGCGGACCGGGTGGAATCAGAGCCGCCGGGGCTGCTGCTGAGGCTGGTGCTGATGGGGATACTTTCCACCAGCATCGCCAAGCTGCTGGAGCGTCTGGGGCTTCTTCTTTTGAACAGCATTTTTCCGGGAGAGACCCTGCTATATGATATTCTGCTCTACTTCGGCGTGGTGAGCTTCGCGGAGGAGGGGGCGAAGTACGTCCTGCTGAAGCGGGCCACCTGGTATTCTCCGGAGTTCAACTGCCGTTTTGACGGGGTGGTCTACGCGGCCTTCGTATCGCTGGGCTTCGCGCTGTGGGAGAATATTGGCTATGTATTCATGAGCGGCCTTGGCACGGCGATGCTCCGGGCGGTCACCGCCATCCCCGGCCATGCTTGCTTTGGCGTGTTCATGGGCTGCTGGTACGCGCAGGCCAAGGAGCTGGAGCGCATGGGCGATGAGAACGCCTCGAAAAGGCTGCGCATACTGTCCGTCGTCATCCCCGCCATACTCCACGGGGCCTATGATTTCCTCGCCACCATCATGGAATACGCCTCGGGCTGGTACTTTCTCGCCTTTGTGGCTGTGCTGTTCGTCGTAACCTACCGGCTGATCGGCAGGCTGTCACGGGAGGACAGATATATTTGATACTGACAAAACCCTGTAGGGGCGGCGTTTCTGTTAAGGGTAATGTGGTATACATTTTGTGCAAGTACATGGTATACACATTTTCCCGCGAAGCGGGGGGCGCTTGGGTTT
>CACZXF010000084.1:9257-12047 GCA_902785105.1 uncultured Eubacteriales bacterium | reverse complement strand
CCGGAACATGCCCACCTTCCTGGACTACGTCGAGCAGTACGGCTTCCTGCCCGCCTGCCTGACCACCAGCTTCGCCGCCTACGTGGCCTTCTATTCCAACGACATCCAGGGCCTGACCGACAAGGGCCTGGTGTGCAAGCGTCCGAAGGGCAACGAGTACACCGTCTCCGATGACCGCTGGGTCCTCGAATTCTACGCCGCCCACAAGGACGACGCCCCCGAGGCGCTGGTCCACGCCGTCATGACCAACAAGGACATGTGGGGACAGGATCTCACCGAGGTCAAGGGCTTCGAGGCCGAGGTCGTCCGCATCCTCAAGCTCATCCGCGAGAAGGGCGCTCTCGCCGCTTACGAGGAGTGCCTCGCGCAGGAATAATTCACACAAGCGACAAAAAGCCGCGCATCCCGTCAGAGGGGTGCGCGGCTCTTTCAATGGAATCAGTCGATCTTGACGATCTTGCCGGTCTTCCATGCCTCGGTGGTGGCGTAGCCGATGGCGGTGGACTTGGTGCCGTCGTAGACGTTGACGCCGGGCTGCTTGTGCTCGAGAACGCACTGCACGAACTCCTCCATCTCAGCCAGATAGGCCTCCTGGAAGCGCTCGGGGAAGGAGCCCACGCACTCGGTGCAGACGCCGTTCGGGCCGTATACGGTGGCGAGGTTCTTCTCGGGCACGGCGGAAATGCGGATGGTGCCCTCGGTGCCCACGACCTCGGTCTCCACATGGTAGCCATAGGGCGCGGTGCGGCCCACGTGGACCATGCCCATGGCGCCGTTGGCGAACTTGTAGACGGCGACGCCGGTCTCGTCATCGCCGGCGGCCTTGAACTCGGGATGCTTGAAGGTGGAGCCCATGGCATAGACCTCGGTGGCGTCGCTGTTCAGGAACCAGCGGCAGAGGTCGATGTCGTGGATGGCCATGTCCAGGAAGATGCCGCCGGAGGTGGCCGCAAACTTGATCGCGCCCTGCACATGGGCCTCGGGGTCGATGCCCGTGGCCTTCACCAGATAGGGCGTGCCGATCTTGCCCTCGTCCACCAGTTTCTTGGCGTAGGCGTAGGACTTGTCATAGCGGCGCATGAAGCCCAGCATGAAGGTCAGCTCGGGATGGCGCTCCACGGCGGCCTCGGCAACCTTGCACTGGGCCACGTCCACGCCCAGGGGCTTTTCAGAGAACACGTGCTTACCCGCGTCCAGCGCGGCCTCGATCTGCCAGCAGTGCTCGCTGGAGGTGGTAACGATGCAGACGGCGTCGATGTTGGCTTTTTGAAGCATCTCGCGGTAGTCGGTGTACACGTCCGTCACGCCCAGCTCGTTCTTCGCAAACTCCAGCTCGGCGGGCACGATGGAGCAGGCAGCGGTCAGCTCCGCTCCGGGAATCCTGTAGGCGATGTTCGTCGCGTGGACCTTGCCCAGACGGCCCAGTCCAACGATACCTACGCGCAGCTTATTCATATGGCATCATTCCTCCTGTGTTGTATAGCGGTTGGTTTTGTACTTGTCGCAAATGTTTAGTTTTGCCTTATAAACAGGGATTTTTGCGCCGCCCGCCGGGTAGTACGATGCGTTTCGTTAGGGGCGGGCGCCGAAACGGCGCCCCTACAAGGTTGGTTTGACTCCCCTACAAATTCCAATTTATCGGATGTACTTCTATTCCAGCTCTTCCTTAGACAGTTCCTCCGGGGCGATCTCTTCCAGGCTCATGTCGCCGGAGTGAAAGCGCCACAGGAGCTCGGGAGCGCTGTGCCAAACGCCGTCCCTGCCCTTTTTCTCTACCTGGTCGCCGCACTTGCGCACGAGGACGGTTCCCTTTTCAAACCGATAATACCTCATCTCATCCATGATGAACGCTTCCCTTCGCTTCAGTTGGGCCAGATGTATTCCACAGCGCCTTCGGGGCTCGGAACGGTGGCAAAAATCTCCTTTTGCCTGGCGTCGGCCCATGCCTTCGCTGCTGTAGAGAAACTCTTGTTTCTTACAATTTCATACAGATGATGGGTCCTGGATTCCTTGGCGTCGTATGAATCCTGGGTATGAAACTGTATTTCAAAGAAGAAGCCGTCAAGCGTTGAGACATTGACGTTGATCCCCTGATAGCCCTCTTTCCCCCAGTAATTTCTGAATTTCTCAACACTGTAGCCGCTGGCGTTCAATGCTTTCAGAATGGAATCCACCTTGGCGGTATATTCATCGTATTCGATGCAGAAGGTATAGCGCAAGGCGTCATGGATGGTCTCTCTGGCCTCCTGAAGGCTGATCTCCATGTCGCAGGCATTGAGCATGAGCTTCCTGGCGATGCTTTCCTGCGACTTCTGGCGATGCTCCAGAGCGATCAGCGTCGCCGCGTCCGTTTCCAGTGAGTGCAGCAGCGCGGTGACAGCCTCTTCGTGCTCTGCCGCCTGCGCGTAGATCGATTCCGCGATTTCGGCGGCTTCGGAGGCTTCGTCGGCCAGAGCGCTGGTCCCGGCAATGGCCAGCAGGGCGATAAGTAATAATGACAGAAGCCTTGAGAGAATGCGCATGGTTCTTTCCTCCCGGAAGTGTTCAGTGAAAAGCGCGATCTGGGTATAATAGCTTACAGCTCAGTGTCCCACAAAAGCCTCCCCCGATTGGGAAAGGCTTTTGCTTGCGCGGATGATGGTTGTTCAGTCCTGCGAGAAAAAACAGGGATTTGTCGGGGAGATGCACACGCTCCTGTAGGGGCGGCGTTGCGCCGCTGGGAGCGGTCCCACCGCCCGCCGGGTAAACGATGCGTTTCGTTGGGGGCGGGCGCCGAAACGGCGCCCCTAC
>CACZXF010000084.1:0-9196 GCA_902785105.1 uncultured Eubacteriales bacterium | reverse complement strand
TGCGCCGCCCGCCCGGTAGAACATGCCGGTTCGCAGGGGGCTGGCACCGAAACGGCGCCCCTACAAGGTTGGTTTGACTGCTCGACAAATTCCAATTTACCTTTCAGTCATATTACTTGGCAGCGGCCAGACGCCTTCTCTTCGCTTCCATGCTGGCGCGGATGACGTCCATGAGGACGGCGAGGATGATGACCAGGCCGAGGACGATGTTCTGCACCGAGGAGTCGATGGAGAGCAGGGTGAAGCCGTTGCGCAGCACGGCGATGATCAGCGCGCCGATCATGGTGCCGACCATGGTGCCCTTGCCGCCGGTGAAGGACGCGCCGCCGATGATGCAGGCCGCGATGGCGTCGGTGTCATAGGGCTGGGTGGCGTTCGCGCCGTTGCAGATGCCGGAGCGGCCGACCGAAAGGATGCCCGCCAGCGCGGCCATAATGCCGGACATGGTGTAGCAGAAGGTCAGCACGTTGGCGGTGTTGATACCGGACAGGCGGGTGGCCTCCATGTTGCCGCCAGCGCAGTAGATGGAGCGGCCCAGCGCGGTGCGGCTCAGGAAGATGTGCATGATGACATAGAGGATCAGTATCACGATGAAGCTCACCGGGAAGCCGCCGCCGAAGCCGCCGATGGTCTGCTTGCCCAGGAACTGCACGGAGGTGGGGAAGTTGTTGATCATCTTGTTCTTGGTGACCACCAGCGCCATGCCCCAAAGCACGTTCTTCATGCCCAGCGTGGAAACGAAGGGATGGGGCAGATGCAGGCGGGTGAGCAGGGTGCCGTTGATGAAGCCCATCAGCGCGCCGGCGCAGATGGCGATCAGCATCAGTATGATGCCGTTGGTCATGCCGCCCTCCTTCAGCGCGCCCATCAGGCAGGCACAGAAGACGGCGTTCGCGCCGACGGAAAGGTCGATGCCGGCGGTGATCAGGCACAGCAGCATGCCCGTCGCCAGGAAGGCGTTGAAGGACGTCTGCTTCAAAATGCCCATGATGTTGCTCGGATTATAGAAATTTTTGTTGGCGATGGCAAGGAACACGCACATGATCACCAGCGCCGCAATGGTGCCGAGCTGTACGCTGCCGCCCTTTTTCTTAGTCATCTAAACTACCTCCCCATGCAGCTTTCATAATGTCCTCCTGGTTGAAGTGCTTGCTGTCGCGCTCGACCTCCGCCATCACCTTGCCGCCGCGCATGACGATCACGCGGTCGCTCATGCCCAGTATCTCGGGCATTTCGGAGGAGATCATGATGACGCACTTGCCCTTCTTGACCAGGTCGTTCATGACATTGTAGACCTCAACCTTCGCGCCGACGTCGATGCCTCGGGTCGGCTCGTCGAAGATGTAGATTTCGGCGTCGGAATTGATCCATTTGCCGATGACGACCTTCTGCTGGTTGCCGCCGGAGAGCTGGCCGACGATTTCGTCGATGGAAGGCGTCTTGATGCGCAGCGCGTTGATGTGGCCCTGACCGGTCTCCTCGATCTTCCTTTCATCCAGGAACATGCCCGAAGAGTGATGCTTGAAGCTGGCCAGTATCAGGTTTGTGCGGATGGTCTGGTCCAGCACCAGGCCGGAGCCCTTGCGGTCCTCGGTCAGCAGGGCGATGCCCGCCTCGATGGCCTGCTTGGGGCTCTTGATGTGAACCTCCTTGCCCTTGACGTAGATCTTGCCGCCGTCCAGCGGGTCCGCGCCGAATATGGCGCGCACGGTCTCCGTGCGGCCCGCGCCGACCAGGCCGGACAAGCCCAGAATCTGCCCGCCGTAGGCCTCGAAGCTGACGTTGTTCAGCACGCCGCCGACGGTCAGGTTCTCGACCTTGAGGAAACATTCGCCCTTCTTGCCGAATTCCTTAGGGAACTGGTTGTCCAGCGTGCGGCCCACCATCGCCTGGATGAGGGAGTCGTTGTCCCACTGGTCGATGGGGCGGGTGTCGATGTACTGGCCGTCGCGGATGACCTCCACGCGGTCGCACAGCTCAAACAGCTCCTCCAGCTTGTGGGAGACGAACACGATGCCGATGCCCCGGGCCTTGAGGTCCCGGCAGGTCTTCATCAGCTGTTCGACCTCCTTCTCGCCCAGGGAGGAGGTGGGCTCGTCCATGATGATCATCTTGGCGTCGATGAGGACGGCCTTGGCGATCTCGATCATCTGCTGGATGCCCATGCCGAAGGTGCCGGCGGGCTTGGTGGGGTCCACGTCCTGGCCCAGGGAAAGCATGACCTCCCGGGCCTTCTTGTGCATGGCGTCATAGTCCAGCAGGAAGCCCTTGTGCAGCCATTTGTTGATAAAGATGTTGTCCGTCACGCTGAGCAGCTTTTCTATGTTCAGCTCCTGATACACGCAGGCGATGCCGGCGGCGGCGGAATCGTTGGGGTTGTGGAATTCCTGCTTCACACCGTTGACGTAGATCTCGCCCTCGTCCGCCTTGTGGACGCCGGTGAGCACCTTGATCAGCGTCGATTTCCCCGCGCCGTTTTCACCGATCAGGCCCAGGATTTCGCCGGGCTTCACGGCAAGCTGCATGTGATTCAGCGCGACGACGCCCGGGAACCGCTTCGTACAGTCCTTCAGCTCCACGATGTATTCAGCCATCTGTGAATCACCTCTCCTTTCATGGTTTTGGGTTGGTGCGTATTGAGTCAGGGGTTGAGGGATGGGAAAAATATAACGGTCAGGGGACAACCTTGTAGGGGCGGCGTTTCGCCGCCCGCCGAAAAGTGTGATGCGCATCGTAGGGGGCGGGCGCCGAAACGGCGCCCCTACAGGGATATATGCGTCCGAATTGTCCGTTCGTATATTTCACGATTTACCCAAACCCCTGAACAATTCTTTAGAAATAGGACCCCGCCGCAATGGGGGCGGGGTCGAAGGGGGTGACGTTTGGAATTACTTCAGGTAGCCCTGGAGCTGCTCCAGACGGGCCTGAGCGGTGGAAGGATCGACAACGCTGGCACCGGCGTCGATGAAGGCGTCGAGGGTCTCGCCCTGGAGCGCGCGCACGACGGCGTCGACGGCGTTGTAGCCCATGGAGTAGCCTTCCTGGCAGACGGACATGGTCTCTTCACCGGCCAGGATGGAGTTGCAGGCGGACTGGATGCCGTCGAAGCCCAGGAACACGGTGTTGGCATAGGCCTCGTTGCCGGCAGCGGCGCGAGCGGCGGCCATGGCCATATCGTCGTTGTTGGCGCAGATGATGGCGATGCCTTCGGGATGGTTCTGCATGATGGCTTCCATGCAGGTCACGGCCTGGTCAGCCACGGCGTTGGCGTACTGGATCTCGTCCATCAGGAAGGTGCCGCCCTCCTCTTCGACGCCGGCCTTGTAGCCATTCATGCGGGCCTCGTTGGTGGAGTCGCCCTGAACGCCGGCGATCTCGATGCACTTGATCTCTTCCCAGCCGCGCTCCTTGGCCAGCTTGGCAGCGGCAGCGCCGCCCAGCTTGCCGGCAGCCTCGTTGCCGGTGCCGACGAAGGACAGCACTTCGGGAGCCTCGATGTTGGTGTCAACGGCCACGATGGGCTTGGTCTGGCCGGAGATCATGTTGGCAACCATGTCGGCCTGGAGGGGAGCGATGACATAGCCGTCGATGTCGCCGTTGGCCATGTCGGTCTCGATCATGTTCTGCTGCTCGTCATAGGCGGTTTCGGAGGAAGCGCCCTTGACTTCGACCTTTACGTTGGGATGGTCGGCCATGTAGGCTTCGGCGCCGGCCACGACGTAGCCCCAGTACTCGGAAGCGGTGGTCTTCAGGATGACGGAGATGTTGTAGTTGGCTTCCTCGGCCATCACGGGAGCGGCCAGCATGGCACACAGCATCAGAACCAGCACGAGCGACAGGATCTTCTTCATGGATAAGTTACCTCCTTCAATGTGTTGCGCCTCGGCGGCGCGGTCGTCAGGAAACATGGATTTTTTGTTTCCATGTAAACAATAATATCATATGATAGAGACTTTGTCAATAGTTTATATAAAATCGTTGGCTAAATTGTCAAATAGTTGTGATTTTATAATCCTAACCAATAAATTCGGCGAAAATGACGGTTAAAAACCGGGGATAGGTTAAGGAGCGAATTGAAAATTGAAAATGGAAAATTGATAATTGGAGTTACGACTTTCGCTGCGACAACCGCTATTCATTTTCAATTGTCAATTCTCAATTTTCAATTATGCTTCTTGTCCCCATTCACAATTTCCTTGTTGCCACAGCCCCGAATAAATGGTATAATGAGCGCGAAGAGGTTTTACGGAGGGGATGACCCATGCGGACGGACCGGCTGAACCAGATGGAATCCTTTATACTGCGCAACGGCACGGCTTCGCTCTATGAGCTGTCACAATATTTTGACATCTCGCTGAACACGGTTCGGCGGGACGTCTCCGATCTCATCAAGCGGGGGCGGATCTGCAAGGTTTACGGCGGCGTGTCCAGCGTGCAGTCGGTGGACAGCCTGCCCTATACCACACAGCTTCCTCTGGCGGAGCGTGCCGGTATGCACGCGGATGAGAAACGGGTCATCGGCCGGCTGGCGGCGTCGATGGTGGAGGAGGGGAGCGTCATCTTCCTGGATTCCGGCACCACCGTGCCCTACATGCTGCCCCATCTGGCGGGGAAGAACGTCAGCATCGTCACCCACAGCCTGAATGTGATGATGGAGGCGGCCATGTATCCGTCGCTGAAGGTGCTGGGGCTGGGCGGCGTGCTGAACCATGCCACCTACTCCCTCACCGGCGAGGTGGATGCCCGCTACCGCACCATCCGCATGGACGCCATGTTCATGGCCGCCACCGCGCTGTCCGTGGAATGGGGGGCCAGCAACAACACCTTCGATGAATACCGCATGAAGTGCGAGATGATCAACCTCCACACCAACGTCATCATCCTCGCGGACAGCAGCAAGTTCGGCAAAAACGCTACCTATTGTTATTGCCCCTTCAAGCGCATCCGCGCCATCGTCACCGACGCCTGCCCCAA
This sequence comes from uncultured Eubacteriales bacterium, assembly GCA_902785105.1. Lineage (GTDB taxonomy): Bacteria > Bacillota > Clostridia > Christensenellales > Aristaeellaceae > UBA2862. The sequence continues at coordinate 4,222 of CACZXF010000084.1, read as the reverse complement.
TGAAAATTTCACCGAGGCGGCGAAGGCGAACAATATTGAATTATGCTATCCTGAATAACGGAGAGAACTCCCTCCGTCTCGGCTTCGCCGAGCCACCTCCCTCTAAGAGGGAGGCTTTTGGGGAACGTCACCGTGCAGACAGCCAAAAGGCTCCCTCTTAGAGGGAGCTGTCAGCGAAGCTGACTGAGGGAGCCGTCCCTCAGCAAATCCCCTGTTTATTGAAAGAATTGAAAGGAATAATCACCATGAACGATACCTTTTCCATCGCCATCGACGGCCCCGCCGGGGCAGGCAAATCGACCATGGCGAAGGCGCTGGCGAAGGCGCTGGACGCGATGTATCTGGACACCGGCGCGATGTACCGGGCCTTTGGTCTGGCGATGCTGCGCCAAGGCGTGGACATACACGATCATGACGCCGTGGCGGCGAAGGCCGACGCGGTGAACATCGACGTCAACTATGTGGACGGCGGGCAGCACATCTATCTGGACGGCGACGATGTCACCGGTGCGATCCGCTCCCCCGAGGTCTCCGAGGCGGCCAGCGCCATCTCCGCCGTGGCAGAGGTCCGCACCCGCATGGTGGCCCTGCAAAGGCAGATTGCCGCGGGCCACGATGTCGTCATGGATGGCCGGGACATCGGCACCGCCGTGCTCCCCAACGCCACGTTGAAAGTATATCTGACCGCCTCCGCCGAGGAGCGCGCCCGCCGCCGCTGCGTGGAGCTGGAGGAAAAGGGCATGCCCCAGCCCTATGAACAGGTGCTGGCCGACATGAAGGAGCGCGACTACCGCGACATGAACCGCGAGGCATCCCCCCTCCGCGCCGCCGAGGACGCCGTCACCCTGGACACCTCCGAATTGAACCTGGAGCAGTCCATACAGGCCCTGCTGAAGCTCGCCGCGGGGGCGGGGATTGCGGGCTGATATCCAATCATTTATAGCATATTGTAAATAATCGTCCTTGTAGGGGCGGCGTTTCGCCGCCCGCCGGAAAGTACGCACCGATTCGCGCGAGGGCGGGCGCCGAAACGGCGCCCCTACAGGAGAGTGAGTATTCGCTGTGTTGTGCTTCTGACTCAGCGTGTCAATGCAACGCAGCGGCTACGGAGGAATGTACTATGGCCGAAAGAATGTATGATTTCTTTGTGGGACTGGTGCGGCCCATATACAGCCTGCTCTATCCGGTGAAGGTGGAGGGGGTGGAGAATGTGCCCGCGGAGGGCGGCTGTCTGCTCTGCGCCAACCATCTGAGCAACCGCGACCCCATCTACATCGCCATCCGCACGCCCCGCCGCATCCGCTTCATGGCGAAGATAGAGCTTTTCAAGTTCAAGCCCCTGGGCGCGGCCATTCGCGGCCTGCTGGCCTTTCCCGTGGACCGGGGCCACAGCGATCTGAACGCCATCCGCACCGCCATGAAGATATTGAACGACGGCCACGTCCTCGGCGTGTTCCCCCAGGGCACCCGCTCCAAGGATAACAGCCGCCTGCCCATGCTCAACGGCGTCTCCATGATCGCCCTGCGCGCCCAAAAGCCCGTGATCCCCGTCTACATCGGCGGCCCCTATAAACTCTTCCGCCGCACGCCTCTCCGCTTCGGCCCGCCCGTCGATCTCTCCGACTTTGGCCGCCGCATGGACGGCGAGACCCTCACCGCCGCCACCCATCGCATCGAGGAAGCCGTGTGGAGCATGGAATCGGAAAATAACCAATAGAATATATGCAAAATAATGTGTCAGCGAGAACCGTCCCCGCTGACACATTTTTTATGATGGAAGAGGCAAAAAATGTGTCAACGAGAACCGTCCCCGTTGACACATTAAGCGGCATCATTAATTATAGGGGTAATTTTCCACTAAAGCCCCATATAGGTATTCATGACGCGGTGGACCTCTTCGCCGGCGTGGATGAAGGCCTCGGCCACCTTGGGGTCGAAGTGATTGCCGCTGCCCTCCTGGATGATGGCCATGGCCTTTTCGAAGGGGAAGCCATCTTTATAGCTGCGCTTGGAGACCAGGGCGTCGAACACGTCCGCCACCGCCATGACGCGGGCGGCCAGGGGGATGTCCTCGCCGGACAGGCCGCAGGGATAGCCCCGTCCGTTCCACTTCTCGTGGTGATAGTGGGCCAGGTTCTTGGCCTCCTGGAGATAGCGGGTGTTGCCCTCGGAGACCATGCTGATGGCCTGGTCGATGATCTGGGCGCCGGCGGTGGTGTGGGTCTTCATGATCTCGAATTCCTCATCCGTCAGCTTGCCGGGCTTGTTCAGTATGGCGTCGGGCACCTGGATCTTGCCCACGTCGTGCAGCGGCGCGGAGTTCTCCACGTCATCCATGAACTCCTCGGTGAGCTGGTCGGCGTAGATACCTTCCTTCTTGAGCTGGTTCATGATGATGCGGGTGTAGGCCGCCGTCTTGCGGACGTGCTCACCGGTGCATTCGTCGCGGCTCTCCACCATGTCCGCCAGCACCAGGATCAGGCCGTTCTGCATCTTGCCGATGAGCTGGTTCTGCCGCTGGATGTAGGCGACGTAGCGCACCATGTCCTCCATGGTCTTGGTGGTGGCGCGGTACAGGTTCTCGATCTCGTCGCCGGTCTGTATGTCGAGCTGGGCGATGTTCTCCACCGCCTTGTCCCGGCTGGTTTCGCTGTCAAAGGCGAAGTTGCCCGTGGCCACGGCCATGGTGTTGATGGGCAGGATCACGTGGTATTCCGCCAGCCACAGCGTGATGGTCAGTATCATGATGAAGAAGCCGAGGAAGAAGGACACCACGCGCACCAGGAACTGATAGATGCTGGTGGCGATGTGGTCCATGTTGATGTCCACCGCCGCGTAACAGGTGCACATGCCGTTGCTGTCGTAGACCGGCTCGTAGACGGTCAGCAGCCAGCCGTACTTGTCCCGGGTGATGATGGGGTCGATCTCCCGTCCGTCCAGCAGCGCGGGGACGTACTTCGTGAACCCTTCCTCAAAGGCCTCCACATAGCCGGGGTCCCTGCCCGGCACATCCTCGGTGTCCGGGTCGAACACCACGTGGCAGCCGTCCTCTCGGATGCGATAGACATAGCAGAATTCGATGTTGTCCGTGCTGTCCATCAGGTGCTTGATGATGGCCTCGCTGCGCAGGTAGCCCTCGGCTTCCTCGCCCTTTTCGAGGTACTCATCCACCATGTCGTGGTCGAAGCTGTTCCTGACCACGTCCACCACGCCCTTGGCCAGGGTGATCTGCTCCTTGATGGAGGCGTCCCGGAAGAAATAGGCGCTGATGCCGGTGATGATGACCGCCGTCAGCAGCGTGGCGACGGAGACCAGCAGTATGATCTTCGGACGCAGGGACATGCGGCGATAGACCTTCTTGTCGATCTCCGCCTGGGCCTGCTCGGAGAGAGGGGTCTGACGCCAGCCATAGAAGAAGAAGCGGTCCTCCTGCTCCTTGGGCAGCAGCTTCAGCACCAGCGCGACGGCCAGCACCGTGATGGTCTTGTCCACGAGGTCGATCAGCATGTCCGCCGAGAGCTGGGACCAGAACACGCTGAGATGGCCCAGCTCGTAGATCTTGTGGGCCAGCGGCGCGGAAATGCCCTCGCCAAAGCCGAAGCCGTAGATCAGCCAAGTCAGCACTGAGCCCAGGAAGCCGCCGATGAAGGCGAAGGTGACGATGATGATGGGCAGGCGCGAGGGCTTTTCGTAAAAGCCCCGCTTCTTGAAGTAGGCCGACGCCACCGCGATGAGCACCGTCAGCGAGGCATAATAGGTCGTCTCAAAGTCGAATATGCCGTTGACCAGGTTCGTCAGAAAGCCGACGATGATGCCCGGTATGTAGCCGCCCAGCGCCGCCGCCAGGGCGCTGCCGATGTTGTCCAGATACAGCGGCAGATGAAAGTACCGCGCCAGCTGGACGCCGACAAAGTTGATCAACAGACCGCCCAGGCACAGCGAAAGCAGATAGGCGCGGCTGTTGAGCCTGCGGTTTGGGGCATGTTGCTCCATATGGATTCACCTCATAATGTCGATGAAAAAGCGAGTGATGAGATAGTTCGACGACTATATTATATCAGCTTTATTCAGCATTGTCCACAAATATTATGATGAATTCGTGTATAACAGGTTAGAAATTGGATAGGTCAATTGCCAAAGTAAACGCAACACTGACAGAGTAAATGCAACGTTGCGTTTACTCTGTTTAGGGAGCTGACAGAGTAAACGCAACGGAAGCTGG
>CACZXF010000083.1:17790-21488 GCA_902785105.1 uncultured Eubacteriales bacterium | reverse complement strand
AGGCTTCAAAGCCATGATCTTTCTTATTGGCGGCAAGCTCGAATTGGATGTACCCGCCCCGTTCTAAAGGGCATTTCCATTAAAACGGGAGTAGAGCCGACTTTTTGCCCTCGGATCTATGGGGCAAAAAGTCGTAGCCTCGAACGTGGAAATATGAGAAATGCAACGTGGGGCTTGAGGTAGCTTTGCCTTTGGCAAAGCTACCCGGCGGTGTCCCGCTTGAATCTTTGATTCAACCGGGACAGTCAGCCCAAAAGGCTGACCGACAAGCCCTATTGGGCTTGTCGCCTTTAGGCCGGACGGCTCAGACCAAATCGAAGATTTGGGCTGAGTCGCCTGGGGGCTCGGATCTATGGCCCCCAAAGACCGGTGCCTATACGCGGTAGCAATTGCCCGTGGGGGCTCCCCCACAAATCCCTGTTTATCGTCGTGCTTCCCCCGAATTCAAAGCTCCCGATACCCCTCCATGGTTTTGGCATGTTGGATGAGTTCTGCCACGGGCTGGTTGTATTCGCCCAGCGGCGGCCGGGCATTGATGACGGTGTCGCACTGTTTCATCCGCTGGAGGGCGAGACGGCAGGTCTCGGGGCTGATGGGCTGGAAGGGCTGGACCTCAATGGTCTCGGCGGCGAGCTGGCGGGCGAGCTGACAGTCTATGTCGTTTGAATAGAGTATGCCCGCGATGAAGGGAACGTTCGCCTTCTGGAGCTGGCGGAAAACCGGGATGCCGGTGCCCGCGCCGCAGATGACGAAGGTCTTTGGGGTGCCCTCGGGCTTTGGAAGCTCGATGGAGCCGAACACCGGGTCGTAGCTGCCCTGATCCAGCGAATAGAGATTGCGGACGGTCTCGCTGTCGAAGATGTCCTCCGGCGCGCCGAAGCGGGAGATGTGGTCGCCCTTGACGCAGACGATCTTGTCCGAAATCTTCTGGGCCAGGTCGATCTCGTGGAGGGACATGATGACCGTGATGCCCTTCTTCTTCGCCATGCCGCGGAGGATGCTCAGCAATTGCAGCTTGTGGCGGATGTCGAGGAAGGAGGTGGGCTCGTCCAGTATGATGATCTCCGGGTCCTGACAGATGGCGCGGGCCAGCAGCACGCGCTGGCGCTGGCCGTCGGAGATGGCGTTGAAATCGCGGCTGGCCAGGTCCAGCGCGTGGACGGCCTTCATGGCCTCCTCCACCTGTACCTCGTCCTCGGCGGAGAGTATGCCCAGCCGCCCGGTGTAGGGATAGCGGCCCGTGGCAACGATGTCCCGGCAGGTCATCAGCTCCGGCTTCATGCGCTCGGTGAGGACCACGGCCAGCTTCGTCGAGAGGTTCTTGTAGGAGATTTTTTTGAGCTCTTCCCCGCCGATCTCCACCGTGCCGGCGATGGTCTTGAGTTGTCGGGTGATGGATTTTAATATGGTGGACTTGCCCGAGCCGTTGGGGCCGATGAGCGTGACGATCTCGCCCTTCTCGATATTGATCTCAATGTCTTTGATCAGCGGCACGCCGTCATAGCCGACGGTGAGCTGCTGTGTTGAGAAGTAATACTGTCCCATGCCGCTCACCTCCCGCTGTTGCGCTTGAGCATCATCACGATGACCACCGGCGCGCCGAACACGCTGGTGACGGTTGAGATGTTCAGCTCCGTGGGCGCGAAGGCCGTGCGGGCAATGAGGTCGCAGGCCATGCAGAACACCGCGCCACCCAGGAAGGTAGCCGGTATGACGATCAGCGGCTTCGAGGTGTTCAGCGCCCGCTTGATGAGGTGGGGCACCGCGATGCCCACGAAGGAGATGGGTCCTGCGAAGGCCGTCACCGTGGCGGAAAGCACGCTGGACAGCAGTATCAGCGCGATGCGGAAGGCCTTGATGTTGACGCCCATGGACTGCGCGTAGGCCTCGCCGAGCTGATACGCGCCGATGGGCTTCGCCATCATGAATACGGCCACAGATGTGATGCCCACCACCACGGCGGCCACGGCCACGTTCTCCCAGCTCATGCCGGAGAAGCTGCCCAGGGACCAGCCGCGAAGGTTGACGATGTCACTCTCCTCGGCGAAGGTGACGATGAAGTCCGTCACCGCCGAACAGATGTAGCCGATCATGATGCCGCCCACCAGCAACACCGCCATGTGCTTCAGCCGCCGCGACATCAGCAGTATGAAGCCCACCGACATCATGGAACCCGCGAAGGCCGCAATGATGAGCGCGTAGGAGGACACGTAACCCAGCTTGCCCATGAAGAATATCATCGTGATGGCGACCACCATCTTCGCGCCCGAGGAAATGCCCAGCACGAAGGGGCCCGCGATGGGATTGCCAAAGAAGTTCTGAAGCAGAAAGCCGGATAGAGAAAGCGCGCCGCCCAGTATTGCCGCCATCAGTATGCGCGGCAGGCGGATGTTCCAGATGATGGCGTACTGCTTGGCGTCTGTCGCCCTCCGAAACAGTATTCTCAGTATCTCACCCATGGGAATCGGTACCGAGCCGATGTTGATGTTCAATATCGTGATGCCCACCAGCGCCGCCGCCAGCAGCAGGAAAACCAGCTCGTAGCGCCCCCGCCGACGGAAGCCCTCCCCCGTGTTCATAGCTCCACCCTCAATCTGTCAGTTTAATGGTACTTATTATAATGGTTAATGGGTATAATGTCAATAATCAGGCCCTTGGGCCATGCTGTTTCCCTTGACGATACAGCATTTTTTGTGCTATCCTTTATAGGTGGAGGGATGTCTGTGCATTATTTGGATTACAGCGAACAGATACAGCATCGGACGGGGGACTTTCCGCTGGCCTATTATCCCGTGGACCGGCACCACGAGCGTTACAGAATGCCGATGCACTGGCATCGGGAGGCGGAGCTGATCCGGGTGCGCTCGGGAGCGCTTCAGCTCTATGTGGACAACTGCGCGGTACTGGCCGAGGCGGGGGACCTGGTGCTGATCGGCGAGGGCGTGATCCACGGCGGGGAGCCGGAGGACTGCGTCTACGACTGCATCGTGTTCGACGCCGCCATGCTGCTCCACGAGGACGCCTGCAAGCGGGGCCTGAAGCCGGTACTGGGACACATCCTCCATATGAAGGGAAAAGACATTGAAGCCGATACGGCGCTCAGCCGGGGGATCAACGGGCTCTACAAGACCGTCGCGGAGGGCATTGAGGGTGCGGAGCTGACGGTGCTGGGCGCGTTGTTTCAATGCTTCGGCGCGCTGTCACGGGAGCGGGAGAAGGCCGCGCTGGACGTGGCGGCCCCGCAGTTCAGCCAGAAGGCCCAACAGCTCAAGCCCGCGCTGGAGTACATCGAGACCCACTACGGCCAACCCATTACACTGGACGCCCTGGCCCGTCTCTCCGGCCTTTCGCCAAAGTACTTCTGCCGCTTCTTCCGGGCCATCGTCCACCGCTCCCCCATCGATTATGTCAACTACTACCGTATCGAGTGCGCCAGCCACTTCCTCTCCACCACCGACATGACCGTGGCCGAGATCGCCCAGCATTGCGGCTACAACGATTCCTCCTTCTTCATCAAGCAGTTCAGAAAGTACAAGGGGACGACGCCGAAGCAGTACAGGCAATAAGGCACATAATGACAAATTGGAATTTGTCGGGGAGAGCGGGTAACCCACCTCATCCGGCGCTTCGGTGCCGCGCCTCAAATCTTCGATTTGAGCCGTGGCAGTCTGGCCTTTGGCCAGACCAACTTTGCCAAA
>CACZXF010000083.1:0-17732 GCA_902785105.1 uncultured Eubacteriales bacterium | reverse complement strand
GAGGAGCATCGAGCGCCCGGAAAACAGTCCAGTGGACTGTTTTCAGTGAGATGGGGCCGGCAGGCCCTTGTCAGGTGCCCGTGAGGGCGGATGAGGTGGTCTCGAACAAACACCCCGCCAAATCCCTGATTATCAACATCATCCCCACGCAAAAGAGACGCCCGATATGAGCGTCTCTTTTTGTGCATCCCCTGCTTTACTGTGCGGGAGCGATGCGGGTGAGGCCGTCGAAGTTATAGGTGGCGGTGATGAGGATCTCGGGGGTATCGGTGACGATGTCCTTATATTCGGAGCCGGTGTAGTGGCCCATGCCGCCGATGTTGTAGACCTTGGACATATCCCAGCCGCGGGCCTTGAGGATCTTCATCATGTTGGCCGCGCGGCCGCCGCCCTGGCACATCACGAAGATGGTCTTGTTCTTGGGGAACAGGGCCGCCAGCAGCTTGTCGGACTCCTCGTAGACCGGCACGGGATCGGCGGGATCGCCGCCGTAGAGCTGGGGCAGGGAGGCGTCCTTGTCGGCGTCGGCGTTGAAGATCAGGGCCAAATAGGGGATGACCTCGAAGCCCTTAAGGTGCTTCTTGGCATAATCCTCATAGTCGCGCAGGTCGATGTAGACCACGTCGCTGCGAAACAGGTACTGGCGCAGGTTCTCGGCGCTGATGGCGGAGCAGGTGGGGCCGAAGTTGCCCTCCTCGCAGGGGGTCTCCTCGGTGTCGCCCTCGTTGGCCAGATAGGTCTTGGTGGTGTCCTGGGGCGGGGGCAGTTCGTCCTCCTCGGAGACGGCGGCTACGGCAGCGGCCTTCGCCTCTACGGCGGTGGAGGAAGCGAACACCTCGCGCAGGGCCGCGGCGTCCGCGTCGGCGTCGAAGAAGCTGTCGGTGGCGTGATAGCGGAACAGGGCGATGAGCATGCGCAGCACATTGTTCGGGGAGACCGTCGCACCGGTCCAGGCATCGATGGTCAGCGCCTCGCGGCCCTCACCGGCGGTGAACGCCTCGGCGGGGATGTCCTTGATGGTGCTGTACTGCTTGATGTCCGCGAAGGTCTTGCCCACATAGAAGGGTACCCAGTCGTTCACGAACTGCTTATAGACGTTGCCGTTGGGGGCGGGGTTGCTGTCGCCATACTGGCCGGCGTTGTAGTGGCCGCTGGAGTCCATATCGAAGCTCAGGGTCTTGATAGCCGCGTCGTCCAGCTTGCCGCTGTCGGGGAGGGTCAGCTCCACATAGGCCGTGGACCAGTAGTTGCTGTCCGCCGGACGGCAGGTGCAGGAGAGGAAGGAAACCTGATACTTGACATAGTCCCGGGAGACATACTTGAAGGGCACGAAAGCGTAGAACAGGTCCTCATCCCCGGGGCCGTCGATGTGACTGAAGGGGATCACGGCAATGGGGTTGCCCTTGCTGCCCTCGCCCAGCTTCGCCGAGCCGTTCAGCCAGGCGTTCACGTCGCCCAGGGACATCTCCGCCGCCTGCGCTACCGAGCACAGCAGCAGGCACGCCAGCAGGATCGCCAGGATTCTCTTGGTCATAGGGTTATACCTCCTTCTTATAATAGATGATAGTATTATAGCATAGGAGGTTAATTTTTGTCAATCAAATTTACATTTTATTGTAAAACAGGCATTTCGGCGTGAAATTATCCCTGTAGGGGCGGCGTTGCGCCGCCCGCCTGATAGAACGTACCATCTTACAAAGGGCGGGCGCCGAAACGGCGCCCCTACAAGGTTGGTTTGACACCTCAATAAACTTCAATTCATCGTGCCGCCCCAATGTCAAATCGTCGCCAGGCCCTTCTCCACCAGCTTTTGCAGCGACAGCAGTATGCCCAGCTTGGCGTGATACCAGGTAAGGCCGCCCTGGAAGTAGACGGCGTAGGGCTCGCGGATGGGACCGTCTGCGGAGAGCTCGATGGAGCTGCCCTGGACGAATGCCCCCGCGGCCATGATGACCTCGGCGTCGTAGCCGGGCATGGCCCAGGGCTCGGGCAGGACGTAGCTGTCCACCGGGGCGGCGGCCTGTATGCCGTGGCAGAAGGCGGACATGGCCTCGGGGCTTCGAAGCTCCACGGCCTGTATGATGTCGTGCCGGGGCTCCGTGGCGTTGGGGACGACCCGGAAACCCAACTTCTCGTAGATGTTCGCGGCGAAGATCGCGCCCTTCAGCGCCCCGGCCACCACGGTGGGGGCCAGGAAAAGTCCCTGATAGAATGCGGGGAGTATGCCCAGGTTCGCGCCGACCTCCTGCCCCAGCCCCGGCGCGGAGAGGCGGAAGGCGCAGCGGGAGACGCATGCCTCCGTGCCGACGATGTAACCGCCGATGGGGGCCAGCCCGCCGCCGGGATTCTTGATGAGGGAGCCGACGGTCATATCCGCGCCCACGTCGGAGGGCTCGATGGTGTCCACAAACTCACCGTAGCAGTTGTCCACCATGACGTTCAGGCCGGGCTTCACGGATTTGATGAAGGAAATCAGCTCACCGATCTGCCTGACGGAGAAGGTCGGGCGGGTGGCGTAGCCCTTGGAGCGCTGGATGGTGACCAGCTTTGTCTTATCGTTGATGGCAGCGCGGATGCCGTCCCAGTCGAAGCCGCCGTTCGGCAGCAAATCTACCTGGCGATAGCTGACCCCGTATTCCTTTAAGGAGCATTTGGAGGGGCGAATGCCGATGACTTCCTCCAGGGTGTCATACGGCGCGCCTACGGGGCTGAGCAGCTCGTCGCCGGGGAGCAGGTTGGCGGACAGCGCCACGGCCAGCGCGTGGGTGCCGCAGGTGATCTGGGGACGCACCAGCGCCGCCTCGGTGTGGAAGATGTCGGCGTAGACCTTCTCCAGCGTCTCGCGGCCCATGTCGTCGTAGCCGTAGCCCGTGGTGGCCGCGAAGCAGGCGGCGCTGACCCGGTTCTTCTGCATGGCCCCGAGGACCTTCGCCTGGTTGTACTCCGCCACGGCGTCCACCGCGTCGAAGCGCTCCCGAAGCGCTTTCAATACATTTTCGCCATATTGGTACACCGCCGGGCTCACGCCCAGGGAGAGATACATTTCATCCAATTTCATATTATAATCGCCTCGTTGTAAATGGTCTAACCATCATAGCAAAGGCAGAGCGGGATTGTCAAGCACGGGGCTGTAGGCAATATTCAGTTAACATAAATATTTCAAAATTATTAAGCATCAATTTCAATTTAACTATTGCGTCACAACCTTGTCTATGATATAATTAATTTAGTCATAATTATTAAAAGGAGGGAATCCCCGTGAAACTCATACGATTCATGAAGCAGGCGCTCTGTCTGCTGCTGGTGCTGGCGAGCTTCTCTCTGCCCGCGGCGCTGGCGACCAGCGGGTCCTATTACGTCAACACGAGTTCTGTCTACGTCCGCTCCGGCCCGTCCTCGAACTATTCCGTGAAGAAGAAGCTGCACAAGGGCGACGTGGTCACCTACAGCAAGGCTGAGAACGGCTGGTGGAAGGTCCGCTATTCCGGTGGCTCCGGCTGGATCTATCGGAAGTATCTCTCCAAGGTGAAGTCCTCTTCCTCCAGCGTAAGCAGCGGCAGGAAGTATAAGACCACCGGCCAGATGAACCTGCGCAGCCGCGCCTCCCTGACCAACAGCTCCGTCATCGGCACGGTAAAGAAGGGCGCGACGGTCACCGTGAAAAAGACCTCCCACGGCTGGGCCTACATCACCTACAACGGCAGGTCCGGCTGGGTGGCGGCCAGCTATCTGAAAAAACTCTGATGACAAAATCTACCGTTATGAAAACAGGCATTACAGAATAACCATCGCGTAGGGGCGGCATTTCTGCCGCCCGCCTGAGTACGAAGCGATTCGCAGTACCCGGCGGGCGGCGAAACGCCGCCCCTACAATGTCTTATGTGGATTTATCTTTATGTTTTTTGCCGTGTAAATGGTTATACTACCCTATCAGCCCGATGACCTTATCCGCGTAATCGCTGGCGGTCATCTCGCGGGGCTTGTCGCCGGCGGCGTCGAGGGCCTTGTCGAGCTTCGCGGCGGCGTCGGCGCGGGCGATGTGGCGCAGGAGCATGGCGGCGGCGCGGAGGATGGAGGCGGGGTTGGCAAAAGCGCCGCGGCCGGTCTCGATCATGCGGGGCGCGGAACCGTGGATGGCCTCGAACATGGCGTACTGGTCGCCGATGTTGGCACTGCCGGCGGTCCCCACGCCGCCCTGGAGCTGGGCCGCCTCGTCGGTGATGATGTCGCCGTAGAGGTTGGGCAGCAGGAACACCTGGAACTTTCGGCGGATGTTCTCGTCCACCAGCTTGGCGGTCATGATGTCGATGTACCAGTCCTCCACCTCGATGCCGGGATACTCGGCGGCGATCTCGTGGGCGATGGCGGTGAACATGCCGTCGGTCTTCTTCATGATGTTGGCCTTGGTGACGATGGCGACGTAGTTCTTGCCATTGTTCTTCGCGTATTCAAATGCCGCCCGGGCGATGCGGCGGGTTCCGGGGATGGTGGTGACCTTGAAGTCCATGGTCAGCGTGTCGGGGATCTCGATGCCCTGGCTGCCCAGCACATATTCGCCCTCGGTGTTCTCGCGGAAGAATATCCAGTCGATGCCCTCCTCCGGCACGGCCACGGGGCGCACGTTGGCGTAGAGGTCCAGCGCCCGGCGCATGGCCACGTTGGCCGATTCCAGCGTGCCGCCCTTGGGGGTCTCGGTGGGACCCTTCAGGAGGACATCGCAGGTCTTGATCTCGGCGAGGATGTCGGAGGGAATGGCCTCCCCCTTCGCCTTGCGGTTTTCGATGGTCAGGCCCTCGATGGGCCTTAACACGATGCTGCCCGCGTCCAGCTCGTCCTTCAAAAGCGCCTTCAGCACACGGGTGGACTCGCTGGTGATGATGGGGCCGATGCCGTCGCCGTCGATGACGCCGATGGTCACGGTCTTGAGCTTTGAGAAATCCTTCGCCGGGGCCGCGTCCATCATGCGCTTCGAACGCTCGATCTGGGCCTCCAAAAGGGCTCTGTAGTGGTTGACAGCGGTATCTATGGCATTCATGGGAAACGCCTCCTGTATGTTTCAGATGGAAATAGATAAATTGGAATTTGTCGCGCCCGCCCCCCCTGCGAAACAGCGCGATCTAACGGGCGGGCGGCGCAACGCCGCCCCTACAGGAGAGCGGGCAACTCCCCTACAAATCCCTGTTTGTCAGTTATTCATCGCCCGCTTGATGGCGTTATTAATGTGCTGATTCATCCGCTCCACGGCGAGATCGGCATCGTGGGCGGTGATGGCGGCGAGTATGGCCTTGTGCTCGGCCACGGAATTGGCGGCGCGGTCTGGGGACATCAGGGCGTTGCGCCGGTACTGCTGGATCTTTTTATGCAGCCGGGCCAGCGTGTCCTGGAGCACGCGGCTGCCGCAGTTGGCGTAGATCACATCGTGGAAGCGGCCGTCCAGCGAGCGCAGGTGGTCCACGTCGCCGCGGGTCAGGTAGAACTCCTGGAAGTCCACGGCCTCGTTCAGCTCCTTGAGGCTGTCCGCGGAGGCGTTCTCCACGAAGCCACGCACCGCTAATTCTTCAATACGCAGGCGAATTTCAGACATATCCATGAAGTCCTTCGGCGTGATGCCCAGCACCATGGTGCCCCTGGGGGTATCCTCGATGAGGTGCTCCTGGAAGAGACGGCGAAGCGCCTCGCGCACCGGCGTGCGGCTGACGCCCAGCTCCGAGCAGAGCTGCATCTCTGTCACGATCTCCCCGCGCTGATATTTGCCGCTCAGTATATCCGATTCCAGTTGCTCATAGACCTGGTCGGACAGGGAAACGGTCTTGTAATCCATCATTTTATATAAACCTCTCTTCTATCGTCCGGTTATGGTTCAGAGCCTGCGGAATTTACCTTCGCTCAGCGCTTCGATCTTTGTCTCCAGCTCGTCGGTGGACAGCGCGGTCTGGCGGCCGCCGGCGTACTCCTCGTCGATCCAGGTCTTGAGCTTCACCACGAGGTCGGACTTCTTGTCCACCTGCTCGTCGCCCTCGAGGCGGTAGTTGTCGTTGATCCAGTAGGCGATGCCGGCGAGTCCGCTGGTTTTGCCGATCATGACGGAGGGGCTGCGGCCAAGTATCTTCCGAGTGTTGAAGATGGTGTAGACCTCGGCGTCCTTCAGCAGGCCATCGGCATGGATACCGGCGCGGGTGGTGTTGAACTGGCGGCCCACGAAGGGAGTCATCACCGGGATCTCATAGCCGATCTCCTTGCGGAAATACTCGGCGATGTCGGTGATGGCGGTGGTGTCCATGCCGTCCAGCGAGCCGCGCAGGCTGGCATATTCCATCACCATGGCCTCCAGCGGCACGTTGCCCGTGCGCTCGCCGATGCCAAGCAGGGAGCAGTTCACCGCGCAGGCGCCGTAGAGCCAGGCTGTGGAAGCGTTGGTGACGGCCTTGTAGAAATCATTGTGGCCGTGCCATTCCAGCATCTCGCTGGGCACGTCGGAATAGTGCTGGAGGCCGTAGATGATGCCGGGGACGCTCCGGGGCAGCGCCACCTCGGAATAGGGCACGCCATAGCCCATGGTGTCGCAGGCGCGAATTTTCACGGGGATGCCCGCGTTCTGGCTCATCTCCTGGAGGGCGTTGACGAAGGGCACCACAAAGCCGTAGAAGTCGGCGCGGGTGATGTCCTCCAAGTGACAGCGGGGCATGACCCCGGCCTCGAAGGCGTCCGCCACGGTGCGCAGATAGTAATCCATACACTGCTTGCGGGTCATCTGCATCTTCTTGAAGATGTGGTAGTCGCTGCACGACACCAGTATGCCCGTCTCACGGATGCCCAGGTCCTTCACCAGCTTGAAGTCATCGCGGGTGGCACGGATCCAGGTGGTGATCTCCGGGAAGCGGTAGCCCAGGGCCATGCACTCCTCCAGCGCCTTGCGGTCCTTTTCGGAGTAGACGAAGAACTCCGTCTGGCGGATGACGCCGTAGGGACCGCCCAGCCTGGCCATCAGCTTGTAGAGGTCCACGATCTGCTTGACCGAGTAGGGCTCCACCGACTGCTGACCGTCCCGGAAGGACGTATCCGTGATCCAGATGTCCTCCGGCATGCCCATGGGCACCCGGCGATGGTTGAAGGCGATGCGCGGAATTTCATCATAGGGGTAGATGTCCCGGTACAGGTTCGGCTTTTCCACGTCCTGCAGCGAGTATTTATACTGCTTCTGTTCCAGCAGATTGGTTTTATTGGACATTTCCAGCATGGTCTCATCTCCTTGGGTTCGTTTTTGTCGATGCAGGTATCATTGTATACAGGGATACGGCAAATGTCAAGGGTTTGACCCATTTCTTTACAGGAACAGAATGGGGAATTTACCCTGCGGGGTTCAGATTCGGAATAGGTTTAGACGTCCATAGGGGAACTTTCAGTTCATATCGACAAATCCCTGTTTACAGAGGTGGACTGAGCAGTTGCTGTCCGGAATTAAATATTTATCAGCAGCTATTACAATTCGGCAGGATTTGACGAAATTTTGTCGTATTTTAATAAGCATTTGGAAGGGAGGCTTTTCCCATGTTGGAGGACAAGTACATCATCGAGGAACGCATCGATTCCCAGCGGGTCTTTGACGGCCTGATACTGCACATTGACCACATGAATTATCGCCTGCCCAACGGCGCTGTGGCAAAGCGGGAGTGTGCCCGGCACATCGGGGCCTCCGCCATCGTGCCGGTGGACGCGGAGGGCAACGTCTGGCTGGTAAAGCAGTTCCGGGCCTGCCTCGACCAGGTGCTTCTGGAAATTCCCGCCGGCAAGCTGGACTTCAAGGGGGAGGACCGCCTGGAGGCCGCCAAGCGCGAACTGAAGGAGGAGACCGGACTGACTGCCCGAAGCTGGATTCATCTGACGGACATCGTCACCACCCCCGGCTTCTCAGATGAAAAGATCTCCCTCTACCTGGCCCGTGACCTGGACGCCGGGGAAAGCCACCCGGATGACGATGAATTTCTCAATATTGTAAAGCTCCCTCTGCCTGAGGTCATCGCCCGCATCACCCGCGGCGAAATTACGGATGCCAAGACCATCTGCGCCGTGTTGATGGCCGCGCAGGTCTGCAAGCAAGCGGAATTGAGTTATTGAGGTGCCGTCAAATATCAATTCCACCACAATGAAGTGAGAAGGTCTGTTTACATGCTCCACGCCGATATGATATACATGCCCGAGCTGCGCACGGCGCGGCTCAAGCTGCGGAAGCTGACCATGCGGGACGCCGGGGACATCTACCGCTACAGCCGCGACCCGGAGGTGGCGCGCCATGTATTGTGGGACGCGCACCAGTCCATCGGGGACAGCCGGGCCTATCTGCGCTACATGCTGCGCCGCTATCGCGCCCATGAGCCCGCGAGCTGGGGCATTGAGTGGCTGGAGACGGGGCAGATCATCGGCACCATCGGATTCATGTGGGTACAGCACGACAACAACGCCGCCGAGGTGGGCTATTCCCTCTCCCGCGAATTCTGGAACCGTGGCATCATGACCGAGGCGCTCCGGGCCGTGATCCGCTATGGCTTCGACCACATGTCCCTCAACCGCATCGAGGCCCAGCACGAGACCACCAACCCCGCCTCCGGGGCCGTGATGCGCAAGTGCCACATGCTGAAGGAGGGCACCCTCCGGAGTCGGCTGTTCAACAAGGGACGCTATGTGGACGTGGACCTCTACGCCATACTGCGGCGGGACTACAATCCCCCGCGCCGCCGACCGTCCAGATAAAGGCGGGCATAACATCCCATATTGAAACGGTTCCGGGTTCGGGAGCTGAGCGCCATTTTTAACGAGCGGTCAGCCTTGGCGGCTGTCGCGCGGATGGCCGCATGGTGCGCCGCGTCGCCCTTTCCGGCATCTCGTCCGCGTTTACGGGGTGAAGTTGTCCCAATGTATATGAGGGAGACGACCTTCATGCCAGGTTGACAAGTCTCTGACAGTCCTGCTTTTGGACGCGCCTTTTTCTCATCAGTGCCCCGGTTGTCAAATCCATGACAGCCGGGGCACTGGTTGTTGTTTGCCTCAATCACTTCCATAGCTATAGCCGCGCGACGATTTCAATGCTCGAACGAATACCATTCGGGAACCCTGTCGGGAACGAAATAAGTCTGAAACATTATGAATTTTTTAAGGCCAAAGCATTGACAAACGCACGCATATATGATAAAATATTTCTCACATAAGCGGAACGGCAATTACCGATTTGACATCAAGGAGAGCACCATGGGATTTACACCCGAGATGTATGAAGAAAGAAAAGCCGCCTCACGGCAGAGGATCCTGGAAAGCGGCTTCCGGGTTTTCTCGGAAAAGACCATCGACGCCGTCAATATGACAGAGGTCGCAAAGGCGGCGGGCGTCGGAGTCGCCACGGTGTACCGGCATTTCGACAGCAAGACGGAACTTGTGGTGGCTGTCAGCACCTGGGTCTGGGAAAGATTCCTCCGCAAAAACCAGTCGCGTATCGACACGGACAAAATGACCGCCGTGGAGTTCTTTGAATTCTACCTGGATTCCTTCATCACCCTTTATCGCGACCATCGCGACATACTGCGCTTCAACCAGTTTTTCAACGTCTATGTGCAGCGGGAAGACGTTACACTGGAACAGCTCGCGCCGTTCAGCGGCATGGTTGACGATCTGATGAAAAGGTTTCACATCTGCTATGAAAAGGCCATGGTTGACCACACGCTGCGCACAGATATCCCGGAGCGGGAGATGTTCTCCAAGACGCTTCACCTGATGCTGGCCGTGGTCACGCGCTACGCCGTGGGTCTGGTGTATGACACGGGCATCGACCCGGAGGAAGAGCTGCTTTTTGAGAAGGAATTACTGTTGCGGGCATACAGAGCATGAACACCGCAATCGATGGATAAAACGCATCCATAAATGAGTCAGCCAAATATCACCCGATTCCATCGGGCGAATATATAAGGAGGAATTTCCCATGAAAAAGATTCTCGCAACCATGCTGGTCCTGACCCTGCTGTTCACATTCTGCGCCTTTGCAGAGGAGGTCCCCGCCATCAACTGGTCGGATGTGGAGAGCGCCGCCGCCAGCATCGAAGGCAGCTGGTACGTCTTCAATGACATCGCGCTGCAGCACTGGATGCCCAGCATCTTCGAGAACAAGGCCCTCACGGAAGAGGACGGTGAGGATATGCTCGCCAAATTTGAGACGGCTGACGGTGCGGCGGGCATCTATGTCCAGTATCTCCAGGGCAATGAAGGCGCCACGATGGACGAGACCATCAGCACCCTGGAGGCCAACGGCGCGATGGATATCGAGCGCTGCACCCTCAACGGCCTGGACGCCGTCTCCTTCAGTGTTCCGGATGTGGACGCCGTGTATGTGGTGTTTATCACTGAATCCGGCAACTATGTGCAGTTCATCTTCGCACCCGCATCGGATGAGGGCTTTTCGCAGCTCTCGCAGCTCATCATCGCTTCCGTCATGCCCGAGACCGAGGATTAATCGATGCTCTGTGACCCTGTCTTGTCAGACAGGGCCATTTTTGTTTTCAGTTTTACAGTCTGCCGCCATATTAAGTCTTGTGGTCAGGCAAAAATCGACCGGAGAAGGCTTCGCGTAAGCAAACCTGCGCTTGCACAGATTTCCATTCAAAACGAACATGGCAACTAATCAGCCCCTACAAATTGAAATTAGTTTGAGAGTGGAGTTATGGTCGAAATCCTTCAGATTTCATTGATTTTTAAGGGGTTCGGCACTCTAACTCCACTCTCCACACTCCAAACTAAAACAAATCCCCGTTTATAGGAGAAAACTGATTAGCCCCCTCAAAAACTTTCCAATGTTCAACTGACATTCAGTCAATATTGATTTCCGCTTATATTGACAGAACGTCACAATTGTGCTATAATATTAAATAAAAAATGTTGCCACCGGGCGGCGAAGGGAGCATAACCATGCCAAGAGGTTCAGCAGAACTGACAAACGCGCGCAGGGAGGAGATCATCTCCGCCTGCGAAAAGCTCTATCAGACCATGAGCTTCAAGGAGATCACATTGAAGGACATCGCCGGGGCGACGAGCTTCACGCGCACCTCGATTTACAATTACTTTCATACCAAGGAGGAGATCTTCCTCGCCCTGATGCAGAAGGAATACGAGCGCTGGGTAGAGGAACTGACGGCCATGGCGGACGATTACACGACCATGAGCGCCGAGTCCTTTTCCAGCATGCTGGCCCACTCCCTGGAGAAGCGAAGCATGCTTTTGAAGCTCCTGAGCATGAACCACTTCGACATGGAGGACAACAGCCGTCCGGAATGTCTGGTGGATTTCAAGCGGGCTTACGGCGCTTCCATCGAGGCGGTGCGGCGCTGTCTCGTCAAATTCTTCCCGGAAATGAACGCGAAGGCCCAGCAGGACTTCCTGTACGCATTTCTGCCCTTCCTCTACGGCATCTACCCCTACACCACCGTGTCCGCGAAGCAGCGTCAGGCGATGGCGGAAGCGGGACTGAATTTCGTGTACATGAGCGTCTATGACATCGCCTATAACTGTATCCGGACGCTGCTGGGCGCGGCAATATGAATTCATGGAGCATAGTTTCATGGGTCTGCCGATGGATGAAATCACAGGCTAAGGGCTTACGCCGCCTGAGCTATAAATAATAAATATAATCCATTCAGATACAGGTATTGACATTACGTCACATCCAATGTAAACTATATTTTGACATTCCGTCACTTTAATATGTGTTGCATTGAATGGAAAGGATGAAAGTATAATGAAAAAGCTATTGGCTGTGCTGCTGGCGCTCTGCCTGCTCTGCGCTACCGCGCTGGCGGAGACCCTTGTCACCAACGGCGGCGTGGCGATCGAGATCGCGGAGCTGCCCCATCAGGACGCCTCTGCCCCCGCCACAGTCTGGTTCATCGGCGACATTTCCCCGGAAAGCCTGGTCAAAGCCTATCAGGCGCTGGGCGTTCAGCTCCCCGGCAAGGTGGGCGTGAAGATCTCCACCGGTGAGGGCAAGAACAGCAATTATCTGCGCCCGGCGCTGATCGGCGACCTGGTGCAAATGCTGAAGGGTACCATTGTGGAGTGCAATACCGGCTACGGCGGCGCCCGCTCCTCCACCGCCATGCACCTGCAACTGGCGAAGGATCGCGGCTTCACCGACATCGCCGAGGTGGACATACTGGATGCCGAGGGCAACATGGAGCTCCCCGTCGAGGGCGGCAACGTCCTGTCCGTGGACTACGTGGGCAGCCGCTTCGCAAATTACGACAGCTATCTGGTGCTCAGCCACTTCAAGGGCCACGCCATGGCGGGCTTCGGCGGGGCCATCAAAAACACCTCCATCGGCTTCGGCTCCTCCGAGGGCAAGCGCTGGATTCATTCGGGCGGTACGGATCTCAAGCGCTTCCTCGACGACGATCAGGACGCCTTCCTGGAATCCATGGCCGACGCGGCGAAGGCGGTGGACACCCATATGGGCGACAACATCGTCTACATCAACGTGATGAACCGCCTGTCCGTGGACTGCGACTGCGACCCCAATCCGAGCGAACCCGACATGCACGACATCGGCATACTGGCCTCCACGGACCCGCTGGCCGTCGATCAGGCCGCCATTGACCTGGTATACGCCATGCCGGACAGCGAGCGCCTCATCGCGCGCATCGAGAGCCGCGACGGCCTACACACGCTGGACGCCGCCGAAGCCATCGGGCTGGGCAGCCGCGCTTACAATCTGGTGATCATCGAATGATCGAATGGATTCGCCGGGAGGCGATCTACCTCTGGTACTATCTGGACATCCAGGTCAGGCAGATCGCGCCTTATTGGGCGCTGGGCATCCTGCTGGGCAGCGCTGTGTCGGTGTTCGGCAAGAAGGCCATCCACGGCGTATTCTCCAAAATCGGGCGGCGCAAAATGGGCTGGCTGGGCGTGATACCCGCGAGCCTGTTGGGCGTCGCCTCGCCGCTGTGCATGTACGGCACGATTCCCATCGCCGCGAGCTTTTCGGAGCAGGGCGTGAAGGACGATTACCTGGCGGCGTTCATGATGTCGAGCATACTGCTCAATCCCCAGTTGATCTTCTACAGCGGGGCATTGGGGCGGACGGCGGTGATCATTCGCTGCGTGAGCTGCACCCTCTGCGGCTGTGCCGCCGGGTGGCTGATCCGGCTGTTCTACAGCGGCAAGGGCAAATCCTTCTTCGACTTCACCGGCTTTCACGAAGGCGCAAGCCGGGACACGGACCCAAACCTGTTGATCCGCTTTTTAAAAAACGTCTGGCGCAACATCAGGGCCACCGGCCCCATGTTCGCGCTGGGCATACTGCTGACGGCACTGTATCAGATTCACGTCCCCGGCGATTTCGTCAGCGGCCTGTTTGGGAAAAACGAAGGCTTCGGCGTGCTGATGGCGGCGACCATCGGCGTGCCGCTGTACATGTGCGGTGGCGGGACGATACCGCTTTTGCAGCAGTGGCTGGTAGACGGCATGAGCATGGGCAGCGCGGCGGCGTTCATGATCACCGGGCGGCGCGGCGCTCGAATCCATGATTCGACCGTCCGCGGTTTTTCGCTCTGCGAAAAACTTTGAAACCCTAAAGGGTTTCAAACCTTCCGCGACAAAAATTACCAACCTCGGCGCGATGAAGATCGTGCTGGGCTGGAAGCGGTTTGTCATCTAAATGCTGTTCACCATGGCCTTTGCCTGGGGGACGGGCATGATCGTCAACCTATTCATGTAGCATGGAGGCAATGATATGAAAGAAAAGATCACACAGACTGCCGGACGGCAGCAGCTTAGCGCGTTCGCGCCGATGTTCGCGCACCTGAACGACGATGTGCTGTTCGGAGAGGTGTGGAACGAGGAAGCCATCGACGTCAAGACCAAGTGCATCATCACCGTGGTCTCGCTGATGGCGTCGGGCATCACGGACAGCTCCCTGACCTATCATCTGCAAAACGCCAAAGCCCACGGCGTCACAAAGGAGGAGATCGCCGCCATCATCACCCACGCCACGATGTATGTGGGCTGGCCCAAGGGCTGGGCGGTGTTCCGTTTGGCGAAGGAGGTCTGGAACGAGGGGACGCCCGCCCGGACAGAGAAGGACCGGTATCAGAACAGCATCTTCTTCCCCATCGGTGAACCGAATCCCTACGGGCAGTTTTTCGTGGGGCAGAGCTATCTGGCCCCGATATCCACGAAGCAGGTGCCGGTGTTCAACGTAACCTTTGAGCCGGGCTGCCGGAACAACTGGCACATCCATCACGCGAAAAGCGGCGGAGGCCAGATGCTGATCTGCGTCGGCGGCCGGGGGTACTATCAGGAATGGGGCAAGGACCCCGTGGAGATGACACCGGGCACGGTGGTCAACATTTCCCCGGAGGTCAAGCACTGGCACGGCGCGGCGCCCGATTCCTGGTTCTCCCACCTGGCCATCGAGGTATCCGGCGAGGATACCAGCAACGAGTGGCTGGAGCCTGTATTGGACACGGATTACGAAAAGCTTCAATGATGGAATAAGACGTGGCTGGTTCAATGCTTCGGCGCCCGCCCCCCCTGCGAAACAGCGCGATCTAACGGGCGGGCGGCGCAACGCCGCCCCTACAGGAGAGCGGGCAACTCCCCTACAAATCCCTGTTTATCGACATGACTGAATAGTTACGGTTTTTTTATTATCTTGTCCCCTTCTTTTTCAGGCGTTGTGTTCTCGCCCTTTGCTCCGTGTCGTCGTCCTCCACATAGCCGTCGTAAGGGGCTTCGGGGTCGGAATAGCGCTTTGTGAAGGGCTTGCAGAGCTCCGTCCGGTGGGCAAAGGCGAAGTCCAGGTCGTCCGTCCAGCCGGTGTGGCCGGTGATCACCGCGATGCGCCGCCGCCGGGCGCGGATGTTCGCCTCCAGCTTTTCGAGGGATTGGACAGACAGACGGTTGTCCTCCGCCAGCGTGCTGATAAAGCTGTAGCCGCCGTCCGCGCCGAACCATATCGTATCCCCGGTAAACAGATATTCGTCGTCGATCAGATAGACCATGTGCCCCCAGGTGTGGCCGGGGACCAGCAGGCACTCGATCTTAATATCCCCTATATAGAACACATCACTGTCCTTCAGCAACACCTTCCGGTTGTCCAGCTTCACCCTGGGCAGCTTGTACAGCCCATGGATCACCCGCCTGCGCGCCTCGCCGATCAGGTAGCGATTCTCGATGGCCCCGATATAGACGGTGGCGTCCCGGAAAAGGCATTCGCTGTCCGGCTCCAGCGCGCCGACGTGGTCGGTGTCCTGATGGGTGATCAGTATGTGCCGGATGGACGCCGGGTCAATGTCCAGCCAGCCCATCTTCTCCCTCAGCCGCGCGTAGTTGTAGCCGGCATCTATCATGATGGTGGTGCCGTTTTTGGTGTAAAAGAAGATGTTCGCCACCCACTCCCGCACGCAGGCCACCCGCTCGTCGATGCGCCCGGTGTTCAGCGGCTTGAAGATCGCCCTCCCCCGGAACATCGCGCTCATGGAGCGCTTCTGATTCTCAGAATCCCTTCTCGCCATATCATTTGCCCCCTGTATCATTCATTTGGTCAATGCAATTGCTCTGTCTTATCTTTATGTGGGAATTTAAAACTCAGGGTCCACTAAATTCCAGTATCTCAGTTAGTATATTCTTACTTAATTATATACTTCATATCAATAAGCGCAAGAATTGTTCGGTTAAACTAATATACATCCATAGCTGATGAAGGAAAATCAAAAGTATTGAATTTGCTTTGAAAAAAACAGATCCCGAAAGAGGAATATAGGCTTGAAATTTTGGGCTTCTGAGGTTAGAATAAAATAGCGGTTTATTAAGCGTATTCATTCTTTGAAATTTCAACTGGCAGTGAAATATTGGAGGGAAGTGATTACATGCGCAAGGGCATATGCGTGGCGGGAAACATGATCGTGGACATCACCTACCCCGTGGAGGGCTGGCCGAAGCAGGGCGAGCTGGTGCACATCCACGATGGCATCGTCCGCTCCACCGGCGGCGCGGTGTGCAACGTGGTGGTGGACCTGGCGAAGCTGGATGGAACGCTGCCGCTCTACGCGCTGGGCAAGATCGGCGAGGACGCGGAGGGCGACCTCATCATGCGGGTGCTGGGCGAATACCCCAATATCGACACGGGCAACGTGGTCCGGGAGGGCATCTCCGCCTTCTGCAACGTCATGGCGGACGTCAAAAACAAGCAGCGCACCTTCTTCACCTACATGGGTGCCAACGCCAAGTTCACCGAGAAGAACATCGACTGGGACAAGGTGGGGGCCGACATCTTCCACATCGGCTACATACTGCTGCTGGACGCGCTGGACCAGCCGGACGAGGAGTACGGCAGCCGCATGGCGCGGCTCCTGCACATGGCCCAGCTCCACGGGCTCAAGACCTCCATCGACGTGGTCAGCGAGGCCGGCGACCGCTTCAAGCGGCTGGTGCCCCCGGCGATGAAGTACACCGACTACTGCGTCATCAACGAATACGAGGCCGAACAAACCACCGGCATCGAGCTTCGGGAGGCCGACGGCATGCTGCTGACGGAGAACATCCCCGCGGCGCTGCGCGCCATGAAGGACATGGGCGTGTCCACCTGGGCGGTGATCCACTGCCCGGAGGGCGGTTTTGGCTTGGATGAAAATGACGATCTGGTCAGCGCCGGGAGCCTGATATTGCCCGGTGAAAAAATCGTCGGCTCTGTCGGCGCAGGGGATGCCTTTTGCGCAGGTGTGCTCTACGGTGCGGAGATGAAATGGCCGCTTTCAAAGGCCATCGATCTGGGCATCGCGGCGGCGGCGGCATCTCTGAGCGATTCCAGCGCCACGGCGGGGGTGTGCTCCGTCGATGAAGCGCTGGCACTATTTGAGCAATACAAAAGGAGACAGCCATGAGCAACGCAATTTTTCTCTTCGACGCCAACATTCTTCTCTGGATACAGCACAACCTCCGGGTGGGCATACTGAACCCCATCATGATATTCATCACCCATCTGGGCGACAAGGGCCTGTTCTGGATCGTGCTGACCCTGACGCTGATGTGCTTCCGCAAGACCCGCAGAGCTGGCGTGACCAGCGCCATCGCGATGACCCTCGGCCTGATCGTAGCCAATCTTATACTGAAAAACTGGGTGGCCCGCATACGGCCCTATGAGCTGGTGGAGGGTCTGAACCTGATGATCGAAAAGCAGCATGACTTCTCCTTCCCCTCCGGCCACGCCACCAACTCCTTCGCCTGCGCCTGGGTGCTGCTTCGGGAATTGAAGAAGCCCTACGGCGTGTCGGCACTGATACTGGCGATACTGATCGCCCTCTCCCGCCTGTTCGTGGGCGTCCACTACCCCACCGACATCTTTGTGGGCATCGCCATCGGCATCTGCTCCGCGGAGGCCGCCCGGGCCATCGTCAAGGCTCTCAAAAAGCGCTTCCCCGCCTTCCGCGATTTCATTCGCCCGACGGTGAAGAAGGGGAAGGCAGGACGGTAAACAGGGATTTGGCGGGCTGTGCCCGCACCCCATTAGCTGCCGCGGAGCAGCACCGGTCTTTGGGGGCCATAGATCCGAGCCCCCAAAGCCCTTCGTTTCGTTTCTCTTATTTCCACGTTCGAAGCGACGACTTTTTGCGCCACTGATTAAAGCGCAAAAAGTCTGCGTTTGGGGCCTTCTACGCAGTTTTTGAGGTCGTGCTTTTTGACCTCAAAAACGTCGCTCA
>CACZXF010000082.1 GCA_902785105.1 uncultured Eubacteriales bacterium | reverse complement strand
CTCATACCATTCCATCTGATAAAAATCGCTCCATCTCTGCTGTAGTTCAGCTTCGTTGGTGTGTTTTCCCTTCCTTGTAGATGCATGAATAATCCAGGAGTAATCTCATTGCGTCGAAAAAATAATTTGATTATATGAGAAAGATTATGACGTCTTACACGGCAAAATCAATTTTGACCAACTTTCACTACTACCTACACCAACTTTTATATTTCTTCAGATTTTAGTATATAACCATAAGCGGCATAATAGCCTGTCAAATCGCCATTTTCTCAAAAAGTTGGTGTCGATACAGAAGAAAACCCCCGATAAATCGGAGGTTTTCTACACGCCACATTGTTTCCAATCTGACGTCTTTGGGTGGCGACGCGGAAGGGGCTCGAACCCTCGACCTCCAGCGTGACAGGCTGGCATTCTAACCAACTGAACTACCGCGCCAAGCCATGGGCCTTCAGGGATTTGAACCCCGGACCGATCGGTTATGAGCCGACTGCTCTAACCGCTGAGCTAAAGGCCCGTAACCTGATGTCTTGTGGTTTGGCAACAGTATAATTATATGCCATATCTGCGGCTTTGTCAACGGCTCATGTCAATAAATAACCGATTCTCAACAAAGCAGAGGTGCGCCCGCTCATGAAAAGAGAACGTCGAAAATATTGCGTAGTGCTTGCATTTATCCGGCGTTTGTTGTAAACTATAGATAATAGGGTTTTCCCTGACAAACCCGGATATATTATGGAGGTAATCTGAACATGGCAACTGTGACCAAGGACATGAGCATCGGCCAGGTGCTGGAGATCGACCGCACCACCGCCCCGATCATGATGGAATACGGCATGCACTGCATGGGCTGCCCCTTCAGCCAGATGGAGAGCCTGGAGATGGGCTGCGCCGCCCACGGCACCGACGTGGACGAGCTGGTGAACAAGCTCAACGACTATCTGGCCAGCAAGGGCGAATAATTGACTATTCGAGATGACGGCTCCCTCTTTTGAGGGAGCTGTCAGCAAAGCTGACTGAGGGAGTTGTTTTCCCGTCAATCAGCATCACCGCGCGAAGGAGGGACATCCCCATGGACCATGTGTTTACCGACCTGGAGGGCCTGCGCATCGCCATGGAGATGGAGAAGCGGGGCGAATCGTTCTATCGCCGCGCCGCGAAGCTCAGCCGGGACGCCGACACCGTCGCCCTCCTGAACCGCCTGGCCGACGAAGAGCGTTGCCACTACGCCCGCTTTGAGTCCCTCTACTGCGCGGAGTGCGAGACCCGGCAGGCGGAATGCGAGGAGGCCTACGACCCGGAGGTCTCCGCTTACTTATCCGCCATCGCCGCGGACATCATCTTTCCCGGCGGGCTGATGTCTCTCAGACACGAGGGCTTTGAGAACCCCGGAGCCGTGTTCCGCGCCGCCGTATCCTCGGAGAAGGATTCCATACTCTTCTACAACGAGCTGGCCCGCTGTGCCCGCGACACCCACGCCCGGGACATCTTCATGGAGATCGCCCGCCAGGAGCGTGAGCATATGATGAGACTGCGGCGGCAGCTTGAAGCCTTTGAGGATCATGTCGAATGACATTTATAGAAATACATATATTGTGAACGGAGGTTATGCCCTATGGAACCCATGAAGCTTTATGAGCAGTGGCTGAAGGACTACGCGGACGACCCGGAGACCGTCGCTGACCTGATGTCCATTAAGGATGACCCCAAGGAGATCGAGGACCGCTTCTATCGCGAGCTGGAATTCGGCACCGCCGGTATGCGCGGCGTGCTGGGCGCGGGCACCAACCGGCTGAACGTCTACAACGTGCGCCGCGTCACCCGTGCGCTGGCCAAGTACATCCTCACCACCCCGGACGGCGCGCAGCGCGGCGTGGCCATCGCCTATGACTCCCGCAACAAGTCCGCCGAGTTCGCCAAGCAGACCGCCCTGGTGCTGGCCAATTCCGGCGTGAAGGCCTTCCTGTATGAGTCCCTGCGGCCCGTGCCGGTGCTGTCCTTCACCATCCGCTATCTGAACTGCATCGCCGGCGTGGTCATCACCGCCAGCCACAACCCCAAGCAGTACAACGGCTACAAGGCCTACTGGACCGACGGCGGCCAGATGCCGCCCGAGTCCGTCAAGGGCATCACCGACCGCCTGCCCGACACCACCGACGCTGAGTCCCTGCCGATGGACGAAAAGGAAGCCATCGAGAAGGGCCTGCTGGTCTACATCGGCAAGGACGTGGACGACGCCTACATCGCCGCCATCAAGAAGCTGTCCGTCAATCCTGAGCTGGCGAAGGAGATGGGCAAGACCCTGAAGATCGTCTACACGCCCCTCCACGGCTCCGGCAACATCCCGGTGCGCCGCATCTTCAAGGAGATCGGCATGGAGAACGTGTACGTCGTGCCCGAGCAGGAGCTGCCCGACGGCAACTTCCCCACCGTGGTCGTGCCGAACCCCGAAGACCCCAGGGCCTTCGAGCTGGCCCTCAAGATGCAGCAGGAGCTGGGCGCCGACCTGTGCGTGGGCACCGACCCCGACTGCGACCGCGTGGGCATCGCCTGTATGACGCCCAACGGCCTGCGGCTGCTGAACGGCAACCAGATCGGCTGCATCCTCCTGCACTACGTCCTCTCCCAGAAGAAGGAGCGGGGCGAGCTGCCCGCCAACGCCGCGGCGGTCACCACCATCGTGTCCACCGAGATGGCCCGCGCCATCGCCGAGGACTACGGCTGCAAGCTCATCAAGGTGCTGACCGGCTTCAAGTACATCGCTGAGCAGATCCACATCTTTGAGACCACCGGCTGCAACACCTTCATGTTCGGCTTCGAGGAGAGCTTCGGCTACCTGTCCGGCACTGACGTGCGCGACAAGGACGGCGTCAACGCCTGCATGCTCATCGCCGAGGCCGCCAGCTGGTACAAGAAGATGTACAACAAGACCCTGGCCGACGCCATCGACATGCTGTATGAGAAGTACGGCTACTATGGCGACAAGGTGGCCTCCTTCGTCCTGCCCGGCAAGGATGGCCTCGCCAAGATGCAGCACACCATGGCCGCCCTCCGCGAGAATCCGCCCAAGGATTTCGCCGGCGAGAAGGTCGTGGCCGTGCGCGACTATCAGTCCTCCGTGCGCACCACCTGCGACGGCCAGACCGAGACTTTGACCCTGCCCAAGTCCAACGTCATGTACTTCGAGCTGGAGAACAAGGCCTGGGTCTGCGTGCGCCCCTCCGGCACCGAGCCGAAGATCAAGCTGTACGTCAACGCCGTCTCCGACAACCCCGAAAAGACCAAGGAGCTCCTCAACGCCTACGCCGACGCGGCGGTCAAGCTGCTGGAGAGCCTGTAATAAGCAAAGCAAAATCCCCGGCCAAATCGGTCGGGGATTTCATTTTGTATATTGGCAATTTGTCGTCGTCGCCCTGATGTGTCGGAAAGGATTATTTCAACATCTCCGCCAGCTTCCCCTCCGGGGCAATGCCGGTGGCCTCTTTAATGAGGGTGAATATCTCCTTCTGCTGCTTTTTGCTGTAGATGGCGGCATTCATGTGGTAGCGCTTGCCGTCGCTGGTGAGGAAGCAGACCTCGTGGACCTTGAACAGGGGGGAGGTCTCGGTGGAGCCGGACTGGTCCACCTTGGCGAAGCCCAAGTCCTCCACGTAGCCGTAGCGCTCGATCTTGCTCATGTCGATGGTCTTGTCGATCAGCTTCAGATCGTTGGGGCCGGTGCGGAACACGATCATCGCCCGCTTGGAGCCCTCCGGCGGCTTGATGGTGGCGGGGAAGGCGATGCGCAGGTGCTTGCTGTCGATGCACACCTGGGCCCGGGCGTAGATCGAGGCAAAGCACACGCCCATGGCCGCGATCAGATAGGAGAACAGCGAAAAGCTGCGCATGTATTCATTCATGTTCCCGGTGATCTGGCCGTACAGCGTATAGCCCGCATCCACCAGGCTAATGGCGATCAACACGTACAGCACGATGTAACCGGCATTGTAGGGGCGAAACTTCTTCATGGCTCATGTTCCTTTCAGCGCGTTGTCTGCTATCATTATAACCGAATGAGGGGACAATTTCAAGGGTGCGGATACAGATATGGAGGATAGCGGTTTGCGCAGGGCGGGCAGCGCTCCTAAAGGGTTGGTTTGACTCCCCGAAAAATTCCAAATTATTTCATATAAATACGGCAGCCGCAACGCGGCTGCCGTGGTTTGTATTGAATTTACCGGGTATAGGTGTCGCCGTTCTGATTGAGCAGCAGGGCGAGGGTATCGGAATCCACGGTGGTTTCCGCGTAGGGCAACTCGCCGCCGTAGTTCTCGTTGTACCAGCTTTGGAAGGCGCGCACGGCCTCGAGGGTCGCGTTGTCCAGCGTGCCGCTCTCATAGCTGCCTTCCTCCAGCCAGCCCCAGCTCACCAGTCGGGACTGCATTTGCGCGATAGTGTCAGCATCCAGAACGGTCTGGCCTTCACCTTCAACTTCCGCGCTGGATTCCTCGTCGTAGGAGCCTTCGTCATACTGCTCGACGTAATCCTCTTCCGCCTGCTGGGTGGGGATTTCCTCGTCGTACTGCTCGACGTAGTCTTCTTCTTCCTGTTCAACATAGGCGTTTTCATCCTGCTGAACAGGCGTTTCTTCAACGTAGACATCCTCGTTCTGCTGAACCGGAGCTTCTTCGACGTAAACGTCCTCATCCTGTTGAACCGGGGTTTCTTCGACGTAGACGTCCTCGTCCTCGTCCTGCTGAACGGGGGCTTCCTCGACGTAAATATCCTCGTCCTGCTGAACGGGGGCTTCTTCGACGTAGACATCCTCGTCCTGCTGAACGGGTTCCTCATACGCTCCGGGTTCCTCTGCCGGCGCAGTGTAGAGGGTGAAGTCGGCCATGGCGGTGGCGCCGGTCTCGGCGGTGCCGCCGTTGGGGATGGCGGTGACCACCAGGGTGTAGACCTCGCCCAGAGCCAGGTCGGAGGGGGCCACGGACAGGCTGTTCTTGTCGGTGGTGGCGTGAGCCACGGCATTGCCCTCGTGGGTCAGCACGGTGACCTCATAGCCCGCCACGTCGCCCTCGCTCTGCCAGATCAGGGCAATGGGGCTGCCGGTCAGATAGCTCACGCCGTCGCTGACAGCGGCAACGGTTTCAAAGGTGATGGACGGTGTGCTGACGGCAGCCGCGTACACCTCGGGTTCATCAATGGGCGGGAGGGTGATGATCGGCTCCGGCTCGACCTCGCCGCCCTCGGCCTCCACGGGTTCGGCCACGGCCTCAGTTTCAACGGATTCTTCCACAGCCTCGGCCTCTGCTTCAACAGGCTCAGCTTCAGCCTCGATGGGCGTCTCCTCAGGGACGGGTGTCTCCTCAGGGACGGGTGTCTCCTCGGGCAGCGCCTCGGGCAGGTCCTCCGGGGCGATGGTGGGGATGGGGGTGGTTTCCACGAGCTCAGTGGGCTCGGGAGTCACCTCAGGCGTCGTGGACGGCGCAGCCAGGGGGATCTCCTCCTCCGGCGGCTCGGGGCTGGGCGTCGGGATGGAGGCGTCCTCCAGGGCGAAGATTTCCACGTTGACCTCGGCGTCCTCCAGGGTGCCGTTGGTGGGGATGGCGTAGACGAACAGCCTATAGAACTCGCCCACGGCCAGGGCGGACCCCTTCATGGTGGCGTTCTCATCGGTGGTGGACATGGTCAGCACGGTTTCGCCGTTGGAATCCAGCAGCTCGACCTCGTAGTGGTCCAGCTCGCCGTCGGCGTGCCAGCGCATGGTGATCTTGCCAGGATCGACGTACTGCACGCCGTCCTGCACGCGGGTAATCTTCTCAAAGCTGATCTCAGGGATGCTCACCACGCCGACCACGGGCACCACCGGCTCCTCCGGCGTCTCCACGCGGCAGAAGCGCAGATTGCTGCTGGTGACATGATTGCTGTTGCCATCCTCGGGATAGGCGGTGACGGTCATGGTGTACACGTCGTCGTAATCCAGCGTGTAGATGTTCACGCCCGTGCGGGTGAGTTGGGTGGACTCGTCGAACACGGTGCGGCCGGACTGGCTCTTGATGCGCACGCGGTAGGAGGCCACGTCGCCCTCGGCATACCAGTTGAAGGTGACGTAGTCGTTCCAGGTCACGTCGTCGGTAATGTAGTAGATGGCCTTCTCGCGATAGGTGTAGGGATCGACGGTGATGACCGGCTCGCCGATGACAGTGGGCTCCACGTATTCGGGCGCGTCATTGCGGAACAGGAGCTGCTGGGTGCGGACCGTCGCCACGCCGGTGACGCTCAGGTCCACCCGCCGCTGGAACAGCTTCACGGCCTTCTCGGTGGTGGAGCCGTAGTAACCGGAGATGGAGCCAGTGTAGTAGCCCAGATCGCGCAGGCGAATTTGCAGGTCGGACACGCGGCTGTTCTCGTCGCCCCGGCGCAGGGTGATGTAGCCCGCGGCCTCGGGCGCGTAAACGCTGAACAGGCGGCGCTGCACGTATTCGGTGGCGTTGCCGTTGACCTCCAGGCCGGCGCGACGCTGGAAGGCGCGGACGGCCTCGGCAGTGGCGGCGGTGTAGCTGCTGCCGGGGTTTTCCTCTAAGTAGTAGAGTTCTTCGAGGCGGTTGTTCAGCTCGCGGACGCGATAGCCGGTGTAGCCGCGATACAGGTCGATGAAGCTGGCGCAGCGGCGGGCGTCGCCGGAATAGAGCAGCTTCAGCATCTCGCGGGTCGCGCCGTCGGAGACGTTCAGACCGTTTTCAGACTGGAACCGCTGCACGGCCCGCTGGGTGTTGGCCCCGAAGATGCCGTCGGCGGCGTCGGCCAGATAGCCCAGGTCGCGGAGCGCCTCCTGCATGATCTGCACGCGCATACCGCGGTTGCCGCGGGTCAGGGCCATGTAGGCGTCGTACTTCGGGATGTCGCCGTTCAGCAGGCGGCGCTGGAGATCGGAATCCGCGATGCCCGTCACCGGGACGTTGAGGTCCATCTGCACCAGCTCCACCGCGTACTGGGTACGGGGGCCGAAGATGCCGTCGATGTAGTAATCATAGTAGCCCAGATCGTACAGCGGCTCCTGTATGGCACGGACCGCGTCGCCGCGGCTGCCGCGGGACAGGGGGCTGTACTGCACGGCGGGCTTGACGTAGGTCCAGGCCGCCGTCTCGCCGTCGATCACGTAGGTTTCCAGCAGGCGATAGACCGGGGAGAGCGTGTCAGAGGTGGAGGTGAACTCGATGAAGCTGAAGTTCGGCTGGGCGGAGGCTTCGGACAGCTCCGCGTAGACGTTGAGCTGGCCGTCCATGCCCAGTATCTTCAAACCGTTGGAGGTGTAGCCCTTGGGCAGATTATAGGTGGCCGGGTCGTTGACCTTGCGGTAGGGGTCCAGCGAGCCCTTGGCCAGATTGACGGTATAAATTTGACGGCTGCTGTCCAGCATGAACAGCTTGCCCTCGGTGGAGGTGAGCTGGCGCTCCATGTCGGGGTCCACGGTCAGCACCACCTGCCAGGTCATGGCGGCGGGGTCGTAGCCCTTGAGGCGCACGGCGCTGCCGGTGTTGGCCAGATAGTAGACAGAGCCGTTCATCACGGTAAAGGCCTGCACGCCGGTGTCGATGTGCTCCTCGGCCTTGCTGACCAGGTCGCGCATCACCAGGTCGCCGTCGGTGAGGGTCAGCTCATAGCTGTCCGTCATCCGCGTGGCAGTGGGCAGGGCCCCGGAATAGCGCTCGAACCGGTCCGTCATGGGCACGTAGACCATCGCGCCCATGCCGTCCACCCGGTCGAACACCAGGCCCTCGGCGGTGTTCACCAGACGGTCGATGGGTTCCGTCTCTGTGTAGGCCAGCCGGGGGGTCATGTCCTTCATGGACATCCGCCAGAGCTGGGTGCGGGCGGCGGCGGGGACGTAGTACAGCGTGTCCTCGTCCGCCATGGCGGCGGCGTGGACGCCCTTCGCCAGCCGGGTCTCCGCGAAGGTGCCCAGATCGATCATGTAAAGATCGCTGGTGCCGTCCGCCTGCTCCGAGGTGAAGAGCACCCGGTAGGGGTCGATGGAGAGCAGCCTGTCCGCGCTCGCCTGGTTGATGGCCCTGACGTTGCCGGGCAGATAGAGCTGTCCCGCGCCGTCCACATAGGCCGCCATGCCGCCGCTGAGCGCCACCGGCAGGTCCTCCGCCAGCGCAAAGCCCGCCAGCAGACACACCGCCAGCGCCAACAGCATTGCTGCGATTCGTTTCATGGGGATTCCTCCTGTTTCAATTAATAGGATGGTTTTTTTACAGTTGTCCCAATGGAGGTTAGACGGGGAAGGGCGGGAAAAGGTTCCGTTTTGGTGGAATTGGTCTGCGCGATGAATTGAAGTTTATCGGGGAGTCAATCCAACCCTGTAGGGGCGCCGTTTCGGCGCCCGCCCCTAACGAAACGCATAGTATTACCCGGCGGGCGGCGCAACGCCGCCCCTACAGGAGAGAGGGCAACTCACCGACAAATTCCCGTTTATATCCCCTTCCAAAAATCTTTCTCAAGGGACTTGCATTTTTGTGAATCAGGTGCTATAATGCCAATATCGAACATATGTTCTTTTGCATAATCAGGCCATCCTGGACATATATAGTCTAAAGGTTGGAAAACCTGCTTATTTGTGAAGAACGACCAGAAAATCAGAGGACCGGAGGGGGATACGATGGAAAATCCGAACAACAGAATTATTGCAACGGGGAAACTGGAGGGCGAGCTGGCGCTGAGCCACGAGGTGATGAACGAGCCCTTTTACACGGGCACGCTGGCGGTGCGGCGGCTGTCGGGGACGATCGACCGTCTGCCGGTGACGATACCGGGCAAGCTGATGCCGCTGGTGCCGGAGGACCGGGAGCGGCTGTTGCTGGTGAGCGGCCAGGTGCGCTCCTACAACAAGGTGGTGGACGGCGCGGGGCGGCTGATGGTGACGCTGTTCGCCCAGGGCATCCAGGAGACCACGGAGAACGACACACTGAACCGCGTGACGCTGACCGGGGCGCTGTGCAAGCCGCCGGTCTACCGCTCGACGCCCTTCGGCCGGGAGATCTGCGACATGATGCTGGCGGTGAACCGGGCCTTCGGCAAGAGCGATTACATCCCCTGCATCGCCTGGGGCCGCAACGCCCAGTATGCCGCCCGCTTCGGCGTGGGCGACCACGTGCGGCTCACCGGCAGGCTCCAGTCCAGGGAATACCAGAAGCTGACGGAAAACGGCGATTACCTGATCCGCAACGCCTACGAGGTGTCCTCCTTCACCCTCGAGGCCGCCGAGCCCGAAGCCGCCTACGCCCCGCACCCCGCCCCTGCCTTCACGGTGGGCAAGACCTATCTGAACTGACACCCCAGGCAACAGGAAACGGAGGGTTCCTGTTGCCCTTTTTTGATACAAGCTGCTCGACAAATTGGAAGTTGTCGGGGTGAGCGGGAGTTCACCTCATCCGCCCCTTCGGGGCACCTTTCCCTCAAGGGGAAGGCTTTTGGGCCCCGGTTTCCAGCCCCTTGCCTTCCCCTTGAGGAGCATCGAACGCCCGGAAAACAGTCCAGTGGACTCTGTTTTCAGTGAGATGGGGCCGGCAGGCCCTTGTCAAGTGCCCGTGAGGGCGGATGAGGTGGCCTCGAACAAACACCCCGGCAAATCCCTGTTTATCGTCCCAAACGTCTTTCCATTTCCCCCCTTGAAATCTGACAAAAATATGATATAATAAAAACAAAATTATGCGCGAAGGAGGGCTTTTGGTGACGGGTGAGCAGAAAGTCATCCTGATTGCGCTGGGGGTCCTGCTGGCGCTTTGCCTGATCGTGGGGCTGACGCTGAACCATCATATCGGCGGCTTTTTGGAGACAGTGGCCCGCGAAGAGGAGGAACGGGAGCGGGAGGCGGAGGAAGACGCGCGCCGCTCCGATTCAAACGAATGACACAGGAGAAAAATATATGATCACATCCATATCACTGAACCCGAGCATCGACCGGACGCTGACGGTGGAGGGCTTCACCGCGGGCGGGCTGAACCGCGTATTGGCCTCCAGCGACGTGGCGGCGGGCAAGGGCATCAACGTGGCGCTGACGTTCTCGGCCCTGGGGCTGGACGCGGAGTGCGTCGGCTTCATGTACCGGGATTCCGCGCCGCTGTTCGAACGCCGGCTGATGGTCAACTCCACGGCCTATGAATTCATCTATCGCGACGGCGAGGCCCGGACCAACATCAAGGTTTTCGACCGCGCGGCGGGCGTGGTGACGGAGCTGAACGAATCCGGCCGTGAGGCGGACGCGGAGGGCCTTAAAGAGATGACCGACCTGGTCTGCCGCCACGCGGAGAACAGCGACTATCTGATCTTATCCGGCTCCCTGCCGCCGGGATGTCCCGACGACTACTACCGTACCCTCATCGAAGCGGTGGATGGTCTGGGCTGTCGCTGCGTGCTGGATGCCGACGGCGAACGGCTCAAACACGGCCTGGAGGCGCGGCCCTTCATGATCAAGCCCAACCGCTTCGAGTTGGAGACCATGGCCGGCCGGGAGCTTAAAACCCTGGAGGACGTGCGCGACGCCGCCCGGCAGTACATCGACCGGGGCGTCGAGGTGGTGGCCGTGTCCCTGGGCGCGGACGGCGCGATGATTTTGCGGGAGGGCGAGGCGCTGTTCGCCCCCAAGCTCAACATCGAGGTAAAGTCCACCGTCGGCGCGGGCGATTCCATGGTGGCGGGCCTGGTGGCCGGCTTCATGGCCGAGAACGACTTGGAGGAGACCTTCCGCATGGGCATGGCCTGCGCCACCGCCCGCTGCATGACCGAGGGTTATCGCATTGTCGATAAGACCGTCTATCGTGCGCTGATGGACATGGTGGTCATCGAGAGAATGTGCTGATATCGCCTGACATCTGAAAGGAAAGGCATCGTCAAACTCATGCTGAATCGTACTCCCGTCGCCATTAACTTCTGGCGGCGCGCGTTAAACCGGCTGATACAGATCATATACCGCCGCAACGGCTTCAACCCGCTGCCCGTGATCGCCACGGGCTTTGCGGGTTTAATTCTCGTGGGGAGCATTCTGCTGTCGCTGCCGATAGCTTCGGCAGGGCCGCGGGCGGTGAGCTGGTTCGACGCGCTGTTCACCTCCACCTCGGCGGTGTGCGTCACGGGCCTGGTGGTCCGGGACACCGGCACCGCCTACTCCACCTTCGGCCATGTGGTGCTGCTGATACTGATACAGATGGGCGGCCTCGGCTTCATGACCTTCGCTACGCTGCTCTTCCGTGTGATGGGCCGCTCCCTCTCATTGAAGGATCGCATGATCATGCGGGATTCCTTCAACGAGGACGTGCTGGGCGGCATGGCGCGGCTGGTGCAGTGGGTGGTGACCAGCACCTTCTGTGTGGAACTGACGGGGGCGGTGCTGTTCGCCTTCCGCATGGTCCCGATGTACGGTCCTGTGAAGGGCGCGTTTTACGCGCTGTTCCACTCCGTCTCCGCCTTCTGCAACGCGGGCTTCGACCTGTTCGGCGGCGGGCGGAGCCTGACCGGCTTCTCCGGAGACGTGCTGATGAATCTGACTGCCATGGCCCTGGTGGTCATCGGCGGCCTGGGCTTCAGCGTGCTGAGCGACCTGCTGAAGCGCCGGGAGCGCCGCCGCCTGCGGCTGCACACCCGGCTGGTGCTGGTGAGCTACTTCTCGCTGATGGCGGTGAGCTTCGTGCTGGTGCTGGCGCTGGAATGGAACAATCCGGCCACCCTCGGCCCCATGTCGGTGGGCGAAAAGATATTGAACGCCTTCTTCCAGTCCATCACCCTGCGCACGGCGGGCTTCAACACCTACGACCAGCAGGCCCAGCGGGACTGCACCAAGCTGATCAGTTGCTTCATGATGCTCATCGGCGCGGCCCCGGCCTCCACCGGCGGCGGCATCAAGGTGACCACGCTGGCGGTGCTGCTGCTGACCGTGCGGATGGTCTCGAGGGGCGAGAGTTCTATAAAGGTCTTTGGCCGACGCATCGAGAGCGGCCTCATCCAGCAGACTGTGACCATCGTGTGCATTGCCGTGGCGCTGGTGTTCGTGGACGTCTGCGCCTTGTCGCTGATGCAGCCGGGGGCGGAATTCCTCGACCTGCTCTATGAGTGCGCCTCCGCCATGGGCACCGTGGGCATCTCCGCCATCGGCTCCGCGTCGCTGGTCCCGCTTTCGCGCATTCTCATCATCATCACCATGTTCACGGGCCGCGTCGGCCCCCTCACCCTCGCGTTGGTGCTGGCCAGAAAACAGAGCCACGCAAGAGAGCTCATCAATTACCCGGAAGAACATGTGATGATCGGATAAATGACCGCTCGACAAATTGGAATTTGTGGGTTGCACCCACGGGCAATTGCTGCCGCGTTTAGGTGACCGGTCCTGGGGGACCATAGGTCCGAGCCCCCCAGGACCTATGTTG
>CACZXF010000081.1 GCA_902785105.1 uncultured Eubacteriales bacterium | reverse complement strand
CGCCACCAACGGCTTGCGGTTCGCTACGCTTGGCGGTAAATACCCGCGACCGGACTCTCACCGGTTAGATGTGTGCCATGCCCGGCACACCATGAAAAATGCCCGTCTCCGGATTCGGAAACGGGCATTTGTTGAATTTTGCCATTACTTGGTGGCAGCTTCAACCTTAATGATCTCCTGACCATCATAGTAGCCGCAGAACTTGCACACGCGGTGGCTGAGCTTCATCTTGTTGCACCGGGGGCACTTCACGATGCCCGGGGCGGACAGCTTCCAGTGCGCGCTGCGACGGGAATCCCGCCTGGCCTTGGAGACTTTTCCCTTGGGAGTGGCCATTGTTACACCTCCTCATCATTTAGCACAATATTTTTTAATGCCGAAAAGGGGTTCATAACCTCGGCTCCCTCCTGGCATGTGCAGGTACCCTTGTTCAGGTTGATGCCGCAGACGGGACAAAGTCCCCTGCAATCCTCGCTGCATAGAATCCGCATGGGCAGCTCCAGCAGCATGGCATCCCTGACCGCGTCCGTCAGCTCGATGGTCGAGGCTTCGAAGCTGTACAGATCCGGGTCGTCGGGGTCGGGCTGGCGGTCGAAGACCACGTCCAGCGTCGCCTTCACAGGCAGCTCCACCGGCTCCAGGCACCGCGAACAGCGGGTGTCCGCCACGGCGGTGGCTTCGGCCTTCAGGCTGATGCGGTTATCCCCCGGGCAGAGGTATTCGCCTTCAACGCGAACCTCCCTGAAAGCGACCGGATCACTCAATACCTCCATCGGCTCAAGCGCAACGCTCTCCTCGAACGGATAAATCTGACCCGGATTCTTCAAAGCGCGGGAAACATCCAACAACCCAATACCCCCTAACCTTTTCAATTATATATGGTTTTGTCACATTTGGCAAGTTATTTTTTTGGTTTTCCCAGAACCAGTGAACATCTCAGTCGATCACTTGCCCAGAGCGTCAGGGCCGAAACTTTCGGGCAGAAGCTCCTCCAGCGACATCTCCTTATAATCCTCGGTGGATTTCGCGAAGATTACACGCATTTCCGTGGGAATGCAGAATTCCCGCATCGTCTGCCTGCAAATGCCACAGGGCGCGCAATAATCGTGGAGCTCATAGTTGGGGCCGCCGACGATGGCGATGGCGACGAGCTCACGCTCGCCACACTCCACCGCATGACAAATGGCATTGCGCTCAGCACATACTCCCGCCGGATAGGAGGCGTTTTCGACGTTCACGCCCAGGTAGATTTTGCCGGAGGCCGTCAGCACCGCGGCGGAGACATTGTAATTCGAATATGGCGCATAGGAGTTGACCTGGTTGTCAATGGCCATCTGGATCAGCTCGGCGCGGTCAAAATCTGCGGTCTCTGCGCAGGCGAATCCAAAAACCATGACCAGCACGAGCATACATCCCAGCAGCTTTTTCAAAGAAGTTATTTCTTTTCCCCCATAATAGCGCCGGACGCGGCGTCCGAAGGGGCGGGCCGCATCCGGCGAATATCAATTTACTTGGTGGACAGCTCCAGCGTGTCGCGGGCGATGGCCAGCTCCTCGTCGGTGGGGATGACCCAGACCTGGACGCGGCTGTCGTCGGCGGAGATCTTCGCCTCGCCGCGGGCGGCGGCGTTCTTCTCGTGGTCGATCTTGATGCCCATGAATTCCAGGCCCTCCACGGCCCACTCGCGGGCGCGGACGTGATTCTCGCCGATGCCGGCGGTGAAGATGATGGCGTCCACGCCGCCCATGGCCGCGGCGAAGGAGCCGATGTACTTCTTCAGCACATAGGCCCACATCTCGATGGCCAGCTTGGCGTCGGGCTCGCCGGCGTCATAGCGGGCGGTGACATTGCGCATGTCGGAATCGCCAGCCAGGCCCAGCAGGCCGGACTTCTTGTTCATCATGGTCAGGACCTCGGTGGGGGTCATGTTCTTGCGGTTGCAGATGAACTCGACCACGGCAGGGTCCAGGGTGCCGCAGCGGGTGCCCATCACCAGACCGTCCAGAGGCGTGATGCCCATGGAGGTATCCACGCACTTGCCGTCCACGCAGGCGGACAGAGAAGAGCCGTTGCCCAGGTGGCAGATGATGACCTTGTTGCCCTTGGGCAGGCCCAGGAGCTCCTGGGAGCGGGCCGCGATGTAGCGGTGGGAGGTGCCATGGAAGCCGTACTTGCGGATGTGCAGGTCGGTGTAATACTCATTGGGGATGGCGTAGCGGAAGGCCTTGGGGGGCATGGTCTGATGGAAGGCGGTGTCGAACACGGCCACCTGGGGCACGTTCGGCAGCACCTCCTGGCAGGCGCGGATGCCCATCAGGTTAGCGGGATTGTGGAGGGGGCCCAGGGGGATGTTCTCCTCGATGGCGGCGATGCAGGCATCGTCGATCAGGCAGGAGGCGGTGAACTTCTCGCCGCCGTGCAGCACGCGGTGGCCCACAGCGCCGATCTCCTTCAGATCGGAGATCACGCCGATGTTCACCAGGTGCGGCTTGCCGTCGTCGGCATTGTACTCGGAGGCGGTGCAGTCCTTGCCCACCAGCACGTCCAGAACCACGGTCATGGCATCGGCGTGGGTCTTGGCCTTCTTGAGCTGCTTCTCCTTGATCTTCTGATCGCCCCAGCTATAGGTCAGATCGGTGGTGGGGTCCACGGTGCCGATGCGCTCCACCAGGCCCTTGGCGATGACGGACTCGTTGTCCATGTCGATGAGCTGGAACTTCAGAGAAGAGGAACCGGCGTTGATAACAAGAATTTTCATATCGCATTACTCCTTGCGTTTTAATTAGGAATGAGGAATTAGGAATCAGGAATTGGAATAGCCGACGTTGATTCGTCAAAATTCCTAATTCCTGACTCCTAATTCCTAATTGATTACTGCGCCTGGCAGGCGGTGATGGCGACGGTGGCGACGATGTCCTCGGCGGAGCAGCCGCG
Organism: uncultured Eubacteriales bacterium; assembly: GCA_902785105.1. Taxonomy (GTDB): domain Bacteria; phylum Bacillota; class Clostridia; order Christensenellales; family Aristaeellaceae; genus UBA2862. The sequence continues at coordinate 6,642 of CACZXF010000081.1, read as the reverse complement.
GGACAGGTCGTTGCAGGGCTTGGCGATGCCCTGGAGGATGGGTCCATAGGCCTCGGCGCCCGCGAGGCGCTGGACCAGCTTGTAGCCGATGTTGCCCGCGTCCAGATCGGGGAAGACCAGGGTGTTGGCATGACCGGCCACCTTGCTGCCGGGAGCCTTGAGCTGGCCGACCTTCTCAACCAGCGCGGCGTCGAGCTGCAGCTCGCCATCCAGCTCCAGATCGGGAGCCATTTCCTTGGCGATGCGGGTGGCTTCCTGGACCTTGGTCACGTTGTCATGCTTGGCGGAGCCCTTGGTGGAGAAGCTCAGCATGGCGACCTTGGGCTCCATGCCGGCCAGGGAGCGGGCGGAGTCCGCCGCGCCCAGGGCGATGTTGGCGAGCTGCTCGGCGTCGGGATCGATGTTCACGCCGCAGTCGGAGAAGATCATGACGCCGTCCTGGCCGTAGGCCTTGTTGGGGCATTCCATCAGGAAGCAGGAGGACACGGTCTTGATGCCGGGCTTGGACTTGATGATCTGCAGCGCGGGACGCAGCATGTCGCCGGTGGAGTGGATCGCGCCGGAAACCAGGCCGTCGGCGTCGCCCATCTTGACCATCATGATGCCGTAGTACATGGGGTCCTTCACCATCGCGGCGGCCTTTTCCTCGGTGACGCCCTTGGCCTTGCGCAACTCGTAGAGCTGGGCGGCGTAGCCGGCGGCCTTGTCAGAGGTGGCGGGATCGATGATGTCGATGCCGGTCAGGTCCGCGCCCGCGGCCACTTCCTTCACCTTCTCGGGATTGCCCAGCAGGGTCAGCTTCGCCAGGCCCTGATCGCGAACCATCACGGCCGCCTGCACATTGCGGATCTCTTCGCCCTCGGGCAGCACGATGTGCTTCACGTTCGCCTTTGCCTTCGCCTTGATCTTATCAATAATTGCCATGATTCTTTCCTCCCGTTTCATTCCGCACATATTGCGCGTATTTGAGAGTGTGTTTCTAAAGTCGAAGTGCAGCAAGTTCGAGTGGATTTGCTTGCAGTTCAAGGCATTTTTCCGCAGGCTTAGTGGAGCTAAGTCAAGGAAAAATAACGCAGAAATGCGAGCAAAGACGCCGAAATTGCAGTGCGGCGACTTTAGAAACACACTCCAGTCAACATTAATATTATACGATAAATTGTCATTTTTGAAAAGGGGGATATGTTAAGGTTTGGTATCTTTGGGGACGATGTGACGAAAAGATGAGGGTGTTCCTGTCTGAATTGACAATTGAAAATGGAAAATTGAAAATTGAGTTACCGGCTGGTACGCGAAGGGTACTGCCACACACAGGGAAGCTGTCAGTGCGGAAGCCGGAGATGTCGTTCCCCCGTCCCCCATTTTTCAATTTTCAATTAAAAAAGAACCCGGCGTATAATAACCGGGTTCGCGTTTTTTAGAAGTCGATCTTAGCCTCCAGCCAGGACACGAGGTCCTTGACGGGGACGATTTCCTGCTGCATGGTATCGCGGTCGCGGACGGTGACGTTGCCGGTCTCGGCGGTATCGAAGTCCACGCAGATGCAATAGGGGATGCCCGCCTCGTCGGCGCGGCGGTAGCGCTTGCCGATGGAGCCGGTCTCGTCGTAATCGCACATGAACTTCTTGGAGAGCTGCGCGTAGAGCTCGCGGGCCTGGTCGCCCAGCTTGTTCTTCTGGAGGGGCATGACGGAGACCTTGTAGGGGGCCAGCGCGGGATGCAGGCGCAGCACCACGCGGGTGTCGCCGCCCTCCAGTTCCTCCTCGTCGTAGGCGTTGCACAGGAAGGCCAGCACGGCGCGGTCCACGCCCAGGGACGGCTCCACGCAGTAGGGGATGAACTTCTCGTTGGTGGCGGGGTCCAGGTACTCCATGGACTTGCCGGAGTGGTTCTGGTGCTGGGTCAGGTCGTAGTCGGTGCGGTCGGCCACGCCCCACAGCTCGCCCCAGCCGAAGGGGAACAGGAACTCGAAGTCCGTGGTAGCCTTGGAATAGAAGGCCAGCTTCTCGGGCTCGTGGTCGCGCAGGCGGAGGTTCTCCTCCTTGATGCCGAGGCTCAGCAGCCAGTTCTTGCAGAAGGTGCGCCAGTAGTTGAACCATTCCAGGTCCTCGCCGGGCTTGCAGAAGAATTCCAGCTCCATCTGCTCGAACTCGCGGACGCGGAAGATGAAGTTGCCGGGGGTGATCTCATTGCGGAAGGACTTGCCGATCTGGCAGATGCCGGCGGGCAGCTTCTTGCGGGTGGTGCGCATGGCGTTCTGGAAGTTCACGAAGATGCCCTGGGCGGTCTCGGGACGCAGGTAGATCTCCGCGGCGGAGTCCTCGTTAACGCCCTGATAGGTCTTGAACATCAGGTTGAACTGGCGGATGCCGGTGAAGTCCTTCTTGCCACAGACGGGGCAGACGATATCGTGGTCCGCGATGTAGCTCTCAAGCTCCTGGTTGGTCCAGCCGTCGCCGGTCTCGGCGCCCTTGGTGAAGTCCTCGATGAGCTTGTCGGCGCGGAAGCGGGCCTTGCAGGCCTTGCAGTCCATCAGCGGATCGTTGAAGCCGCCGACGTGGCCGGAGGCCACCCACACCTCGCGGTTCATCAGAATCGCGCAGTCCAGGCCGGTGTTGTAGGGGCATTCCTGCACGAATTTGCGCCACCAGGCCTTTTTCACGTTGTTCTTGAACTCCACGCCCAGCGGGCCGTAGTCCCAGGTGTTGGCCAGGCCGCCGTAGATCTCGGAGCCCGCGAAGATGTAGCCGCGGTTCTTGCACAGCGCGACCAGCTTGTCCATCGTCAGTTTTGCCATAGCGCATACCCTCTTTATCTTGTTATTGCATTGACATAAGATTATCAGATTTTGGTTGATGTTGCAACCTGCTTGTGTTAATTCATGCGGAAATAAGGCCTCCGTCCCTGTTTCAGGGCGGAGGCTTTAATCATCTGCGGCGGCTGCCGGAGGCGTTTTGGATGTGCTCGAAGGCGTCGCGCATGATGCGGCGGTCGCGCTCGTAGGTGAGGCGTTCATCGGCCTCATCCACGGGGACCCACACCGCCTCGGCGATCTCCTCGGGCTGGGGGGTTATTTCGGCCTGTTCGGTCACGGCGGCGAAGATCACCACCAGCTTCTGGGTGTCCGGGCGGATGTTATAGCGGTTCTCGGCGCGGAAGCGCTTGTCCACACGCACTCGCAGGCCGGTCTCCTCCAATATCTCCCGCTCGGCGGTCTGGCTCTCGGTCTCGCCCGGTTCCACATGTCCCTTGGGGAAGGAGACGTGCCGCCCCTTGTTGTGGCGAATCAGCAGCACGTTCCACACGTCGGTCTTTCTGAAGATCACCGCGCCGCAGGATTTTTCATATTTCATGAAATCCTCCCTCATTGGTATTTTTCGCGGTGATTACAGCTTTTGCAGCGCGTCGGCGATGCCCTCGAGGTACTGGGCCTCGGCCATCTCCACCCTGCCGGAATCGCAGGCGGCGGCGAGGGCGGGATCGAGGGGCATGCGGGCGGTGAGGCTGACGCCGTTGCGCTCGGCGATCTCATCCAAATGGCTCTCGCCAAAGATGTAGTGGCGTTTGCCGCATGCATCGCACTGGAAGTAGGACATGTTCTCCACAATGCCCAGCACCGGTATGTTCATCATCTGCGCCATGTGCACGGCCTTTTCGACGATCATGCCCACCAGCTCCTGGGGTGAGGTGACGATCAGTATGCCGTCCACGGGCAGGGACTGGAACACGGTCAGCGGCACGTCGCCGGTTCCCGGAGGCATATCGACGAACATGAAGTCCACGTCGCCCCACTGGACGTCAGTCCAGAACTGCTTGACGGTGCCAGCGATGACGGGACCGCGCCAGACCACGGGGTCGGTCTCATTGGGCAGCAGCAGGTTCAGGGAGACCAGCTTGACGCCGGTGGAACTGACGGCGGGGAAGATGCCCTCGTCGTCGGCAAAGAGCTGCTCCTTCACGCCGAAGGCCTTGGGGATGGAGGGGCCGGTGATGTCCGCGTCCAGCACGGCGGCGTTCAGGCCCCGGCGTCTCATGATGACGCTCAGCAGGCTGGTCACCATGGACTTGCCCACGCCGCCCTTGCCGCTGACCACGCCGATGACCTTCTTCACATTGCTGTGGGCGTTGGCCTTGGCGGCGAAGTCAGGCGCGCCGCCCTCGCGGCTGGCACAGTTCGCGGAACAGCTCCCGCAATCGTGAGTACAGTTTTCGCTCATGTCGTTCACATCTCCAATAAAAAAAGATTATATGAATCTATGATAGTCTTTTCTGTGCGTTTCGTCAAGCGTCTGAGCGTAAACCAATGGAAAATTGAAAATGGGCAATGGAAAATGTCGCGTTCCATTGCCCAGTAAAGAGGTTCAGTTTATTGATAAACAGGGATTTGTGGGGGAATTACCCACTCGCCTGTAGGGGCGGCGTTGCGCCGCCCGCCGGGTAGGACGATGCGTTTCGTTAGGGGCGGGCGCCGAAACGGCGCCCCTACAAGGTTGGTTTGACTCCCCTACAAATTCCAATTTGTCACGCAGTAACCGTCCTATCCAATCTGCCTCTCGTACAGCACAGCATCCGTCAGGTGGTATTCCTCATCCACGGCGGGCAGGCTGACGGGCAGCTTGCCTTGGGGCTGTACCACACCGAGGGCAGCGCAGATGGCGGCGGGGAGGTTGGGCACATAGGCGCTGCCCTCGCCTGTGGCGGGGAGGACGTCGCGGGTGACGCTGGAACAATAGGCCAGCAGGATGGCGTCGGCCTCCGGGAAGCAGGCGGCGTCATAGGGCAACTGAGCGCTGATGACGATGGCGGGCTTGCCGGCGGCGTGGAGATCGTCGATCACCTGGTTGACCACGCCCACGGGGAAGCCGTTCTCGGTGGCGGGGTCCAGGCAGGAGGCGTCCCAGGCGCGGCTGACCAGCAGCACATGGTCGGCGGTCTTTGCGGCCTCAACGCAGGCCTCGGCAGTATCAGGCTCGATGGTCATGGCCTCCAGGGTTACGCCCTCGGGCAGGGCGTTCATGCCCTCCAAAATCTGCTGGGCGATGGCGGCGGCGCCGGCGCGGGTCGAAGCGGTGAACAGCACCAGGGTCTTCTCCCCCGCTTCGACCTTCATCGGGAAGGCGTTGTTTTCATTCTTCAGAAGGGTCAGGGCCTTGCAGGCATTGTCCCAGGCGAGCTGGCGATGCTCGGCGCTGCCACAGCCATTGACGGCGGCCGCGACCTGTTCATAGGTGACGGTGAAACCGCTCATGTCCAGTATGCCACGCTTCTGCTTGAGGGCCAGTATGCGGCGGACGGAATCGTCCACCAGGGCAACGTCGATGGTGCCGTTCTCGCAGAGCGCCACGGCGCGGTCGATCATCGCGTCGATCTTCTGAATATCGTCGGACTGCTTCACACTGGGCATGATGAGCAGATTGACCCCGGCGTTGATGGTCATGGACAGCACATCGTCCATGGCGTAGTTGTCCCAGATGGAGCTCATTTCCAGCGCGTCGGAGACGATCACGCCGTCGAAGCCCAGCTCACCCCGGAGGATGTCGGTCATGATGACCCTGCTCATGGTGGCGGGGATATAGACCTCTTCGCCTGTGGTGATGGAGGTGTAGGTCTGTGTCTCCACATTGGGGAACTGGATGTGGGCGGTCATGACCATGTCCGCGCCTGCGTCGATGGCGGCCCTGAAGGGGATAAGTTCGTTGGCCAGCAGGTCCTCGCGGGTGCTGTTCACCAGCGGGAGGCCGGTGTGGCTGTCCGTATCGGTGTTGCCGTGGCCGGGGAAGTGCTTGAGCGAGGCGATGGTGTTCGTGTCATGCAGGCCCGCCAGGAAGGCACAGCCGTATTCGGATACCGTAGCCGCCTCATCGCCGAAGGAGCGAACGCCGATGACCGGGTTGGCTGCGTTGTTGTTGATGTCCATGACGGGGGCGAAATCGGTGTTGATGCCTACCAGTTCAAGCTCTTCTCCGTGCATTTTCCCCTCGGCCCGGGCGTTTTCGGGGTTGCCGGTGGCGGTCAGCGCCATCGCGCCCACGCCCTTGGTGCCGAAGGTCAACCGGGACACATTGCCGCCCTCCTCGTCGGCGGCGATGAACATGGGCAGACCGCCGCCCTCGGCGTTGGCCGCCTGCATGTCGGCCACCAGGCGGACCAATTGCTCCGCGTCACCGCAGTTTTCGGCGTAAAGCAGTATGCCGCCAAAGCGACGGTCCGCGATGTACTGCCGCACGATATCGTTCAGCGTCCGGATGTTCTCGGCGGGTTCCTCTGATTCCGGGTCCTCCTTCCAGGTCCGGGGGCAGAAGAACATCATCTGGGTCAGCTTGTCCCGTAGGGACATGCCCGCGACGATTTCATCAATGCCGTTGCCCGTCTCCGCAGTCGCGACGCTTCCGAACAGAAGCGCAAGGGTCAGAACCAGGCTCACCTTTGCCAGTTTGCTTTTTTTCATAATAATCCTCCACATTATTTTTCCCTGTTTATCATATTGCGCGTGTTCTGTATTTTCAAGCGTTTGGCCAAAAATACCCAGCTTTTGTAAAGGTTCAGCCCAATAGGGTAGAAGGAGGGCCATAGCCCTCGCCCCTCCCGTTGCACCGTACGTACCGGTCAGGTATACGGCGCTACATCATAACATGGATTCAAGTA
>CACZXF010000080.1 GCA_902785105.1 uncultured Eubacteriales bacterium | reverse complement strand
GCGTTGCGCCGCCCGCCGGGTAGGACGATGCGTTTCGTTGGGGGCGGGCGCCGAAACGGCGCCCCTACAGGGTTGGTTTGATTCCCCGACAAATTCCAATTTATCAGCCGCTCTGTCCGTATTATTCCTCTTCCTCCTCCACCGGCACATTCACCGCGGGGTCGTTGTAATCGAGGAAGAGCCAGGCGAAGTCCTTGGGCAGTATGGCGGTGGCGTAGGCGCTGCGGGGCTTGCCGGTCCAGAGGTCAGTGTAGGGGTCCGTCTCGCCGAGATGGAGGATGACCTCGTTGTCGCCGAAGTTGAACAGGGCCAGCAGCTTCTGTCCCTGGCGATAGCGGCCGATGCCGAGGACGCGGTCGTCATGGGTGTCGATGATCCAGGTGTCGGCGTCGCCGGAGAACACCTGCTTTTCCTCGCGGATGGTCTCCAGCTTCCGCAGCGCCTGGAACACGCGGCCCTCGACGCTCTCCGGGTCCTTGCGCTTCTCGGCGCGTTCCCAGTCCATGTTGCCGCGGTGGAGATAGCGGCTGTCCTCGCGCTTGATGGGGTCGTCGTGGTAGCTGTTGTCGTTGAACTGGGCCACCTCGTCGCCGGAATAGAGGACGGGGATGCCGCTGAGGGTGAACATATAGGCGTGGAGCATGATGTCCAGCCGGATGCCGGTCTCCAGAGCCTCCGGGTCATTGCGCTGTACGGAGGACTGTATGCCGCACAGGGACGCCGTGGTGCCGCAGAGGCGGGCGTCGCCCAGGCGCGGGTCGTCGTTGTACAGCTCGCCGCGGGACGGGCTGCCGGGGAACCAGCCGCAGAAGTAATCATTGAGGAACCGCTTGTGGGGCACCTCCTGATTGCCGAAGCGGCCCAGGAAGTCGTAGTCCAGGCCCCAGCCGATGTCATCGTGGCAGCGGAGGTAGTTCAGGAAGGTGTACTCCTTCGGCAGGGCGAACACCTGGCCGAGCTGATGGCGCAGGAGTTTCACGTCCCGGGTGGCGACGGTGTGCCAGGTGGAGGCCATGGTGGTGACGTTGTAGAGCATGTGGCACTCAGGCTTCTCCACGGAGCCGAAGTAGGGCACCACCTTGCTGGGCTCCATGACCACCTCGCCCAGCAGCATCGTGCCGGGGCAGACGATCTCGCAGACGATGCGCATCATCCGCACCAGCGTGTGCACCTGGGGCAGGTTGCGGCAGGGCGTGCCCAGCGCCTTCCAGATGTAGGGCGTGGCGTCCAGGCGGACGATGTCAACGCCGTGGTTGCACAGGTTGAGCATGTTGTCCGTCATGTCGTTGAAAACCATGGGGTTGGCGTAGTTCAAATCCCACTGATAGGGCCAGAAGGTGGTCATGACCACCTTGCCCACCTCCGGGCACCAGCTGAAGTTGCCGGGAGCCGTGGTGGGGAAAACCTGGGGCACCGTCTGCTCGTAGGCGTTGGGGATGTCCCAGTTGTTATAGAAGAAATAGCGCTGCTGGCAGGTGACATCGCCGGCCTTGGCCTTCTTCGCCCATTCGTGCTCGTCCGAGGTGTGGTTCATCACGAAATCCAGGCACACGGCGATGCCCCGGCTGTGGCAGTCGTTGGCCAGCTCGGCCAGGTCCTCCATGGTGCCCAGCTCCGGCTGGACCTTGCGGAAATCGCTCACCGCGTAGCCGCCGTCGGACTTGTCCGGCGGACTCTCCAGCAGGGGCATCAGATGCAGATAGTTGACGCCGCTCTCCTCGATGTAGTCCAGCTTCTCCCGCACCCCCTTGAGCGTGCCCGCGAAGCAGTTGACATACATCAGCATACCCGTCAAATCGTTCCCCTTGTACCAGTCCGGGCACGCCTCCCGCGCCCGGTCCATCAGCTTCAAGGCCTCCGGCCGATCGTTGTAGGCCCGCTCGATCATCCCGATGAAGTATTCCCAGGCCGTCACATCGCCGTGGTAAAGCTCCAGATAGAGCCGCTTCAGTTCTTCCTCATGCCGCTCAAATCGCAGCGCAAATTCCCGATTCATCTCCATTTCCCCGACATCCCTTCCCGCTTGCGCAGTATTATGGGAATATTATAGCATAAACATGCGGGGGATGTACAGAGAAAATAATTGATAATGGAAAATTGAAAATTGAGAATTGAGTTGCCGGGGTACCTGGCAGCCGCAATTCATTTTCAATTTTCAATTAAAAAAGGAAGCAGGGCAATCCCGTTCCCCTGAAAAACCTATCAGACGTACCTTACTTCCTCTTCCTCCTCCGCGGGCTTTTCGCCGCGGGCGAGGCGGTCCTTGTAATCCTGTATGGCGGCGTGGAGGGCTTCCTCGGCGAGGACGGAGCAGTGGACCTTCACCGGCGGCAGGCCGCCGAGGGCGTCCATGACCATCTTGTTGGTGATCTGGAGGGCCTCGTCCAGCGTCTTGCCCTTCACCAGCTCCGTGGCCTTGCTGGAGGTGGCGATGGCCGCGCCGCAGCCGAAGGTCTTGAATTTCACGTCGGTGATGACGTCGTCCTCAACCTTGATATAGATCCGCATGATGTCGCCGCACTTGGCGTTGCCCACCGTGCCCACCCCGCTGGGGTTCTCCATCTCCCCCATGTTCCGGGGATTCATGAAATGGTCCATGACCTGTTCGGTATATTCCATAGTGATACTCCTCACTTATTTTTTAAGTTCTCGGGCAGGTGCCGCAGGTGCTCTCCGTATCCTGTCCCTTCAGGAAATCGTCATACAGCGGGGACATGGCGCGGAGGCGGGCGACGATTTCGACGAGGGCGTCGGCTACGTAGTCGGCCTCTTCGATCGTGTTTTCCTCGCACAGGCTCAGGCGGAGGGAGCCGTGGGCGATCTCGTGGGGCAGTCCGATGGCCAGCAGCACGTGGGAGGGGTCCAGGGACCCGGAGGTGCAGGCGGAGCCGGAGGACGCCGCGATGCCCTTCAAATCGAGGTGGAGCAGCAGCGATTCGCCCTCGATGAACTGGAAGGAGACGTTGACGTTGCCGCACATGCGCTGTGTGGGATGGCCGTTCAGTTTGGTATAGGGTATCTCCTTCATGATGCGGTCGATCAGGTGGTCGCGGACCTTCCGCATTTCGGCGGCGCGGGCCTCGATGTCCTCCGTCACCAGCTCGATGGCCTTGCCGATGCCCACGATGCCGGCCAGGTTCTCCGTGCCGGGGCGCTGGGCGCGCTCCTGAGCGCCGCCCTGCATCAGCCGCTCCAGCCGCACGCCCTGACGGATGTACAGCACGCCGATGCCCTTGGGCGCGTGGAACTTGTGGCCGGACATGGAGAGCAGGTCGATGTTCTGCGCCTTCACGTCGATGGCGACGTGGCCGATGGCCTGCACCGCGTCGGTGTGGAACAGCACGCCGTGGGCCTTCGCCACCTGAGCCAGCGCAGGGATGGGCTCGATGGTACCGATCTCGTTGTTGGCGTACATGATGCTGACGATCGTGGTGTCCGGGCGGATAGCCGCCTCCAATTGCTCCGGTGCGATCAGTCCGTCGCTGTCCACCGGCAGATAAGTCACCTCGAAGCCCTCCTTCTCCAACTGCTGACAGGTGTGGAGAATGGCGTGGTGCTCGAAGTTGGTGGTGATGATGTGCTTTCCCTTGCGGATATTGGCGTAGGCCGCGCCCCTGAGTGCCCAGTTGTCCGCCTCGGTGCCGCAGCCGGTGAAGTAGATTTCCCTCGGCTGAGCGCCGATGGCCTTCGCCACCTGGGCCCGCGCCGCCTCCACAGCCTTCCGGGCCTCGCGCCCGAAGCCGTGCACCGACGAGGGATTGCCGAAGATTTCACAGAAATAGGGCTGCATCGCCGCCATGACCGGCTCGGTCACCCGCGTCGTCGCCCCGTTGTCCATGTATACGCGCATATTCTGTCCTCCTGTAACGCGCGAGGCCCCGCCCCGCGCCCTTGTCGCTCCTATTGTAGCACGCGGCGGGCACAAGGTCAAGCATAAACCAATTGGATACATAGGATTTTACTTTGGGGCTGGGGACTGCTCGATGAATTGGAATTTGTAGAGGCACGGGGTTTCACCTCATCCGGCGCTTCGCGCCACCTTCCCCTCAAGGGGAAGGCTTTTGGAGCCCTCGAACGCCCGGAAAACAGTCCAGTGGACTGTTTTCAGTGAGATGGGGCCGGTAGGCCCTTGTCAAGTGCCCGTGAGGGCGGATGAGGTGGCTTCGAACGAACATCCCGATAAATCCCCCGTTTATTACTCTCACCTAAAAACAGTGACATAACTGCACCAAAAATAAGTTATTGCCGGGGAAAAGATTGCAAAGGCATGAAAAACATGATAATATGAAGATGAAATATGGACACAGACAGGAGGGTACGAATATGGCGAACCTGCTTGCGATACTGATGAGTCTGGCGATGCTGCTGACGGGCGCGACGACGTCGGCGCTGCCGGAGGAGCCGCTGGGCCGTGTGATGACCATCGGAAACTTAGAGGTCTCCCACAACGATGACGACGCCGTTCTGGACCTCTACGCCACGCTGGGCGTGACCGCGGACGGGACCCAGACGCTCTACGACTTCTATATCGGCGACAACAGCGATATCTATCTCCCCTTCCAGCTCGCCGTGACGGAAAACAGCCTGCTGCTGAAAAACGACAAGGACGGCCAGACGCTGGCGGTCACCGCCGCGGATATGGAGCCGCTGCTGAGCAGCCTCATGGGCGCGAACGGCGATAACGCCAGTCTCGACGCCATGCTCAGCGCCTACGCGGACATGCTGCCAGCCTACGCCGACGCGATGTCCCTGATGCAGAACGAGGACGAGATGGCAGCCATGCGCAAGCGCTCCTGGGAGATCTACGACCAGATGGTGGAGCGCGGCGAGGGCGTGCCGGGCAAGGTGGAATACGACGGCGACCTCTATGACGTAATGACCTACGAGTACACGCTGGACGGGGCGCAGATCGGCGCGCTGACGGACGCCATCCTGGACACGGACAAGCGGCTGGCCGGCTACCGGGACGCCTACTTCAAATTTCTCGCCCAGATGCCGGAGGAAACGGGCCTGTCCGGCGCGACCAGCTATGCGGACCTCGCTGAGAAGTTCGGCATGACCATGCGGATGTCCGAGAGCATCGCGGAAAACGGCCTGGTGATGATGGACGGCAAGCTGACCGTCACCCCGCCCGCCCTGCCGACGAGCGCGGACGCTGAACCGATGGGGCCCATCTCCTACAACATCCATCAGGCCCGCATGGACGACGACGAATACTCCACCGTGACCTTCGATGTGCCCATGAACGGCCTGACCCTGAGCACCTATGTGGAATACAGCCGTGACAACCTGGACAGCCACACCACGATGACCGTCACCGGCAATCCCGAGGAGGGCACCGCCGACGAGGACGGCGAGGGCGACGGCGAGGACGCGCTGTACATCACCCTGGACTACGATGTAACCCACAATGGCGATATCATCGAGCGCACCGTCAACGCCACGCTGGATGCCGCCGGCGGCACCCACGTCGATCTCACCCTGGACGGCGACCACGACCCGGACGGCTCCGGCTCCAGCCACGTCGCCTGCAACGCCAAGACCGGTGAGGAGAGCTACGCCGCGGAATTCGACGTGGTGATCACCAACGACGTCACCGAGCGCCGCGTCAGCGGCGAGGACGCCGTGGCCCTGGCGGATTACAGCTTCCCCGCGCTGATGGCCAACCTGAGCGAGGATTTCAAGCTGCTGATGAACAGCGCGGACGTGCAGACCCTTGCGGGCATATTCACCCAGACGCCCCCGGCCGACGTAGCCCCGGAAGCCGACGAAACCCCCGAGGCGGAGGAGCCTGAGCCCGAGGCCGAGAAAGAGGGACTGGCCTTCGCGAATCCCAAATTCGACTGGCTGCCCGAGGGCTATGCCCTGGAGGATATTTCCGTCGATGAGCAGTACGAGGACGTGTCCTGTATGCTGGTGAACGCCGAGACCGGCAGCAACATCACCGTGGACATCACCACCTCCGCCTACGAAAACGGCGGCATGAACTACTACGTCATCAAGGACGACGGCTTCAAGGACCTGGACGGCCTGCTGGTCTCAGAGGAGGACTACGACGACTACTTCCTCTACACCGCCGACGACGGCAAGCTCAACTACCTCATCTATCCCGACAGCAAGGACGTCTCCTCCACCGACATACTGAACATACTCATCGGCCTCCACTTCTGACGGAAGCCGCGCAAAGGGCCGCCTCATGATGCGAGGCGGCCCTTGGTGTATTATTCAGTAAAACAAATTGAAATTTGTCGGGAGGGATGAATTGAAAATTGATAATTGAAAATTGAAAACCGGCGGGCGGCGCAACGCCGCCCCTACAATAACGCTGTTCGTCAGGTTCGCAAGCCGGTAACTCAATTTTCAATTTTCCATTTTCAATTTTCAATTCAAACAAACAATCCCCGTTTACAGCAGCAGTATCCCCTTCTCCGCGCAGGCCGCGTTGGTCTCATCGTCCCATATGCTGGACTGGACCTCGCCGATGTGGGCGTTGCCCATCATGAGCATACACAGGCGGCTCTGGCCGATGCCGCCACCGATGGTGAGGGGCAGTTCGTCGTTTAGCAGCATTTGATGGAAGGGGAGCTTCCGGCGCTCCTCGCAGCCGGCCAGCTTCAACTGCCGGTCCAGCGATTCGGCGTCCACGCGGATGCCCATCGACGAAATCTCAAAGGCGCGGCCCAGCACGTCGTTCCAGAAGAGGATGTCGCCGTTCAGCGCCCAGTCGTCGTAGTCCGGGGCGCGGCCGTCGTGGGGCTTGCCGGACTTCAGCTTGCCGCCGATCTGCATGATGAGGGCGGTCTTATGCTCCTTCAAAAAGGCGTTCTCCCGCTCGGAGCCGGTCTTGAGGTCGGGGTACATGTCCTCCAGCTCCTGGGTAGTCACGCAGGCCATGTCCCGGTTGAGCTTCACATGGATGGAGGTGAACTCCCGGCGCAGGCGGTCGGACACGTCCACCACGCAGTGGACGATGTCCTGGGCGGTGCGCTTCAAATAATCCAAAGTGCGGTCCTCACGGGTGATGATCTTCTCCCAGTCCCACTGGTCCACGTAGATGGAGTGGATGTTGTCCAGCTCCTCATCGCGGCGTATGGCGTTCATATCGGTATAGAGGCCGCGGCCCACGTGGAAATCGTAGCGCTTCAATGCCAGCCGCTTCCACTTCGCCAGTGAGTGGACCACCTCGCCCGTGCTGCCGCCCACGGCGGGCACGTCGAAGTCCACGGGACGCTCCACGCCGTTCAGGTTGTCGTTCAGGCCCGATTCCCGCCGCACGAACAGCGGCGCGGACACCCGGCGCAGGTTCAGCGCGTAGGCCAGCTCCTGCTGGAAGTTGTGCTTGATGAATTCGATGGCCAGCTGCGTGTCGAATGTGCCCAGCGGCGGCCGGTAGCCCTCCGGAATGTAAACCTTGTTCACTGCTCGCGTCCTCCCTTTTTGATGTATGGTTCTGCCGCAGAGTTGGGAGTGGGGAGTGAAAGGCGAAGGCCCTTCCGATTTCCTCCAAACCCTGTAGGGGCGGCGTTTCGCCGCCCGCCCCTCAAGGGATGGCTCACCGCGTCCGCCGGGCTTTGCGCCGCCACTCCCAACTCCCAACTTCCCACTCCCAACTCTATCAACAATACATAACAGTATACTTCATCCCCCATTCAAAGGCAAGTGAATTTTCCGCAAACTTAAAATTCATTTGGCCACTTATAGAAAATTCATATTGCAGCGACAAATGTCTAAAAATGCGCATATTGTCCGTCAAATTCGGGGATAGGCCCCGAAATTTGCAGGAATCACTTCTTTGATTATTCATCTTTACAAAAAAATCACGGTTCAAAATGCAATTTAACGCAGAATATTCTTGCAAAAGGTTAAAAATGCCTTTATAATATTTCCCGTAGCCGGGGCATCCCGGCAATTCCAAGGGCGGACATCCTCATTCAGTGACGGATGTGACATCAGCAAGGAGGCTATAACATGGCACTGACCAATGCGTATCTGATTGACCTGATGGCGCGCGTCGAGGCGCGCAACCCCAACGACAAGCAGTTTCTGATCACCGTGAAGAGCGTTCTGGAATCCATCGAGCCCGTCGTGGAGAAGCATCCCGAATACGTCCGTGCGGGCGTGCTGGAGCTGTTCGTGGAGCAGGAGCGCGTGGTGAAGTTCCGCGTGCCGTGGATCGACGACGCGGGCAACGTTCGGGTGAACCGGGGCTATCGCGTGCAGGGCAACAGCGCCATCGGCCCGTACAAGGGCGGCCTGCGGCTGCATCCCTCCGTCACCGAGGATACCGTGAAGTTCCTGGCCTTCGAGCAGACCCTGAAGAACAGCCTGACCGGCCTGCCCATCGGCGGCGGCAAGGGCGGCTCCGACTTCGACCCCAAGGGCAAGAGCGATTTCGAGGTCATGCGCTTCTGCCAGAGCTTCATGACGGAGCTGTACAAGTACATCGGCGCGGATGTTGACGTGCCCGCCGGCGACATCGGCGTGGGCGCCCGCGAGATCGGCTATCTCTACGGCCAGTACAAGCGCATCACCGGCAAGTATGAGGGCGTCCTGACCGGCAAGGGCCTCAGCTACGGCGGCTCCCTGGTCCGCACCCAGGCCACCGGCTACGGCCTGTGCTACTTCACCGAGGAGATGCTCAACGCCGCCGGCAAGTCCTTCAAGGGCAACACCGTGGTGGTCTCCGGCTCCGGCAACGTCGCCATCTACGCCGTCGAGAAGGCCACCCAGCTCGGCGCGAAGGTGGTCGCCATGAGCGATTCCAACGGCTACGTCTACGACAAGGACGGCATCGACCTGGCCTGCGTCAAGCAAATCAAGGAAGTCAAGCGCGGCCGCATCAAGGAGTATGCGGACACCCATCCGAACGCCGAGTACCATGTGGGCTGCTCCGGCATCTGGACCATCCCCTGCGACATCGCACTGCCCTGCGCCACCCAGAACGAGATCAGCCTGGAATCCGCCCAGACCCTGATCAAGAATGGCTGCTGGTGCGTCTCCGAAGGCGCGAACATGCCCACCGTGATGGAGGGCATCGAGGCCCTGCAGGCCGCGGGCGTGCTCTTTGGACCCGCCAAGGCCGCCAACGCCGGCGGCGTCGCCACCTCCGCCCTGGAGATGAGCCAGAACTCCGAGCGCCTGAGCTGGACCGCCGACGAGGTGGACGCCAAGCTGAAGCAGATCATGGTCGGCATCTACCACAATGTGGCCAACGCCGCCAAGGAGTACGGCAAGGAGGGCAACTTCGAGGCCGGCGCGAACATCGCGGGCTTCCTCAAGGTCGCCGACGCCATGTACGCCCAGGGCGTGTGCTAAACCGCTGAATAAAACGAGCGCTTCCCAAATCGGGAGGCGCTTGTTTTTTGTCGGGTAAATTGGAATTTGCAGGGGAGACGGGGGTTCACCTCATCCGCCCCTTCGGGGCACCTTCCCCTCAAGGGGAAGGCTTTTGGACCCCGGTTTTCCAGCCCCTCGCCTTCCCCTTGAGGAGCATCGAACGCCCGGAAAACAGTCCAGTGGACTGTTTTCAGAGAGATGGGGCCGGCAGGCCCTTGTCAAGTGCCCGTGAGGGCGGATGAGGTGGCCTTGAACAAACTCCCCGATAAATCCTTGTTTATAGGGAAAGACTGTCCGTCTATTCCTTTCAAAAAAGTGTCACGGAGAACCGTCCCCGATGACACATTAAGGCCTCAGGGAGAAGCATCCCCGGTGACGACAAATCCCTGTTTACCCTGCTTCTCACCCTCCAAAAGCCGCGGGCGGCAAACCTTTCCGGTTTGCCGCCCGCGTTCATATCAATAGAATGTGGACCATTTGAGTGACGCCTCGCTGGTGGGGACCCAGCCCTTGACGCCCTTGTAGGAGACCTTGTACCACTTGCCGTCCCTGGACTTGCCCAGGTATTCAAGCTCCGCGCCCTTGGACACGGCCTTGACCGCCGGGGCCTCCGTGCTGGGTTCCTTGCGCAGGGTGGCCTTCGTCTTGGCCTGCACCCAGGCGTCCCCGTCCGCCGAGCTTGCCAGGGCGCACAGGCTCAGGCACATCGCCACGGCCAGCAGCGCCGCAATCACACGCTTCATCCTTCGCGCCCCCCTTCGCCACATCATTGATCACAGCTTAATTATATCAAAAATGTGGGGAAACGTCAACGGGGGGAAGGTAAAGGTTGAAAGGGGAAGTGGGGAGTGGAAAGTGGGAAGTTGGAAGTGGCGGTACAAATTCCTGCGCAACTTCCCACTCCCAACTTCCAACTCCCAACACAATCAAACTTCATTATTGCTCACCCAATACGCCGACAGCGCCGGTATGACCTGCTTCTTCCTGGACAGTATGCCGGGCAGGAAGGCGTGGTTGTTTTCCGGAGTGACCTTGAAGGCGTTGGCGATGATCTCGCTGTCGCCGATGAAGAGCAGGTGGGAGCCCTCCTGGAGCATGTCGGTGATGAGGAACATGAGCAGATCGTAGTGGCGGGCGTCCACGCGGGCCTGCATGGCGGCGAGGAAGTCGTCCTTGCGGTTCATGACGCGCTCGGCGTCCAGCGTGACCACCTGCCCCACGCAGAGGGTGTGCCCGGCCAGGGCGAACTCCTTGTAATCCTGGAAGAGGATGTCGCCGGCGGACTTCTGCTCGGAGGTGGCGGCGGAAAAGATCAGGCGGCCCAGGTCCTCGATGGACTCATGGGCGATGCCGGCCATGCGGTGGGCGGTCTGGATGTCCCTGGGCGTGCAGGTGGGGGACTTGAACATCAGCGTGTCCGACAGTATGGCGCAGGTGATCATCCCCGCCATGGCCTTGGTGGGCATCAGGCCCCGCTCCATGTACATCCCGGCGATGATGGTGGCAGTGGAGCCCACGGGCTCATTGCGGACGTAGATGGGGTTGGAGGTCTGGACGTCGGCGAGGCGGTGATGGTCGATGATCTGCATGATGTCCGCCTGATCCAGCCCCGGCACCGACTGGGCCACCTCGTTGTGGTCCACCAGCACCACGCGCTTGCGGCGGGGCTTGATCAGGTGGATGCGGCTCAGCGTGCCCACCACCTTCATCTCGTCGTCCACCACGGGGAAGGTCCGGTGCTTGTTGTCGTGGGCCATCTTCAGCACGTCGTCCACGTAATCGGAGAGCTTTGCCGCGCACAGATTCGTGGTGCGGCAGACCCGGCCCACCGGCGCGGAGAGGAATATCATCCGGGCGGCGCGGTAAGGGTCGTGGGGCGTGGAGATGACCACGGAGTTGCAGGGGATGTCGTGGGCCTCCTCCGGCAGACCCGCCTGGCACAGCACGATGCAGGCCACGTTGGCCTTCAGGGCGTCCAGTATCACCTCCGGCTGGTTGCCGCAGAGGAGGATGGTCTGCTCGTTCATGCGGATGGATTCCTCGGCGTTGGCGGGCAGGGCGATGTTCACCCGGCCGGAGACGTTCAGCGTCGGGTCCTCCCGGTCCAGCACGATGTTGCCCTCCAGCACGCTGACCAGGTTGAACACGGGGATGTCCTCGATCTCCGAATCCTGTATGGACTGCATGTCGTGGACGGCGATGCGGTTGGTGGACAGCATGCCGTAGAGCGTGCCGTTGTCGTTGACCACGGGCAGGGCCAGCATGTTTTCATCCTGATGCAACAGCTGCCAGGCGTGGTCCACCGTCACCGCCCGGTTCAACACCGGCGGCGTGTCGAACTGCAAATCGCTGACCTGATTTCTCAGATTTCGTATCAATACCGGCGGCTCGAAGCCGAAGTGGTCCAGCACAAGCTGGGTCTCGTCGCTGATGCGCCCCAGCCGCGCCGCCACGTATTCCCGCTCGCCCAGCGCGTTTCTCAACTGGGCGTAGGCCATCGCCGAAACGATGGAATCGGTATCCGGGTTCCGATGCCCGGTGACGTAGATGGGCTCCATGATGGGTTACACTCCTTTTTTGTGAATTGAAAATGGAAAATTGATAATTGAAAATTAGGGTTACCGGCGCGTCGTATGTTTCATCGAACACTGCTCAAAATCTGATGTAAGCCCTGTAGGGGCGCCGTTTCGGCGCCCGCCTCTGCGCAATGTACAGCCGCTAACGGGCGGGCGGCGAAACGCCGCCCCTACGACCTGCCATAGATTTGTGCACCCTCTGCCAATAATTTTCAATTTTCAATTCTCAATTTTCAATTTATTACAGGAACGGTTCCTTTCCTGCCCGATGTATCTCTATCTCATCAATGACTCCGTTTCCCCGGTGCTCGATGAGGAAGGCGGCCAGCTCAGCCACCTCCTCGGGGGCGATCATGCCCTCCTCGGAGAGGTCGGGGCGGGCGATCTTCACCATGTCGGTGTAGACGCCGCCGGGGGAGAGCATGTGAACGCGGATGCCCTCGGGGGCGACCTCCTTCGCCAGCGCCTTGGTCATGCCCAGCAGCGCGTGCTTGGAGGCGGCGTAGGCGGCCTGATGGACATAGCCCTTGTGGGACACCACCGAGCCGATATTGATGATGGTCGGGCAGTCGGACGTCCTCAAAAGCGGCAGGCACCGGCGGCACAGCTCGAAGGGGACCCGGGCGTTGATGGCCATGATCCTGTCGTACTCGTCCAGCGTCGTCTCCTCAAAGGACTTGTTCAGCGCCATGCCCGCGTTGTTGATGAGCACATCCAGCCCCTTGAAGTGGCCCTCCATGATGTGCATCACGTCGTCGATGCCCCGGGGCTTCGTCAGGTCCACAGGCAGCACCAGCATGTCCAGCGGCCGCCCCGTCAGCGCGGCGGTGCGTACCAGCTTCTCCGGGTCGCGCCCCACCAGGGCCAGCTTCATGCCGTCCTCCGCCAGCCGCAAGGCCATCGCCCGTCCAATGCCGCCTCCCGCGCCGGTGATCAGGGCGCGCCTGCCATTCAAATCAATCTTTTTCATCATAATCATCCGTCCCCCGCGCCGCCAGCGGCGCGGTCAAATGGGTTTCCAAAGGGTCAATGACCCTTTGGCAGGGGGTTTCAGGGGGACAGCGTCCCCCTGAGCGTCCCCCTATGCGAGAACCTCCGCGTCCCCCGCCGTGTGCAGGAAATCGCGGATCAGCTCGCGGGTGCGGGTGTAGACCTTTTCGCGGGCGTATTCCACGTCGTTCTTTTCGCGCATAGCGCGCTCGTAGGGCTGACGGATCTCGGTGCCGACGTTGATCTTGGCGATGCCGGCCTTGATGCCGCGGGTGATGTAGTCGTTTTCGATGCCGCTGCCGCCGTGGAGCACCAGCGGGATGCCCAGAGCCGCCTTCAGCTCGGCGATGCGCTCGATGTCCAGCCGCGCCGCGGGCTTTTTCTGGTCCTTCAGGTTGTCGGCGATGGCGCCGTGGACGCTGCCCACCGCCACGGAGAGCCAGTCGCAATCGCTCTCTCTGGCGAATTTCAGCGCGTCGGCCACCTCGGTGAAGCCCAGCTTCTTTTCAAAGATCTCGTCATAGGGAATGGTGGCCTGGGCGGTCTCGTGGCCCATCACCGCGCCCAGCTCGGCCTCCACCGGGATGCCGGCGGCGTGGGCGATGTCCGCCACGGCCTTGGTGGCCGCGATGTTGCCATTGAGGTGCAGCCGGGAGGCGTCCACCATCACCGACTGATAGCCCGCCGCGATGGCCCGCTTGATGAGACTTAAATAGTCCACCTCCAGATGATCCTCGTCGATCACCGGCACGTGGTCCAGGTGCAGCAGCGTGTGGCCGGGGACGGCGTACTTCCCGTATTCCTCGGCGATGTTTTCAAGGCTCACCGATTCAAACTTCTCCCACTCCAGCCGGGCGACCTGTATCATCGCCACGCTGTTTTCGTCCCGCACGGCCTCGGCCACGGCCTTCAGCATCGGCGGATAGGGGATATTGAAGGCCGGCACCACCAGCCCGTTTTCCAGCGCTTTGCGCACAGTGATTTTTGCGTCCATGAATATCGATCTCCTTTTAATTTGCAATTTTCTGACAAACGACCTATGTTAAATATAACATCTTTATTCGTCCGCGTCAAGCCTGCGGAGGGCGGGCGGCGAAACGCCGCCCCTACAGGGATACTGTGTATTATTAAACGCACTTCGCCGATACACGCACAGACATTGTAGGGGCGGCGTTGCGCCGCCCGCCCGATCGGACTTCACACGCTGAACCTCTTCTTTTTCACCCACAGGTAGAGGCTGAAGTGGACGCAGAAGGTGATGATCCACGATATGGGATAGGACAGATAGAGCATGGTCAGCGTCGGATTGAAGGGATAGACGCACCAGATCCACACCAGCCTGAGCACGCATATGCCCATGACCGACACGAACATCGGCGCGACGGATTCCCCCATGCCGCGCAGCACGCCCACCATGACGTCCTGCATACCGCAGAGGTAATAGGTGGAGCCGATGATTCGGGAGCGCATGGATGCGGCGGCGATGACCTCGGGGTCGTCGGTATAGATGTGGAAGAACACCCGCATGAACAGCAGCAGTATCACGCCCAGCCCCGCGCCGACGCTGACCACCGCCAGCAGCGAGGCGCGGCAGACCTTCGATATGCGATCATACCGGCGCGCGCCCACGTTCTGGCTGGTGAAGGTGATGGCCGCCTGGTGCATGGCGTTCATGCAGACGTAGATATAGCCCTCGATGTTGGAGGCGGCGGTGTTGCCCGCGGTGACGATGGTGCCGAAGGAGTTCACCGTGGCCTGTATGATGACGTTGGAGATGGAGAAGCAGATGCCCTGGAGGCCGGCGGGAATGCCGATCTTGGCGATCTCCAGCGCCTTGGAGGCGTTGAGCCGCAGGCGGCGGGGGTCCAGGTGGATGTCGCCCTCGGTGCGGATGAGGCAGAGGACCACCAGTATGGCGGAGATGATCTGGGCGGTGATGGTGGCCCAGGCCACGCCGCTGACGCCCATGTGGAAGGCCGCCACAAAGATGATGTTCAGTATGACGTTCACCACGCCCGCCACGGTCAGATACATCAGCGGGCGGCGGGTGTCGCCGATGGCGCGGAGGATGGCCGCGCCGAAGTTATAGATCATGTTGGCGGGCATTCCTAAGAAATAGATGCGCATGTAGGCGGTGGACAGGGGCAGCACGTCCGCCGGGGTGTTCATCCAGCTCAAAAACTTCCCCGCCAGGAAGAAGCCGAACACGCCCACGCCCAGGCCGCTTAATATGCTCATCAGCATGGCGGTGTGGACGGCGTCGCCGGTCTGCCGGATGTCCCCCGCGCCGTGATACCGGGCCACGACCACGTTCGCGCCCACCGACAGCCCCAGGAACAGGTTCACCAGCAGGTTGATCAGCGAGCCCGGCGCGCCCACCGCCGCCAGCGCCGCGTCGCCCTCGAACTTGCCCACCACGATCACGTCCGCCGCGTTGAAGGTGAGCTGCAATACGCTGGACAGTATCAGGGGCACCGCGAAGGCCAGCAGCTTCGGCATCACCGGCCCGTTCAGCATGTCGATCTCGTAGCCCGCCCGGCGGGAGTGATGATGGATGATATGTAAGCGCATGAGCCAGCCTCCGAAAGTAACTTTTTTACTCATTGGACATGCGCATTATAACATCCCCGCTTTGCGTTCACATTCTGTTTTTGAGGCAGTATGAAATTTAACATGACCAATTGCAGGGTATGTGTTATAATTTCCCTGCTGGAAATGGCAGGGCGAAAGCCCGGGAGCGCTCCCGCTGTACTTTATGGCGGGAGGTGATGGGCATGACAAACCTTGAATTGTTCATGGCTTTGATTGCCGTTGCAAGTCTCGCGTTGACGATTTTCTTCGGTTTACGCAGATAAAAAATGCCCCCGGGTAGCTGCAACTACTCGGGGGCGTTTGTCTTAGGTCCTACTTAAGGCGGGAGTTCTCAAGTACAAAACCATTATACAGCACCGGCGGCGGCGTGTCAAGCGTGGCACTTGACAAGGGCCTGCCGGCCCCATCTCACTGAAAACAGTCCACTGGACTGTTTTCCGGGCGCTCGATGCTCCTCAAGGGGAAGGCAGGGGCTGGAAACCACGGGACCCAAAAGCCTTCCCCTTGAGGGGAAGGTGCCCCGAAGGGGCGGATGAGGTGGACTCCCGCTCACCCCGCCAAATTCCAATTTGACGCCTGGACTGAGTAGTTACACCGTGTGTAAATTGCCAAGACGGAATCCCCGCTCAGGATTCCCCTTCCACGTCATCGTCCTCATCCTCGATGGGCTCATCCTCCTCGACAGGCTCATCCTCCTCGATGTAATCGTCTTCGACATAATCATCGTCTTCATCGGGGTCGTACTCATTTTCGCCATCGCCGACGTCCACGGCGGGGATATCATCGTCAATATCGTCTTCTTCGTCTTCGTCATCAACGATCACGACGGGGACAGGGATAAATTCTTCCTCGTCATAATCCTCCTCTTCCCTTTCGATGGGCTCGAGGTCGTCGAACATCATGTTGATGACGTCGGCGTCGGCGGACTTGCCGTTGCCGTGCAGGTCGTAGTAATCCTTGAAGGCGGCCACGGCCTCCACGGTGTTGCCGTCATACTTGCCGCTGGCGTGGTGGTCGTAGAAGCCCAGCTCCCTGAGGCGGTGCTGCATCTCCTTGACCCTGGAACCGGAATCGCCCTTTTGCAGGTCGATGAAATCCGTGCAATAGGGCGCGCCGCTGCGGTCCAGCGCCTTGAGGGTGGAGGGACCGGCCACGCCGTCGGCGCTCAAACCGGCCTCCCGCTGGAACAGCCGCACGGCCTCCTGCAGGCGCGCGCCAAAGCTGCCGTCCGAGGGCGCGCCGGTGTAGCCCAGCTCCCGCAGGCGGTCCTGGAGGTTCTCCACGCGGATACCCTTGGAGCCCCGCTTCAGCGTGACATAGCGCTCATATTCCGGGGCGCTGGCAGAGAACAGCCGCCTTTGCAGCTCCACGCCGGCCTCGCCGTTTTGGCTGTAGCCCAGCGCCTCCTGGAAATAGATCACCGCCCGCCGGGTACCGCTGCCAAACACGCCGTCGGCGCTGCCGCAGTTATAGCCCAGTTCATTCAATCGCTGCTGCATGGCGCGGACATCCTCGCCCCGGCTGCCGGAGGTCAGCACGCGATAGCTGACTGCGGGCGTCGCCGTGGCCGGGACCGGCGTGACAGTGGGCAGGGGCGTGGCCGTGGACTCAGGCGCAGTCCAGCGGATGTTGCAGAGCGTGGCCCACAGGCCGGTAAAATCGGCGTCCGTCTCGGCATGGGCGTCCATCACCACATAGGGATACAGCGCGCCTTCCGGGGCGGGCTCCAGACGGGCCGTCATGCCGCCCTGGCGCTGTCCGGCGAGGTCGTAGAGGCCGCCGTTGACCACCATCGCCGTGCCGTCGGCGGCATAGCTCTCGATGGCGAAGGTGTGGCCGTCGCCGCCGGTCACCTGCACGCGATAGGCGTCCGCCGCCGGGTCGTAGACCACCGCCCCGGCCGCCGTGCTGTTGGGGATGGCCGGCAGCGGGTTCCAGCGGGCCCCGAAGGCCGCCTGGGCACAGGATTCCAGCAGCGCCGCGGGCACCTTCAGACCGTCCACAGCTTGGTATTCCTCCGTCATGGAGAGCCAGTCCGCGCTCAGCCGCCAGAGCTGGTTCCAGATGAGCTGGCTGTCCTCCGGGTCGTAGGCCACGCGGAAGGCCGCGTCGTCGCTGACGACGTTCAGACTCACCGCCAGGCTGTCCAGTATCGGGATCATTTCCTCTAACTTTTGCTCGGTGTCCCCGGATGTAAAGGTCAGCATACCGCCCTCGGCCAGCGCCGCACCGAGGCACAGCAGCACCGCCAGCGCGGCGCATATCAATCGCTTCATATACATTTTTCCTCCTGATTTTGTTTCACAGTCATTTAGACGTTCAGAAGATGGGAAAGGTTCAATCATTCGGCTTGCCGCTATGGACATTGGGCGGTGGGTGTGATATAGTGGGGGTAATTGAAAGCCGTCTGAGAAGGATGACCGAGAGGTTCGTCGCCCCGCAAATTCCCATTTTTCAGTCCCTCAACCAACGGTTGAGCCTGTTTTCAACCACCGGTTCATGTTCTTTCGCTTGCAATCGCAGTAAAATCGTCCATGAAAGGAGGGCTCCCCGTGGATCAGATCAAGATCGGCCGCTTCATCGCCGAGCGGCGCAAGGCCCAGGGACTGACCCAGGCCGCGCTGGCGGAAAAGCTGAACATCACGGACCGCGCGGTGTCCAAGTGGGAAAACGGCAGGAGTATGCCGGATTCCTCCATCATGCTGGAGCTGTGCGGCCTGCTGCAAATCGACGTCAACGAGCTGCTGAGCGGGGAGAAGCTGAACATGGAGGATTATAAGAAGATGGCCGAGGAAAACCTCGTGCTGCTCCGGCGGCAGGAGGAGGCCGCCAACCGCAAGCTGCTTTCGCTGGAATGGGTGATCGGCCTGTCCGGCACCTTCACGCTGTTCATAGGCATGTTCGCCGCGAGCTACGCGGTGAAGGACAGGGGCTGGCAGATCGTTCTCATCGTCGTCAGCCTCGCCGTGTTCCTGGCGGACGCCCACTGCGCCCTGTGGCTGGAACAGTCCGTGGGCTACTATGAATGTCCCAAATGCGGCGAGCGCTACGTCCCCACCATGGGCGCCGTGTTCCTCGCCCCCCACTTCGGCAGGACCCGCTATATGAAATGCCCCCACTGCGGGCAGCGGGGCTGGCAGAAGAAGGCGCTGACGCTGGATGGGGAGAGGATGATGCGGTAAACGGGGAGTTGTCAGGAAGTCGTTCGAGACCCACCTCATCCGCCCTCACGGGCACTTGACAAGGGCCTGCCGGCCCCATCTCTCTGAAAACAGTCCACTGGACTGTTTTCCGGGCGCTCGATGCTCCTCAAGGGGAAGGCAAGGAGTTAAGAATGGCGGCTCCAAAAGCCTTTGCCTTTGGCAAAGTTGGTCTGGCCAAAGGCCAGACTGCCACGGCTCAAATCGAAGATTTGAGGCGCGGCACCGAAGCGCCGGATGAGGTGGATTCCCACTCAACCTACCAAATTCCAA
The DNA here is from genome assembly GCA_902785105.1 of uncultured Eubacteriales bacterium. Lineage (GTDB taxonomy): Bacteria > Bacillota > Clostridia > Christensenellales > Aristaeellaceae > UBA2862. The sequence goes on along the minus strand of CACZXF010000080.1, from coordinate 3,147 downwards.
TTTGTCAGGCCAAACAAATTAACATTCATTTAATCCTTTCCTATTGACAAAGCATGGTTTGTTCGCTATAATTAATTTAGTTCAATTGAATTGACACCAATTTATAGGAGGTTTGAATATGAGCATTTATGATTACACTTTCAAGGCGCAGGATGGCAGCGAGGTTTCGATGGAGCAGTACAAGGGCAAGGTGCTTCTGATCGTCAACACGGCGACGGGCTGCGGCTTCACCCCCCAGTATGCTCCCCTGCAGGAGCTCTACACGGCGCACCACGACGACGGCCTGGAGATCCTGGACTTCCCCTGCAACCAGTTCATGAACCAGGCCCCCGGCTCCGACGAGGAGATCCACACCTTCTGCACCGGCCGCTTCGGCATCACCTTCCCCCAGTTTTCCAAGATCGACGTCAACGGCGAGAACGCCGCGCCCCTCTACAAGTACCTGACCAGCGAGACCAGGTTCGCCGGCTTCAGCGGCCCGATGGGGCTGATACTCAAGCCCATCGTGAGCAAGATGGACCCGGATTACAAGAACAACGGCAACATCAAGTGGAACTTCACCAAGTTCCTCGTGAACCGTGAGGGTGAGATCGTGGCCCGCTTCGAGCCCACCGAGGACATGAAGGTGGTCACCAAGAAGGTGGAGGAGATCCTGTAATGCGCTACAACATGCCCACCGAGATGGTTTGCAGCCAGCTCATCAGCTTTGACCTGGACGACAACGTCGTCTCCAACATCGAGTTCCTCGGCGGCTGCAACGGCAACCTGAAGGCCATATCCAAGCTGGTCAACGGCTGGACGGTGGAGAAGATCGAGGAATACCTGAAGGGCAACACCTGCGGCCGCCGGCCCACCTCCTGCGCGGACCAGCTGGCGAAGGCCGTGCGGAAGGCCTACGAAAAGTCGAAGGAGAGCGCGTAATATGAAGGTTGAAGTGCGCTACCACAGCCGCGGCGGCAACACGAAGCGGCTGGCCGAAGCGGTGGCGAAAGCATTGAAGGTGACGGCGCGCACCGTGGAGGAGCCCGTGGAGGGCAAGGCCGACGTGGTTTTCCTCTGCGCCAGCGTCTACGCCGGGAGCCCGGACAAGGCGGTCATGACCTACGTGAAGCAGAACGCCCGGGACATCGGGCGGCTGGTGGTGCTGTCCACCTCCGCGTCGGGCAAGTCCACCCACGCCAAGCTCAAGGCCGCGGCGGAGGACATGGGCGTCACCGTGTCCGAAGCCTACTTCCACTGCCCCGGCGCGTTCCTGATGCTCCACAAGAATCGCCCCAACGCCGAGGACTGCCAGCGGGCCGCGGATTTCGCCAAGGCCCAGCTCAAGTGACCATGGCGGGGGACGTCTTTGACGCGCTGAAGCTGGAAAACCAGCTCTGCTTCCCGCTCTACGCCTGCGCGCGGGAGGTCGTCAAGCGCTACAAGCCCTATCTGGATGAGATCGACCTGACCTACACCCAGTACATCACCATGATGCTGCTCTGGGAATATCATCAGGTCACCTCCAAGCAGCTCGGGGAACGCCTCTACCTCGATTCCGGGACCCTGACCCCCGTGCTCAAGAAATTGGAGGAAAAGGGCCTCGTCACCCGGGGCCGCGACCCCCAGGATGAGCGCAACCTCATCGTCGCCCTCACCGAAAAGGGCGAGGCCCTCAAAATCCCCGCCGCCCGCATCCCGCCCCAGATGGCCGGGTGCGTCCACCTCGCCCCCGAGGAGGCCCAGGCGCTCTACACCTTGCTCTACAAGCTCCTCGCTGGAGGACTGACATAAAAACGTTATCAACAGGGACGGTTTTCTTTAAACTGTCCCTGTTTTGCGTTTAGCGGAGTTTAAATCGTGTGAGTGTTTTGTGACAAACGCCGTGGTATAATCCATCTAACAAAAAACGAAAACGACAGGCGCACAGCGCCGCAAAGGAGGATTTTACCATGGAAACCACGATGAATTACAGAGGCATTACCCGTTACAGCTACTCTTCCGCCAAACCCACCGCGCTGGCCGCTTTCTTCCGGCGTATGGCACACTTCATCCAGGCGGCATTCAAAGTCAGAAAGACCAATCCCCACGGCCTGTCCAATGCGATGGAAGCGCGGCTGTACCTGTGATAGGTCCGTACAAAGATGTCACCGGGAACGTTTCCCGATGACACTTTTTTATCGCTTATCGTTTTTTATACAGCACCAGCTCCGGGTTGACGCCGTCCTTCTCATAGGTGCAGACCAGTATGAAGTCCATATTCGCCAGCACGCCGAAGCAGCGGTCGCCGCCCAGGTCGGATTCGAGCTGATTGCCCAGATAGGTGGTGTTGTCGTCCAGGAATTTGGCGGTGATGCCGTTGGGAAGCCGGTATTCGAGGTTGACATATCGGCCGACGAGGGCGTTGAGCTTTTCAACCTTCGGCATCCCCTCGATGCGCAGGGCGTTGATCTCCTCGATGAGCTGTTTTTTGAACGCCTCAAACTGGCCGCCGTCGGAGAGCTCCTGATAGCGCTTCCAGTAATTCAGCGTGGGGAGCTTCTGCTTCAGATAGGCGCGGGCCTGTTCCTCGGAAAAGCCCTCTCCCGCCATGTGGCCCACGCAGACGTCGATGAGGTCGTCCATATTGCTGTAGGTATAGGCGCCGTCGGCATAGCACCACTGGCAGTAATCCTCATTGAGGCTGCCGTCCTTATTCCTGCCGATGATGGCGTCCTCCAGCGGCATACCGCAGCACTGGCAGATCAGCTCATGGGGCGAGCCGAGAAGTGTATTGATTGAAACCTTGAACAGCCGGGACAGCAGCTTCAGCGTCTCCGTATTCGGCACGGTATCGCCATTCTCCCAGCGCGACACCGCCTGCCGGGTGACGAACACCTTCTCCGCCAGCTCATCCTGCGAAAGCCCCTCCCGCGTCCTGAGCCTGTAGATCACATTTTCCGTATTCATGCGAGCACCTCCCTGTTAAAGCCATTGTAACATACGGGTGCTCCCATGACAAGCAACGCGCTGTTGCCCTCCGAAAAACCGTTAAGCACAGCGCGATAAAAATGGAATTTGGCGGGGTGGCGGGGGTTCACCTCATCCGGCGCTTCGGTGCCGCGCCTCAAATCTTCGATTTGAGCCGTGGCAGTCTGGCCTTTGGCCAGACCAACTTTGCCAAAGGCA
>CACZXF010000079.1 GCA_902785105.1 uncultured Eubacteriales bacterium | reverse complement strand
AATATGCCTGCTTTTCTCGTTTTTTCCACCTCTGACAATCCCTTGTTTGGATTTCTCTCTACTTTTTAGAGGTTCCCTCAAGGGGAAGGCAGGGGCTGGTCTACCGGGTAACCAAAAGCCTTCCCCTTGAGGGGAAGGTGCCCCGAAGGGGCGGATGAGGTGGCCTCGAACAAACACCCCGACAAATCCCTATTTATCTACGACTACACTGGAGGCAATCATGAAGCTCATGAGCAAATTTCTGGCGCTCTGCCTGCTGCTTTCGACGCTGGCGGGCTGCGGCGCGGGGGTATCGGAGGGCTACGGCGGGCAGTCGGTGGAGCTGTTCGCAGCCACCGTCGGCAAGGGCGACGCGCTGATCCTGAAGGTGGATGACTGGGTCGGTCTCATCGACACGGGGCGGACCAAGGCCATGAGCCGCGTGAGGGCGGCGCTGCGGGCCATGAACGTCACGGCGCTGGACGCGGTTTTCCTGACCCATACGGACAACGACCACGCCGGCGGGCTGGAATGGCTGGCGGAGAGCGACATCCCCGTGGGCGCGTGGTACGCCTCGGCGATGTACACCGGCGTCAAGAAGAAGCATCCCGCCGTGAAGGCCGCCGACATTCGCAATGAGGATGTGCAGTGGCTCCAGCGCGGGGACACCGTTCAGCTCGGCGGCACCGGCGCGGCGCTCAAAGTGCTGGCCCCAAGCCAGCTGTTCGACGACACCGACGACAACAACTCCCTTGTGATGATGCTGGAGACCGCCCAGGGCCGCGTCCTGCTGACCGGAGACATGGAGCTGCCCGAGGAAGCGGTGCTGATGGGACAGGGGGATGACCTGTCCTGCGCGGTGCTGAAGGTGCCCAAGCACGCCGATTCCGACGCCACCTCCGACGCCTTCGCCCGGGCCACCCGCGCCCAGATCGGCATCGTCTCCACCGACAGCCAGGAGAAGCCCGGCACCCCCGACCCCGGCGTGCTGTCAAGGCTGGCCGCGGCGGGTGTGACCACCTATGTCACCCAGGACGCGGGGCTGGGCATTAAAGTCACCCTCTCCGGCGGGCAGGCGTCGGCCCAGCTCGTCAACATCGACGCGCCCATGAGCAACGTGACCATCACCGACGTCGTCCCCGGCGAGGACCTCATCCGCCTGCGCGGCGCGTCCGCGGACTGCGACATGACCGGCTGGTCCCTCTATTCCGACCAGGGCAAAGAGCTCTACGCCTTCCCGGACGGCTACACCCTCCCCGCCAATGCGGAAATCACCGTCGGCACCATCACCAGCGATGGCGAATACGACCTCTTCTGGAACGAGAAAAAAGTGGTCCACAAGTCCAAGACCGATAACATCACCCTTTACGACAACTGGGGCAGGGCCGTGGACGTGGAATCCAACGGATATTGATATTTTTTGCCCGGCTCAGGCCGGGCTTTTTTGTGTCCGATTTGTATTAAATTTTAGGCACCGGGCGCAAATCCCTTTACTTTACCGTGCTAATGTGGTATGTTATAATAACAATCTATTGATTTGGAGGAATTTCGATTATGAAGCGTATTGTTGCGATGCTGGTTGCCCTGATGCTGTGCCTGAGCCTGGTATGTATGGCGGAAGCGGGCAGCGACCTTGAATATGTGAAGGGCAACGGCAAGCTGGTGGTGGGCATCACCGATTTCGCGCCCATGGATTACAAGGACGAATCCGGCGAGTGGGTCGGCTTTGACGCGGACATGGCGAAGGCCTTCGCGGCCAGCCTGGGCGTGGACGTGGAATTCATCGAGATCGACTGGGACAACAAGATCATGGAGCTGGACAACAAGTCCATCGACGTGGTTTGGAACGGCATGACCCTGACCGAGGACGTGAAAGCCGCCATGGAATGCTCCAACGCCTATGCCAACAACGCGCAGGTCGTGATCGTGCCCGCGGAGGTGGCCGATCAGTATCAGACCGCCGAGAGCGTGGCGGACCTGACCATCGCCGTGGAGAACGGCTCCGCCGGTGAAGAGGTCGTGACCGCGCTGGGCTACAAGGTGACCGAGGTCACCACCCAGGCCGACGCGCTGATGGAGGTCGCCGCCGGCACCTCTGACGCCGCCGTCATCGACAGCCTGATGGCCGCCGCCATGGTGGGCGAGGGCACCGGCTACGCCAACCTCACCTACACCGTGGGCCTGAACAGCGAGGAGTACGGCGCGGGCTTCCGCAAGGGCTCCGACCTGGCCGCCGCGCTGAACGACTTCCTGAAGGCCGCCTACGCCGATGGCTCCATGATGGCCACCGCCGAGACCTACGGCGTCCAGGCCGCGATCATCGCGCAGTAATACAGGACATTGAACCGTACCCTCCGGGGATCGACGGACATTGAGCGTTATGAATGACGCTCAATGTCCTGTCTTTTCGTTTCAGGTGATAACGGTAAATGAGGATTTGCCAGGGAATTGCCCGCTCCCCTGTAGGGGCGGCGTTGCGCCGCCCGCCCGGCAGAACGCGACATTTCACAAGGAGCGGGCGCCGAAACGGCGCCCCTACAGGGATAGCTTGTCTCCCCGATAAACTTCAATTTGTCTATCAAACCCAATAGCTTTAACGAAAGTTTGTGAATCCATGCAGTTATTCCTTCAACAATTCCCCATCGTCGTGCGTTCGCTGAACATCGGCTTTTTGCAGACGATGAAGCTGTTTTTCGTGACGCTGATCGGCGCGCTGCCGCTGGGACTGCTGATCGCCTTCGGGTCGATGTCCCGGGTGAAGCCGCTGAGCGTGTTCACGCGACTGTTCGTGTGGATCGTGCGCGGGTCGCCGCTGATGATCCAGCTTCTGATCATCTTCTATTTTCCCGGCATCGTGCTGCACCAGACCATCTGGGGCGGCGGCGAGGCGGGGCGCTTCGCGGCGGCGTCCACGGCGTTCATCATCAATTACGCCTGCTATTTCTCCGAGATCTACCGCGGCGGCATACAGTCGGTGCCGGTGGGCCAGGAGGAGGCCGGGCTGGTGCTGGGCATGACGAAATCTCAGATATTCTTCCATGTGAAGCTCTCCCAGGTCATCAAGCGCATCGTGCCGCCCATGTCCAACGAGATCATCACGCTGGTGAAGGACACCTCGCTGGCCCGCATCATCGCCCTCCAGGAGATCATCTGGGCGGGCCAGGCGTTCATGAAGTCCAGCCAGGGCATTTCGGGCGCCATATGGCCGCTGTTCTTCACGGCGGTGTACTATCTGGCCTGCAACGGCCTGCTGACCCTGCTGTTCGGCTGGGTGGAGCGCAAATTGGGATATTATAAGGTGTGAGCGCATGGCTATACTGGAAGTGAATTCGATCCGAAAGAGCTTCGGGTCCGTGGAAGTCCTCAAGAATATCAGCTTTACCATGGAGAAGGGCGAGGTCGTCTCCATCATCGGCTCCTCCGGCAGCGGCAAAACCACGCTGCTTCGGTGCCTCAACTTCCTGGAGCGCCCAGACGGAGGCAGCATCAAGGTCCACGGCGAGACGGTTTTCGACGCCGGCGACCCCGCCACACAGCGTGAGAGCGAGGTCCGCAGGAAGCGGCTCCACTTCGGTCTGGTGTTCCAGTCCTTCAACCTGTTCCCCCAGTACACGGCCCTCAAAAACGTGATGCTGGCCGGGGAGCTGCTGGCCAAGGAGCGTCCGGATTACCGCGCCAATAAAAAGGCCATCGTCGCGCAGATCGAAGAGGAAGCCAAAGCGCTGCTGGACCAGGTGGGCCTCTCCCACCGCATGATGAACTACCCCTGGCAGCTCTCCGGCGGCCAGCAGCAGCGCGTCGCCATCGCGAGGGCGCTGGCCCTCAAACCGGACATACTCTGCTTCGACGAGCCCACCTCCGCCCTCGACCCGGAGCTGACCGGCGAGGTGTTGCGGGTCATACGGTCCCTCAAATCCGATGACCGCACCATGATCATCGTCACCCATGAGATGGGCTTCGCAAGGGACGTCTCCGACCAGGTCATCTTCATGGACGGCGGCGTCATCGTCGAAAAGGGCCACCCCATGGAGCTGATGAACAACCCCAAGGAGGAGCGCACAAAGCAGTTCCTCAGCCGGCTTGGGCAGAACAACGCATAAAAAACGGGAACCCGCCACATCGTGGCGGGTTCCTGGTTTTTTATCGGGGGAAACCTCCCTCAGTCACGCTTCGCGTGCCAGCTCCCTCTGGGAGGGAGCCTTTTGGTAGGACGCCCGAAGGCTCCCTCTCAGAGGGAGCTGGCTGCCGCAGGCAGACTGAGGGAGATATCCCTAAACGGACATGCGCACCATATCGATAAAAGCCTGCGCATATCTGGAAAGGTAGCCTCCCTTGCGCCGCGCGGCGACAAAATCAGAATAGGTGCAGGGGTCGCCGAAGCTGTAGCAGTCGAGGGGGAGGTCTTCGCTCCGGTGGCGCAGGTGGGTGTCGAACACGAAGGACACGCCATAGCCCGAGGACACCAGCCCCATGATGGCCTGTATGTTGGAGGTACAGAGCACGTTGTCGAATTGGATGTGCTGCTCCCGGAGGATGGCGTCCATGATCTGCCGGGTGCGCTGTTCGGGGCGCATCATCAGCACGCGCTCGTTTTTCAGGCAGCTTAAATCCAGTTTGGGATACAGGCTGGCGGGGTTTGGCACGGCCTGCGATGCCAGCGGATGGCCCTTTGGTGTGCAGATCAGCAGCTCTTCCCGCGCCATCGGCACGTATTCGATTTTGGGGTTGGCCTCGCTGGGCATGCTGTAGAAGGCCAGCTCCACCTGACCGTCCAGCAGGCGGCGGTCGTTGTCGTTGGAATTGCCCTCGAAGAGCGTCACCTTCACGTTGGGGTGCTTCTTCTGAAAGGCGGGCAGCACCTCCGGCAGCAGATAGGAGCAGCGCATGTGGGCAAAGGCCACCCGCAGTTCTCCCACCTCCCGCTTCAATATATCCGCCATCTCCGCGTCCAGGCCGCGCTTCATCCGCAAAAGCTCCGCCGCATGGGCCACGTAGCGCTCCCCGGCGTAGGTGGGCATGTATTTGTGGCCCGCCTTCCAGAACAGCTTTAAGCCCAGCTCGTCCTCCAGCCCCGACAGGAATTTGCTCAGCGTCGGCTGACCCACGTAGAGTGCCTCCGCCGCCTTGGTCAGATTCTGATGCTCGGCGATGGCGACGATATATTGCAGTGATCGGAAATCCACATTGTCCACCTCCCCCATGTTCTATTCTATCACGGAATGGAAAAAATGAAAAGTATGAATTTTATAATGCGACACGGCTGTGATAAAATAAGGGGTACAATTATAAACGTGGGAGGAATCCGCATGAAAAAGTTGATTTCACTGGCGATTGTATTTGCGATGATGCTGGCAATCTGCCTGTGCCCCGGCCTGGCCGAGGGTGAGAAGGTCACCGCCACGGGCGTGGGCCAGGGCATCGACGGCGACGTCGTGGTGCAGGTCGAGGCCGACGCCACCACCATCTACGACGTGCAGGTGCTTGAACAGAACGAGACCGAGGGCATCGGCTCCGTGGCCGTGGAGAAGCTCCCCGGCGAGATCGTGGCGTCCAACAGCATCCTGGTGGACGACATTTCCGGCGCGACGGTGACCAGCACGGCCATCAAGACCGCCATCCGCGAGGCGCTGACCAGCGCGGGCATCGACCCCGCCGCCTTTGAGACCGAGCAGGCGAAGGCCGAGGCCGTCGAAAAGACTGCCGAGACGCTGGACTGCGATGTGGTGATCGTCGGCGCGGGCGGCGCGGGTCTGACCGCAGCCGTGCGGGCCACCCAGGAAGGCGCGAAGGTGCTGGTGCTTGAGAAAATGCCCTTTGTGGGCGGCAACAGTCTGAAGGCCTCCGGCGGCATGAACTGCGCGGGCACCAAGTTCCAGGAAGCCGAGGGCATCACCGACTCCGGCGTTCAGGAGTTCATCGAGGACACCATGAACGGCGGCCATCAGCTCAACGACCTGGCGCTGGTCACTACCATGGCCGAGAACAGCGCTGAGGCCGTGGAGTGGCTGGAATCCATCGGCGCGCCCCTGCCCAAGGTGGCGGCCACCGGCGGCACCACCCACAAGTATCTCCACAGCCCCGAGGACGGCAGCCCCGTGGGCGCGTACCTGGTCGCCAAGCTCAGCGAGGAGGCCGAGAAGCAGGGCATTGAGATCATGCTGAACACCACTGCCACCGAGATCCTCATGGACAACGGCGCGGCGGTGGGCGTGAAGGCCAACGACGCCGAGCACGATTACACCATCAACGCCAAGGCCGTCATACTGGCCTCCGGCGGCTTCGGCGCGAACTTCGAGCTGATGTGCTCCTTCAATCCCAGCCTGGCCAACGCCGTGACCACCAACCATCCCGGCGCGACGGGCGACGGCATCATGATGGCCGAGGCCGTTGGCGCGGCCACCGTGGACATGGAGCAGATCCAGCTCCATCCCACCGTGTATCAGGCCACCAGTATGCTGGTCTCCGAGAAGATGCGCTCCCTGGGTGCGATCTTGGTGAACCATGAGGGCAAGCGCTTCACCAACGATCTTGCTACCCGCGACGCTGTTTCCGCGGCGGAGCTGGAGCAGACCGGCGGCTACGCCTGGATCATCTTCGACCAGAATCTGGTGGACCACAACAAGTCCGCGGCCCAGTACATCGAGCAGGGCATGGCCGTCACCGGCGAGACCTACGAGGCGCTGGCCGAGGCCATGGACGTGGACGTGGCGGCCTTCGTGGAGACCATGAACACCTGGAACGAGGCCGTCAAGACCGGCGAGGACAAGGAGTTCGGCCGCAACAACGGCATGGACGACGACCTGTCCACCGCGCCCTTCTATGCCATCCAGATCGCCCCCGGCATCCATCACACCATGGGCGGCATCAAGATCGACACCGACACCGAGGTCATCAGCACCGAAGGCGCGGTCATCCCCGGCCTGTTCGCGGCGGGCGAGACCACCGGCGGCGTCCACGGCGGCAATCGCATCGGCGGCAACGCTGTGTGCGACTTCGTGGTGTTCGGCCGCATCGCCGGCGCGAACGCCGCCGCCTACGCGGCCGCGGCGGAAGTGGCTCCGGCGGCATAATCCCATCAGGGGGGACGGTTCCCGCCGGCCTGCCATTCATCGCCTGTAAAGGATTTTGAGGGGCAGGTTCGGCAGACCGACGGCAACCGAATATATAAAGGCGCGACTCCGTTTCGACGGAGCCGCGTCGGCTTTTTGGGGTGCAGTATTTCAGCTATAAACAGGGATTTGGCGGGGTGACGTTCGAGGCCACCTCATCCACCCTCACGGGCACCTTCCCCTCAAGGGGAAGGCAAGGAGTTAAGAGTTAAGAACGGCGGCTCCAAAAGCCTTCCCCTTGAGGGGAAGGTGCCCCGAAGGGGCGGATGAGGTGAACCCCCGTCTCCCCGACAACTTCCAATTTACTGAACTGTCACGCCGCGGGCAGTGTGAAATCAAAGGCGGTATCTCCGGGGACGCTGGTGCAAGTGATGGCAGAGCCGTGCTGGTTCATGATGCGCTGGCAGATGGAGAGGCCGAGGCCGGTGCCGCCGCCGGCGGTGTGGGCCTTGTCGGCCTTGTAGAACCGCTCGAAGATGTAGGGCAGGTCATTTTCGCCGATGACCGGGCCGTTGTTGCGGATGGAGACGCGGACGTCCTTCCCCTCCCTTGACGAGCGGATGATGAGCCTGCCCGTACCGTCGTCGGGCATGAACTTGACGGCGTTGTCCACGATGTTGGTGACCACCTGGCTGATGCGGTTGGCATCGCCCATGACATTCAATGGGTCGTCGGCCAATTCCACCTCGACTTCGATGCGCTTGGCGTCGATGCGGCCCTCGAAGTTGATGAGGGTGCGGCGCAAAAGCTCGTTCATGTCGAAGGGGGCCAGGTTCAGCGGGAACTTGCCGGATTCAAGTCTCGACAGGTCCAGCAGGTCGCGGACCAGGTCGGTGAGGCGGGTGGTCTCGTCGTTGACCACGCCCAGGTATTTGGGCATGTCCTCCGGGGGAATGGTGCCGTCCAGCATGGCCTGGACGTAACCCCGCATGGAGGTCAGCGGACTGCGCAGCTCGTGGGAGACATTGGCGACGAAGCCGCGCCGGGAATCCTCCATGCGGTTCAGCTCGGCGGCCATGCGGTTGATGGAATCGCCCAGCTCCTGGAGTTCTCCGCCGCAGTCCACGTTGACCCGGCGGGTCAGGTCGCCCTTGGTGAACTCCGCCACGGCGGACTTGATCTCCCGCAGGGGCTTGATCTGGCTCTGCGCCAGAAAGAAAGCCAATACCGCGCCCACCAGCAGCGACAGCAGCGCCTCGGGGAGTATCTGCCGCGCCACGGCCAGCACGCTGATCTTTAACGACTTCATGGGGATGTGCAGCAGCACCGCGCCCACGGGTTCATCATAGTAATACCAGGGCACGCCGATGGTGACGATCTGTTCCCCCAGCTCGGGGAACAGGCCGGTGACGCGGATCTCCTCGCCGGTCCCGATGACCGCCAATTGCTCCTTCACCGCGTCGCTGGCGATGTACTCCGAGGTGTTCCAGCTGCTGTCCAGATACTGGACGATGCCGGAATCGTAGGAGACAATCCATATGTCGGCCTTGTAATCCTGATAGATGTCCTTGATCTTGTTGAGGATCAGCGGCTTCATGGTCATGTTGCGCTGGACATAGCTGAGCTTGTTGAGGTTCGCCATGTAGTCCGCCACCTCGCGGGCCTGGAGGCGTACCTCCCGCTCGTAGCTCTCCTGGGCCACCTGCTGCCGCGCCGCCACCAGCACGCCGGAGAATATCAGTATGGTGATCAGCAGCGCCGCCACGATGACGCTGTAGGTGCGCCAGAACAAACCACCCTTCATAACGTCACTTCACTTCGAATTTGTAGCCGACGCCCCAGACGGTCTTGATCTGCCAGCCCATCTGCTCGCCGCCCTCAAGCTTCTCCCGCAGGCGCTTGACGTGGACGTCCACCGTCCGGGAATCGCCGAAGTAATCGTAGCCCCAGACCTGCTCCAGCAGTTGTTCCCTTGTGAAAACCTGATTGGGATGGCTGGCTAAAAAATGCAGCAGCTCCAGCTCCTTGGGCGGCATCTCCAGTTCCTTGCCCATGAAATTCACGGTGTACTGGCTGATGTTCACCGTCAGGCCGGGGAAAGCCAGCGCCTTGCTGTCCGTGTTCGCCTCGGGCTGCTGGAAGCGGCGCAGCACGGCCTTGATGCGGGCCACCAGCTCCTTCATGTCGAAGGGCTTCACGATGTAGTCGTCCGCGCCTAACTCAAGGCCCAGCACCTTGTCGAAGGTCTCGTCCTTGGCCGTCAGCATGATGATTGGCAGGTTCGAGGTCTTGCGCACCTCCCGGCAGACCTCCCAGCCGTCCATGCCGGGCAGCATCAGGTCCAAAAGCATCAGGTTCGGCGGCGACTGGCGGAACAGCTTCACCGCCGTGTCCCCCCGGTCCGCCATGACCACCTCGAAGCCTTCCTTTTCAAGATATAGATTCACAAGCTGCCGGATGTTCGGATCGTCGTCCACCAGCAGTATCTTCGTCTTTAACATGTTTGGTTACCCCCTGTTTCAGGTATGATGATAGCACATCGGTGTGAATGGGGTGTGAATAAAGTGTAACAGGTTCCTCCCCTCCCCGTCTTACTTCATCGTCACCACGGTCACCCCGTCCTCACCCTCGCCGTAGCGGCCGAGGCGGAATTCCTTGACGGCGGGGTGCTTTTTGAGGGCGGACTGTATGCCGCTGCGGAGGGTGCCGGTGCCCTTGCCGTGGATGATGAACACCTGGCGGAGGCGGTTGAGCATGGCACCGTCCAGGAACATGTCCACGGCCAACAGGGCTTCGTCCAGGGACATGCCGCGTACGTCGCACTCGGATTCCACGTCCCGGGTGGAGACGTTCACCCGCGTCCCGCCGCTGCCCTTCCCGGCGGGCTGGCGGCCCTTCTTTTCGGGTTTGTCGGGGGCAGCCATGCGCATATCTGCGATATTGGACTTGAGCTTGAGGGCTCCGGCCTGGACAGTACATTCGCCCTTGGCGTCGGGGACGGTCAACACAGTGGCTTTTGTGTTGAGGTTGACCAGCAGGACGGTGTCGCCGACCTTCAACGACGTGGGCGCGCCGCCCTCGCCGGAGGTGGACAGCTTTTCCGCGGTGTCGTCGATGGCATCCTGCAATTTTGCCCGCATGGCGTGGAGCTCATGCTCCTTGACGCCGGTGTTGCGCTGCTTCTTCAAGTCGGCGATGATCTGCTCCGATTCGCGCTGAGCCTTTTGCAGCACCTTCCGGGCTTCGTCCTTGGCCTTGCGCAGCTCGGTCTCCCGGCGGGAGGCCAGCTCTCTTTGCAGCTTCTCGGCCTCGTCGCGCAGACGTGTGGTCTCGCGGTGGGCCTCCTCGGCCAGGGCGCGCTCCTTTTCGGCGATCTGGCGGTGATACTCGGCGTTGGCGATGACGTCCTCGAAGCGCACGGCGTCCTTGCTCAGCCGCTTGGAGGCGTCCTCGATGAGGAACTCAGGCAGACCCAGCTTCCTTGAAATCTCGAAGGCGTTGGATTTGCCGGGGACGCCGATGGACAGCCGGTAGGTGGGCCGCAGGGTCTCCACGTTGAACTCCACGGAGGCGTTCTCCACCCCCACCGTACCCAGGGCGAAAACCTTCAACTCGCTGTAGTGGGTGGTCGCCATGGTGGTGACCTTCATGCCCAGCAGGTGGTTCAGTATCGCCATGGCCAGCGCCGCGCCCTCGGTGGGGTCGGTGCCCGCGCCCAGTTCGTCGAAGAGGACCAGGGACTGGGGGGTGACGTTTTGGAGAATCTCCACGATGTTGGTCATGTGAGAGGAGAAGGTGGAGAGGGACTGTTCGATGGACTGCTCGTCGCCGATGTCGGCAAACACCTCGTCGAATATGGCAAGCTCCGAGCCGAAGCCTGCGGGGATTTGCAGGCCCGCCTGGGCCATCAGCGACAGCAGGCCCACGGTTTTCAGCGTGACGGTCTTGCCGCCGGTGTTGGGGCCGGTGATGACCAGCGTGGTGAAATCCTCCCCCAGCCAGAGGGTGGAGGGCACCACCTTCGCCGGGTCGATGAGAGGATGCCGGGCCTGCATCAGCCGCACATGGCCGTGGGTGTTCAGCTTCGGCGGCACGGCGTTCATCTGACGGCCCAGCGCCGCCTTGGCAAATATGACATCCAGTTTGGAGAGTAAATCGTGGTTGTTGGCGATGAGCTCGGCGTCCGGGGCGATGCGGTCGGAGAACTCGCCCAGTATGCGCTCGATCTCGTTGTGTTCCTTCACGGCCCACTGCTTCAGCTCGTTGCCGGCCTCCACTACGGCCATGGGCTCGATGAACAGCGTGGAGCCGGTGCCGGACTGGTCGTGGACGATGCCGGGGACGCTGGAGCGGCATTCCGCCTTCACCGGCACCACATAGCGCCCGTTGCGCATGGTGACGATGGCGTCCATCAGGAATTTCTGCATGGTGGAGGAGCGGATGATGCCGTTGAGCTTGTCCCGAACCCGCTCATTGAGCAGGCGCATCTGGCGGCGGATGTTGGCGAGGTCGGGGCTGGCGTGGTCGCTGATCTCCTCCTCGGAGATGATGGCGTCGAAGATTCCCTCCTCAAGGCTGCGGTTGGTGGCGAGACGGGAGCCCATCTCCGTCAGGTTCGGGGTGTCCTCCCGGTCGGTCACCAGCGCGTTGCGGACGATCCGAGCGGCCTTCAGCGCGTCCGCCACCTGCAAGAGCGCCTTGGGGGACAGCGTGCCCCCGGCCTTTGCTAATTTCAGGAAGGGGCGCACATCGGTGAAGTGGGCCATGGGGTTGCCGCCGTTGTAGGCGAACACCGACGAGGCCTCCTCCGTCTGGGCCTGCCACAGCTCCACCGTGGCCGGGTCGCCGGAGGGCTTCAGCTCCCGCGCGGCCGCCTGGCCCGGCTCCGTGGAGCACAGCGCCGAGAGCATGTCCAGTATCTTGTTAAATTCCAGTACCCGAAGATTGCGTTCGTTCATGGCTATTCAACACCCCTAAAGAAATGTCCGGTCGTCGTGTCCATGTTTTCTATGGTCTGCCATTCCGGCAATGCTTTGAAGTCTTTGCCGTCCAGCGCGGCGCGGTAGACCTTTATGATGGCTTCTATGGGTTCGCCTCTGCGTAATAACAACCGCCATCCCGAGACCTTCGGTAATTTGTCCAGCCGTTTCAGCGGCATCAGAGGAACGGAGTTCAGCACCTGTATCACGCATCCGCCCGCCATCGCCACGCGATGGAGCGGGAAAGCCGCGCCCTTGCGGTCGATGAGTTCGCGCCCCTCCAGCTTATCATTGGAGGTGTCACAGTGGCGGCAGTCGGCGTGTTTGCCCTTCATATTTGATGTTGCCCGGAGGGGACAGTGTCTAAGGCGCATCAAGGGAATTCGGCCCCACATGACGAGCTGCTTTTTTCCGTGTATACGGTTGATCTGCGCCGCCGTCAGCTCCACGGAGGGGGTGACGTTTTCCGCGCCCCAGTCCCGAAGTGTTGCCACGGTCAAATCGTTCCCGGCGTTGAGCATGTAATCGCCTGTGATTTTCCCCGGCCAATTGAGGGCAAAGTGACCGACATTGGAGAGCAGGGTTCCGCTGATTCTGTCTCCGTTGTCGTTGGCCCAGCGGTTCAGTTCATTTAAGGCTTCTTCACTCAAAACATCGGGCACGGCCAGGGCGAAGCGCTCAGGCAATTCCGACAGGTCGAGCTTCCGCAGGTCGGAGGGTTCATAGACTGCAACATCCGCGCCATGATCAAGTGCGGTTTGAAGGATTTTTGGGTCATCGGACTGGGCGTACAGCATTGGCTTTTCATCATTTTCAGATGGAATTTCCGGGATGGCGACGGGATGGTTTTCCCGCCTGACATCCGTATATTTTGCTTCCAGCGCCGTCAGTGCGTCCCGGCGCAGGGCGTTCAGCAGGGACGCGGGGACGAAAGCGTTTGCGTCCGCGTCGATGTCGATTTGTGCAGCCTGCCAGGGCGTGCCGCCGGTCTTTTGAAGCTGGGTTCTGGCACGCCCGGCGTCGAAGGGTCTGCCGGTGGCCTCCTGTAGAATGTCCCCTGTAACTTCAACTGTATATTTACCATCGGAAACACCGAGCCGCGCGGGGTGGCCGGTTTTCAATATGGCGGACATTTTGACGGGCCTCTGCCGGTGTTCGCCGTCGAAACTCTCCCGCGCCCTCTGCATTTGATTTTCCGATACAAGGCGAATGAGGTTATCGGCCTTTTTCGCCTTGGGACACTTCACCTGCTCTCCTGCCCCGCCGGTCAGGCGCACGGGGATGTCCTCATCGCCGCGGCGCAGGACGAGGGCGTCGGCGTTTTCCACCGACTGCTCCAGCATGACCTCCCCGGCGGCGCGGCAAGTTCCCACGGGAACGCCGATGTGGTTGGGACGGTTGGGATACATCAATTCGGATTCAGCCATGCCCGGTCCGTAGCCGCGGGTGAAGCCGCCGCGGTTAAACATCTGGCGGAGGGCGTCGCGATTAATGTTGGTATCTATTGTTTTCCCCTCATATAGGGCATCCAAAGCGCGGCGATAGGCGGCGACAGTGACGGCCACGTATTCCGCGCGCTTGAGGCGGCCTTCGATTTTGAGGCTCTTTACGCCCGCCTCATACAGCCGGGGCAGGTCGTCGATGGCGCAGAGGTCCTTTGTAGAGAGCAAATAGCCCTCATGCCCGTTGAGCTTCCAGGGCAGGCGGCAGGGCTGGGCGCAGAGGCCCCGGTTGCCGCTGCGGCCGCCCACCAGGGAGGACATCAGGCACTGGCCCGAACAGGCAACGCAAAGGGCGCCGTGGACGAAAACCTCCACGTCGATACCGCATTTTGAACAGTCGGCCATGTCCTGAAAGGTCGCCTCACGGGCCAGCACCACGCGGTCAAAGCCCTGTTCCTTTAAGAACCGGGCGGCCTGGGCGTTATGAGCGGCCATCTGGGTGCTGGCGTGCAGCTCTATCTCCGGAGCAATTGCGCGAATGGCACGGGCCGCGCCGAAGTCCTGGACGATTATGGCGTCCGCGCCGCTCATGTTGACCTGGCGGATGGTTTCGAAGAGGGACTCCAGCTCGTCCTGCCGCACCAGCGTATTCACTGTCACATGGACCTTCACGCCATGGGCATGGCAGTAATCGACGGCTATTCTGAGGCCATTCCCGTCGAAATTGTTAGCGTGGCGGCGGGCATTGAAGCTGCCCGTGCCGAGATAGACGGCATCGGCGCCGTTCTGAACCGCCGCTTTAAGGGCGTCCATGTCCCCCGCCGGGGCCAGCAGCTCCATTCTGCGATCAGCCATTTTTCTCCTCCATGGCGCGGGTCAGACGGGCAAGCTCCCGCTCCTTTTGCTCCAGCGCTTCGTGGAGGGCCAGGTTTTCCCGGCGCAGACTGTCGATCTCATCCCTGGATTTCATCATGTCATCCGTGGCGTTCACCGCCGTCAGCACGGCAAGCTGGCCGGCGGGCAGATGGGTAGCCAGGCTCAGCTCGTTCATCTTCCGATCCACATAGGCCGCCACGCGGTTCACATACTCCGCGGAGTCGGTGCTGCCAATGGTATATTCCTTCCCGGCGATGTGCACGGTCACTCGAATCTTCTGGTTCTGCATTGATAAACCTCCCGGGCAGGCTATACCCACCCATGATGATTATACCACAGCGAAGCGGCATAAGTAAAGCGACATCCGCTATGAATGTCGCTCGATGATTTCAATGAGGTCGTCAATGCGATACTTTGCCCGGCTTTCACCGACAAGGTGATCGGGGTCCACGAGTATGCCGTCGATGTGGGCGGCGGTGGCGCAGGTCATGTCGATCTCCCGGTCGCCCACCATGACGGCCTGGTCGGATGTGATGTGCCAGCGATCCAGTATATAGAGAATCGCGCCGGGGTCAGGCTTCGTGGCAAAGCCGGGCGCGTCGGCGGTGACGTAACCGGTAAAATAACGCGCCAACCCATATTTTTCGATGAAGCGCACGGACATTCGGCGGTTGCTGTGGGTATAGAGATAATGCTTCGCCCCTCGCTCAGCAAGCGCGTCCAGCACTTCTTCAGCATGGGGAAACGGCACGATGGGCGGCGGAAAATAATCATCGCCCCGGAGGCTGTGAAAGCGTTTCAGCTGCGTCTGATCGAGGGCGACAAGCGCGTAGGCCATAGCGAAGCTGTGGCGTATGGCGCGGCTGAGTTCGTCATAATCCACCTTGACGCCATAATGCCGCGCGGTGTCATAGAGCGCCGCGGTGGAGTGAGGATAGCTGTCGAACAGCGTGCCGTCGAAATCCCAGATGTAATGCCTGTATTGTTCCATAATATAAACGGACGCCTGCCCCACATGGCATGGGACAGGCGAAGGTTTGTCAGGTGATTATTGATCCGCGCGGACGCGCCAGCCGTACTTGTCCTCGATCTTGCCGGTCTGGATGCCGGTGATGGTGTCGTAGAGCTTCTGGGTCACGGGGCCGATGTTGCCGTCGCCGATGGTCATGACCTCGTCCATATAGCGGAGCTTGCCCACAGGGGAGATGACGGCGGCGGTGCCGGTGCCGAAGACCTCTTCGAGCTTGCCGTTCTTCTGGGCCTCGATGAGCTCGTCCACGGAGACCTTGCGCTCCTCGACCTCCATGCCCCACTGGCGGCACAGGAAGAGCACGGAATCGCGAGTGATGCCGGGGAGGATGGAGCCGTTGAGGGCGGGGGTGACGATCTTGCCGTCGATCTTGAAGGCGATGTTCATCGCGCCGACCTCTTCGATGTACTTGCGCTCCACGCCGTCCAGCCACAGCACCTGGCTGTAGCCGCCGTCATGGGCCTTGACCTGGGCGATCAGGGACGCCGCGTAGTTGCCGCCGGTCTTGGCAAAGCCGATGCCGCCGCGCACGGCGCGGACGTACTCGTCCTCGATCCAGATGCCCACGGGGGCCAGACCGCTCTCATAGTAAGCGCCGGAGGGGCTCAGGATGATGATGAACAGATAGGTCTTGGAGGGAGCCACGCCCAGGAACTCGTCGGTGGCGATGACGAAGGGGCGGATGTACAGGGAGGTGCCGGGCTCGGTGGGGATCCAGTCCTTGTCCACGGCGACCACGGTCTTGATGGCCTGCACGAAGTCCTCCTCGGGGATCTGGGGGATGCAGAGGCGGTCGTTGGAGGCGTTGGCGCGCTTGGCGTTCATGTCCGGGCGGAACAGATACGCTTCGCCGTTGGCGCCGCGATAGGCCTTCAAGCCCTCAAACATCTCCTGGCCGTAGTGGAAAACCATGGCCGAGGGGGCGAGAGAGATATTCTGGTAGGGCACCACGCGGGCGTCGTGCCAGCCCTGGCCCTCGGTGTAATTCATCACAAACATGTGGTCGGTGAAGATGTGACCAAAGCCCAGCTTCTGGCCCGGAACCGGCTTCGCCTTCGGCGCGGTGGTCTTCTCAATGCGAATGTTCAGCATGTGTATCGCTCCGATCTTTCAAGTTTTTAATGCTTCGGTGACTTGGCTGAATCTTCGATTCATCCAAGTCAGTTTGACGCCTCGCATCAGACCGCGAAACCATTGGTTTCGCGCCATTTGCATCTATACCTCCCTATAATAGCGCGTTAATCGGTTAAAATCAAGTGTACACCCGATGATTTTGCAATATTTGTCCGTTCTTCCATCATTTTTTACATTTTCCAAGGCTTTAATTCCCACGCCTGCGATCGTCAAAACCGGCCATAATACTTTTCGCGGCCGTGAATTTTCGATGGAGGGGAAGCACATGAACGAGACGATCCAGCTTCTGAAGGACGTTGCGAAAAACGCCAGGTCCGGCGAGGAGGCCATCACCCAGCTCATCGACAAGGTGGAGACGGCGGAGATGAAGGGCGAACTGAGCCGGGAGCTTACCCAGTACCGCGACGCGGCGCGGCAGGCGGAGAGCGCCCTGACCGCCGCCGGGGGCACCCCGGAGCCGGTGGGCATGATGCAAAAGGCGGGCATGTGGATGGGCACCCAGATGAACACCCTCACCGACCGCTCCAACGCCCATATCGCCGAGATGGTGATCCAGGGGGCCACCATGGGCATCATCGAGATGACCAAGGCCCGCAACACCTGTCCCGACGCCGATCCCGAGGCCGCCGGCCTGGCCAGCCGCTTCATCGTCGACCAAAACGACATCATCGAGCGCCAGAAGGTCTATTTGCAGGAGCCGGTGCTGGCGTAAAGGGTTACTCGACAAATTGGAATTTCGGCGCCCGCCCCCAACGAAACGCATCGTCCTACCCGGCGGGCGGCGCAACGCCGCCCCTACAGGAGCGTGTGCATCTCCCCGACAAATCCCTGTTTATCTATGAGGGCGGATTCATTCGCTCTCATTTCTATTGCATTATGCCCTGAAATCGTATATAATATCCAATTAAATATATATAATTCACTTTGAAAATAATGGGAGGCTGCTATGGGATATTTCAAATTAAAACCTGGGGAGTCTTTGGCCCGGAAGCTGGCGCGATCGGGGATCATCGCGGCGATGTATGTGGTGCTATGCCTCATCACGCCCTTTACATTGAGCTTCGGGCCGCTGCAATTTCGCATCGCGGAGGCATTGATGCTGCTGCCGCTTTTGACGGTGGACGCCGTGCCCGGCCTTTTCATCGGCTGCTTTATGGCGAATCTGCTGGGCGGCGGTGTGTGGTTTGACGTGGTGCTGGGCTCCATCGCCACGCTGCTGGCGGCGGTATTCGCCTATGAGTGGCGGGAAAAGCCACTACTGTCCGCGTTCTCCCCGGTGCTGTTTAACGGCCTGATCGTCGGGCCCGTGGTGTATTTCGCCTATGTCCACGCCCCCGGCACGCCCATCAGCGCTTCCACCCTGCTCTTCAACATAGGCACCGTGGCTCTGGGAGAGCTTGGCGTGTGCTATCTGCTGGGCCTGCCCCTGTACTATGGACTGAATCGGCTGCCGGGGAATATTTTTGAATGAATGCAACGTTGGTTTGCAAATTGAAATTTGTTGGGGAGAGCGGGTAAGCCACCTCATCCGCCCTCACGGGCACCTTCCCCTCAAGGGGAAGGCAGGGGCTGGGCTGCCGGGTAACCAAAAGCCTTCCCCTTGAGGGGAAGGTGCCCCGAAGGG
>CACZXF010000078.1 GCA_902785105.1 uncultured Eubacteriales bacterium | reverse complement strand
AGGCTTCAAAGCCATGATCTTTCTCATTGGCGGCAAGCTTGAATTGGATCTGCCTGCCCCGTTCTAAAGGGCTTTTCCATTAAAACGGGAGTAGAGCCAAATCTTCTTAGAGCGACAATTGAGTATACTCCTAAAAAGAGAAAATAGGTTTGCAGAAAGGCAGAATATCATGTGATATACAATTAATGCTGCGACATGACAACTGCCGGATTGTACAAAGATTCATAACGGGAATGTTTCGTCTGAAACGGAGGCTCAATTATGAAGGGAATCAAGATCGGACAGATATCTGAAATCCTGGGCATCCAGCCTTCAGCGATACGATACTATGAGGATTGCGGCCTGGTTGAGCCGATGAAGGATACGCAATCCGGTTATCGCCTCTACACCCCGGTGGACTGCGGGAAGATCATGTGCGCAAGATCTTTCCGTTCCATGGGCTTTTCGATACAGGAGAGCAAGGAGCTGATGACACAAAGGGATCTCCTGGCGCAGCTCGACCTATGGAACAAGGGCAGTGAGGCGCTTGACCGGCAGATGGAACGCCTTGAGGCCCAAAAGCGCACGCTTGAATACTGGCGCGATCTGTACATTTCAGCCGAAGCGCTCAGAAAAACCTGTCGCGCGTTTGACCGCGAGGGATTCTATTATATCTCATTGGGGAAATGGGGTGAGACCCATTCCGGCAAGCAGTTCAGGGATACGTTGAAGGAATGGATCGAATACATGCCCGAATCCAGCTACTGGGGCATTTTTGACGCGTCAAAAGTGCAGGCCGGCGAGCCGGTCACATTGGATTGCGGCTTTGGTATCCGCAACTCATGCGCCGTGCGGGAAAACCTGACGATTCCTGATACCGCTGTCTATTATCCCCCCTGTTCATGTATTCAGTCCGTGCTATATTGCGGGAGAGACATGGTGGAACTGGCTCCAGAGTTGTTTGACCATGTACGCAATTATTCGGAAGAGCATGGCCTTGAACTTGTCGGGACGGGGCACTGGCATTTCCTTCGATTATCGGACAGCGGAGAGGGCTATTATGTCTTCAGCTTCCCTATAAAAAAGTAAAAAACTGAGGTCTCCTGCTTGACCTTCAAGTAGCTTGAAGGTTTATTATTATAACAGCGTGGGAAATCATATCCCATATTATAGTAAGGAGGAGACTGTAATGAAGAAGATCGCAATGCTGCTGGCTGTAGCGATGCTGTTATGCTCCCTGGCATCCGGCTTCGCGGAGGGTGAAGACACCTCTTTCACGGGCACGGCCCAGGGCTTCGGCGGCGATGTGACCGTCGAAATCACCGTGGATGAGACCGGCAAGATCACCGGCGCGAGCATCACCGGCAATGATGAGACCCCTGAGGTGGGCGGCGCGGCCCTGGAGCCGCTGGCCGAACAGCTGATCGCCGCAGGCAATGCTGAGATCGACGGCGTAGCTGGCGCGAGCTTCACCAGCGCTGCCGTGAAGGCTGCTGCCGCGGATGCCCTGGCGCTGTCCAGGGGCGAGGAAGTCGTTCATGAGGATGTGCCCCTGGCGGGCATGACCCCCGGCGAATACACCGATACCCAGAAGGGCTATCTGGGCACCGTGACCGTCAGCGTGAAGGTCGCCGAGGACGCCATCGAATCTGTGGAGATCAGCGAGACCACTGAGACGCCCCAGATCATCGCCACCGTGGTGGATCGCCTGCCCGAGCGCATCGTTGCGGCCCAGTCCACCGCCGTGGACAGCATCACCGGCGCGACGGCCTCCAGCAATGCTGTCAAGACCGCTGTGCGCAACTGCCTGATAGAAGCAGGCGCGGACGAGTCCATGATCGCCAACAGCGTGTCCAAGTCCGACGAGGTTCTGGACTACGAGGCGGACATCGTCGTCGTGGGCGGCGGCACCTCCGGCTCTGCTGCGGCAGCTCAGGCCACCCAGAACGGTGCGAAGGTCGTGATCGTTGAGAAGTCCGGACGGATCGGCGGCAGCGGCGCGATCTCCAGCGGCATCCTGGGCATCGGCTCCACCATGCAGAAGGAACAGAACCTGACCTATTCCACTGAGACCGTGTTCAAGGAGTGGATGGAGGGTAACCACTGGATGGTGCCCAACGCCAAGCTGCTCAGGAAGTATCTGAACATGACCGGCGAGACCGTGGACTGGCTGGTGGACAACGGCTTCGTGTTCGCCTATGTTTCCAGCTTCGACGGCACCGACGAGACAGACGTTCACTGGTATGAGGAGCCCGCGGGCAACGGCGCGTTCGGCGTGGCGGGCCAGCAGTACTTCAACAGCCTGACTAAAGACGTGGACACCATTCTGCTGGAGACCACCGTCACCGACTTCCTGTTCAATGATGACGGCACCATCGCCGGTGTCACCGGCACCCGGTATGACGGCGCGACGGTCAACGTGAAGGCCAAGGCTGTCATCCTGGCCACCGGCGGCTTCGCGGGCAGCGCAGAGCTCCAGCAGGAGCTGTACGGCACCAACTACCGCTTCTTCGGCCTGCTGCAGAACCAGGGCACGGCCATCAAGCTGGGCCAGGAGGTTGGCGCGGTGGTGCTGCACGCCACCACCGCCTGCGCGCACTTCTTCGCGCCCATCCGCGACGTCACTGGCATCCCCGCCGAGGACGCCAATCTGATCTACGACGTGGTGGTCACCCCCTCCTTGCTGAACGTCAACGACAAGGGTGTGCGCTTCGGCAATGAGGCCAACGCCGAGGCCGGCTGGCTGGAGAGCGCGCAGTACCGTTTCCAGCAGGGCGGCAGCTACTATGTGATCCTGTCCCAGGGCCAGGTGGATACGCTGGTCAACGAGGGTACCGCCGGTCTGGGTCTGACCGCCGCAGCCATCAATATTCCCTTCCTGGGGCATGCCACCGAGCCTGACCAGCCCCTGACCAACCTGCAGTCCGCGCTGGATGCCGCTGTTGAGCAGGGTATCGCCTATCGCGGTGATACTGCCGAGGCGCTGGCCGAGGCTACCGGCATGAACGCAGAGATCTTTGCGCAGAACCTGGCGGACTACGAAGCCGCCTGTGAAGCTGGCGAGGACGTGTGGTTCGGCAAGGCTGCCAACTACCTGGTGCCGCTGGGCGAAGGTCCGTACTACGCCATCGCCGCGACTGCTGTTCCCTACAATACCATGGGCGGCCTGGAGATCAACGAGAACACCGAGGTCGTGGATGCCGATTACAACGCCATTCCCGGTCTGTACGCGGTGGGCATGGATTCCATGGGCACCATCATCGACGGCGTGGGTTACCCCGATTTTGGCGGCCCCGCCACCAGCTGGAGCCTGAACTCCGGGCGTCTGGCCGGTATGAATGCTTCTGCTTATGCGGCGGGTAAGTAAGATCTGAACGCAGTATCAGAAGGACAGAACAACTCAAGGTGCTCCTGGCTTTTGTCAGGGGCACCTGTCATCTGATCGGGAGAGAACCATAATGGGTTGAAGAAACCGAATATAAAAAATC
The DNA here is from genome assembly GCA_902785105.1 of uncultured Eubacteriales bacterium. Lineage (GTDB taxonomy): Bacteria > Bacillota > Clostridia > Christensenellales > Aristaeellaceae > UBA2862. Next base: position 6,601 of record CACZXF010000078.1, on the reverse strand, counting down.
TGGCCGGAGCCAAGAGGTCGCAAAGTTGCCAGGTATAGGTGTCGCAGGGTCGGTCCAGAGGAGGCAGTATCCTCGAGAAACTGGACAAAAGCAGACAGGCCCAGCACCCCAAAAGCAACCCAAATTGTCGCTTTTCTATCCGAAACTATCCTGTCAGAATCAGTCAGAACAGGATTCTACCGGATTCAAGCCGACTTTGACTCGGCCCTTCGGGACCAAAAGGTCGCAGGTTCAAATCCTGTCACCTCGACCACAAAAGTTGGTAGGTTTGTATGAATCTGCCAACTTTTTCTTATGCAGATAATATAGTTCTGAGCTTGAAGAGTAAAAATGACGTTATAAGACTGGACGATACCGGACTGCAACCAAAACGGACCCACCCGGACTGCAACGGACTTTTGACCGGCTCGGTCTGGCATGGTCTTGTTTTGTCTGGTACAATCTGACAAAAGCGGTCATTTTGGACTGAACCTCTGGTATCGGGTTATTCTTACGGGCATAAATCGAGTTTGGTATCACGTTTGGTTCCGTGCTAGGCATTAGTAATTCTCAAACAATTTCTGAACAAACGGGCAACAATGATGCAGTAAAATAATCCCACAAAATACTGGGAGAAAGTGCACATGTTCAAAATACTGATTGTCGAGGACGACGCCGAGCTGAACCGGCAGGTTTGCAACTATCTGCGGCTGAACGGCTATGAGACCACCGGCTGCCTGAGCGCTAACGACGCCTTCAACGCGATGTACGGCACCATGTTCGACATGATCATCTCCGACATCATGATGCCGGGCATGGATGGGTTTGAGTTCGCAAAGACCGTGCGCGACCTGAACCGGGAGATTCCCATCCTGTTCATGACGGCGCGGGAGGACTTCGGCGCGAAGCGGCAGGGCTACGCGGCGGGGGGTGATGACTACATGGTCAAACCCATCGACCTGGAGGAGCTGGTGCTGCGGGTTGGCGCGCTGCTCAGGCGCGCGAAGATCGCCCAAAGCCACACGCTGACGGTGGGCGGCCTGGTGCTGGACGCGGACGCCAACACCTGCGCGCTGAACGGCGCGGACATCCCGCTGACGGCGCGGGAATTCAACATACTCTTCAAGCTGCTGTCCACCCCCAATCGCACCTTCACCCGCGCCCAGCTGATGGACGAGTTCTGGGACGCGGAATCCGCCACGGGTCTCAGGGCGGTGGACGTGTACATGACCAAGCTGAGGGAGAAGTTCGAAGCCTGCGACGACTTCCGGATCGTCACCGTGCGCGGGCTGGGCTACAAGGCGGTGATCAAATGAAGCGGGAGCAGCGCTTTTTCCTGATCTGGCGCTATGTCACGTTCTTCCTGCTGATCGCCTTCGTCATCACCTGCTCCTTTTTCCTGTTCTTTCACTCCATGGAGTTGGACAAGGATCTCATTCGCCGCAATGCGCCGTTGACGTTCCTGAACATACTGCTGCTCAGCCTGTTCTGCTGCGGCGTGGAGGGACTGCTGCGCCGATTTACGGTGGACAAACCTATCCAGCGCATTCACGAGGCGACCCGCCGCATGGCGGACGGCGACCTGTCCGCACGTATCGACACCTCCGACCTGCCGTCCTACAACGCGGACTTCATCGGGATCGCCGAGGATTTCAACCTGATGGCGAAGGAGCTGTCCTCTACGGAGACATTGCGCACGGACTTCGTCTCCAATGTCTCGCATGAGCTCAAGACGCCGCTGGCAGTGATGCGCAACTACGCGGCGCTGCTCAAACAGCCGGGCTTGAGCGAGGCCGAGCGCCGGGAATACGCCGCGGGCATCGACGGCGCGGTGGCACGCATGTCCACGCTGATCACCAACATACTGAAGCTGAATAAATTGGAAAACCAGCAGATCACCACCCAGCCCGAGACCTACGATCTGAGCGAGCAGGTGACCCAGTGCCTGCTGGGCTTCGAGGAGCTGTGGGAGAAGAAGAGCCTGGAGATCGACGTGGACATTGATGAGGGCGTGAAGGTTCACGCCGACCCGGAGATGCTGACGCTGGTGTGGAACAACCTGATCTCCAACGCCATCAAGTTCACCGAGCCGAGCGGCACGGTGGGCGTGTCCGTGAAGACTGAGGGCGAATGGGCGGTGGTGTCTGTTTCTGACACCGGCTGTGGCATGAGCGCCGAGACACTCAGGCACATATTCGATAAGTTCTATCAGGGCGACACCTCCCACGCCACCGAGGGCAACGGCCTGGGACTGGCGCTGGTGAAGCGGGTGGTGTATCTGATGGGTGGCGAGCTGGGCGTGGAAAGCGTCGTCGGCGAGGGCAGCAGCTTTACGGTGAAGATCAGGAGGAACGGCCATGGTGAATGAAAAGCGGGCGACCTACCGCTATACCGCCAATGAGCAGCGGGAAATGGAAATCCTTCGGATGCGTTACCCTTGTGAAATCTCAGAGGAAGAGATTCGGGCAATCGATCGGGATGTGACCAGATGTGCCACGCTCCGGGCCATCATACTTGGAACTGCCGGCACGCTGGTATTCGGCGCGGGGCTTTCGATGGTGCTGGCTTGGAAATGGATGGTACCCGGTATCGTTATCGGCTGCTGCGGCATCGCCGTGATGGCCTCGATGCCGGCGGTCTACGAGCGCCTTCTGCGCCGGGAGCGGGAAAAGGTATTGACGCAAATCCATGGTAAATGCAAAACGGAATAGGGACATTGGCGATACGGCGTCTCCTTCGGGAGGCGCTTTTTTCATCCCATTCGCATTAATGATTCTCAAACAATTCTCAAACGATTCTCGAAAAAAAGCCACCTATAATGGCACCATCAACTGAAAGAAAACCGCCTTTGAGCGGACGACCAATGAAAGGGGATCATCAAAATGACGAATGCGAATAAGAATAACATCAAGTATCTGGTGACCGGCGCGGCGGGCTTCCTGGGCGGGACCATCTGCCGCCATCTGATCGAGCGGGGCGACGCGGTGCGGGCCTTCGTGCTGAAGAACGACCCGGCGATGAAGTTCGTGCCGGAGGCTGCCAAGATCTGCGAGGGCGACCTGACCGACATGGAATCCCTGGCCCGCTTCTTCGCTGTGGAAGAGGGCACCGAAACCATCGTCATCCACTGCGCCAGCGTGGTGACGGTGAACCCCGACTTCAACCAGACCGTGATGAACGTGAACGTGGGCGGCACGATGAACATCATCGACCAGTGCCTCGCCCACCCTGAGTGCAGGAAGCTGGTGTATGTCAGTTCCACCGGCGCGATCCCGGAGCGCCCCAAGGGACAGCCCATCCGCGAGGTGGATCACTTCGACGACAGCGTGCTGCGCGACTGCTACAGCCAGTCCAAGGCGCTGGCCACCCAGGCGGTGCTGGACGCGGTGCGTGAGCGCGGACTGAACGCCTGCGTGGTGCATCCCAGCGGCATCATGGGGCCGGAGGACTTCGCCGTGGGCGAGACCACCTCCACCATGATCAAGATCATCAACGGTGAAATGCCCGCGGGCATCGACGGCAGCTTCAACCTGTGCGACGTGCGCGACCTGGCCGACGGCACCATCCGCGCCGCCGAAAAGGGTCGTAGCGGCGAGTGCTACATCCTGGGCAACCGCGAGGTGCGGTTCAGGGACTTCTCCCGGATGATCGCCGAAGAAGCGGGTACGAAGCCCATGCGCATGTTCCTGTCCCTGGGCATGGCGAACCTGATGGGCAAAATGATGGAAAGGCAGGCGAAGCGCAAGGGCACCAAACCCCTGATGACCTCGTTCTCCGTGTACAACCTGGTCCGGAACAATTGCTTCGATTCCACCAAGGCCATGCGGGAGCTGGGCTACCGCACCCGCAGCTATCAGGAGACCATGCACGATGAGATCCAGTGGCTCATCGAGACCGGGAAGGTAAAGGTGCCCGCCGCCAAGGAAACGGTCATGGAGCCCATTCCCGCCCACGCCTGACGGAAGGAGAGAAGAAAATGAACGCAATCGAAATCCAAGGTCTGAAAAAGTCCTTTCGAGGACTGTACGCGCTGGACGGGCTGAACATGACCGTGCCGGTGGGAGCCATCTACGGCTTCATCGGGGAAAATGGGAGCGGCAAATCCACCACGGAAAAGCTGATCTGCGGCCATCTGGTGCCCAGCGGCGGGAAGATCAGATTGTTTGGGAAAAAGTACACCGACCCCGGCGTGCGCGCTCGTGTCGGGGCACTGATTGAGAACACGGGCTGCTTCCCGAACAGCAGCATCCATCAGAACCTGATGATGCAGGCCATCAACCTGAGCCTCAAGAATCCGGATGGGGAGATTCGCCGGGTGCTGAAGATCGTCCGCATGGACGGAGAGGCAGGACTGAAATTCAAAAAGTGTTCCCTGGGCATGAAGCAGCGCATCGGCATCGCCATGGCGTTGCTGGGCGATCCGGCGCTCCTGATCCTGGATGAGCCCATCAACGGCCTGGATACGGACGGCATGCGCATCATGCGGGAGATTCTCATTGACATCACCCGCAATTACGGCTGCACGGTGCTGATCTCTTCCCATATACTGGGCGAGCTCGAGAAGATTGCCACCCATTACGGCATCATCCGACAGGGCCGCATGATCCAGGAGCTTTCCGCTGCCGAGATGGAGGGCCGCTGCCGCAGCTTCACGACCCTCAAAACTGCCGACATGTTTGGTGCGATGGGGGCGCTGAAGCAGCGCTTCGACGACGTGCGCTCGGAAGACGGGCGCATCCGGGTCTACAACGTGAACGACACCGAGGCCATCGTGGATTTCCTGATGAAGAAAGGCCACGTCGTCAGCGAGATTCAGAAGAACCGTGTGGGGCTGGAGGAGTATTACATTGAACTGATGAGCCGAAAGGAGGCGAGATAGTATGCAGGCCAGAGCATTGCCACGATTTGAGACCCCGACCCTGTACGATCGCATGAGGAGCATGCTGGGCGTGGACTTCTACCGGCTGTTCCACACGCCGATGTACTACATCTTCCTGGCTATCGCTGCCATCATCCCCGCGATGGTGGTCAGCATGGCGGGCATGAGCGGCCCCGATGGAGCGGCACAGGCCGCGCCGCTGTATACGAACACCTGGAACATCATCGCCGCCAACACGCCGCTGTACATCGTCCGCGACATCGGCGACTACGCCAACATGAACATGGTGTTCATCTTCGGCGGCATCATGGTGTCCATATTCATCGGCCACGACTACCGCAGCGGCTATGTGAAGCAGTTGTTCACCACCCATGCGAAGAAGCTGGATTACATGCTTTCCAAGTCCATCGTGTGCGCCTTTGCCATGGCCTGCATGTGCGTCACCTACCTGCTGGGCGGCATGGCGGGCGGCATGCTCTCCGGGCTGTCCATGCAGGTCAACTTCGGATTGCTGTTGCTGGCCATCCTCGGCAAGATGGTCATGAGCCTGGGCTGGGCCAGCCTGTACACCTTCATCAACGTGGTGCTGCGGCGGTACTTCGGCGTGTCCATCACCCTGAGCTTCATTCTTGGGACCGGCATCCCGATCATCGGCGCGGCGGCGATCCTGGGCAACACCCCGGCGCTGAACCTGTTCCTGTACGGTTCGTCGGTGTACGCCTGCCTGAGCAGCAACATCCTGACGCTGCTGGTCTGCATCATTGTATCGGTACTTTGGGCCGTGGTTTACAACGCGCTGGGTACGCTGGTGCTGTCCCGCAGCGACGTTTATTGAGGAGGTGGACGAAGTGAACGCAATCGAAATCAAGGGGCTTTCCAAGAGCTTCGGCAGCAAGCATGCCGTGAACGGTCTGAACATGACCGTGCCGGAGGGGGCCATCTACGGCTTCATCGGCGAGAACGGCAGCGGCAAGTCCACCACCGAGAAGCTGATCTGTGGTCTGCTGGTGCCTAACGGCGGCAGCATCCGGCTGTTCGGCAAGGATTACAGGGACGACCAGGTACGCTCCAAGATCGGCGTGCTGATCGAAGCGCCGGGCTGCTTTCCCAACCTGAGCGTGTGGAACAACATGCAGATCCAGGCGGCAAACCTGGACATCCGAAATCCCGAGAAGGAGATCGCAAAGGTGCTCAAGACCGTGCGCATGGAAGGCGCGGCGTCCAACAAGTTCAAAAACTGCTCGCTGGGCATGAAGCAGCGTATCGGCATCGCCATGGCCCTGCTGGGCAGGCCGAAGCTGCTGGTGCTGGACGAGCCCATCAACGGCCTGGACGCGGACGGCATGCGCATCATGCGCGAGGTGTTGACAGACATCACCCGCAGGCACGAATGCACGGTGCTGATCTCCTCCCACATCCTGGGCGAACTGGAGAAGATCGCTACCCACTATGGCATCATCCGTAACGGCAGAATGATCGCCCAGATGACTGCCCAGCAGCTGGAGGCCAGCTGCCGCACCTACATCGCCCTGCGGACGCGGGAGACGGAGCGCACGAAGCGGCTGCTCGGGTCGAAGTACGCACAGGTCGGTCAGGACGAGAGCGGTGCAATCCGCATCTATGACGATGCCGCGCCGGAGGAGGTCGTTTCCTTCCTGTATGAAAACGGCGTGCTGGTGAGCGAGATCAGGCGGGACAAGATCGGCCTGGAGGAATACTATACCGACCTTATGGCGGAAAGAG
>CACZXF010000077.1 GCA_902785105.1 uncultured Eubacteriales bacterium | reverse complement strand
TGGCGTCGCCACCAACGGCTTGCGGTTCGCTACGCTTGGCGGTAAATACCCGCGACCGGACTCTCACCGGTTAGATGTGTGCCATGCCCGGCACACCACGGAAGCGGCGGGCTTTCCAAAGGAAAGCCCGCCGCTATTTTGCATCCACGTCCAGCGCCTCTATCAGGAAGCTCACCGGGCGGAAGCCGTCGTTGCACGAGAGCAGGGCGGATTTTGGGTTTTTCATCCACCCGTCGTAGAAGTTTTCCCCGCCGTGGGACAGGGTCAGCACGAAGGGGGACAACGTCTCCCAGGCGCTTTCGCAGAAGCCCTCGGGCCGCTGCCAGCCGTTGACGATGAACACCTGACCCAGCTTCATGCCGCAGGCGTGTTCGATGGGATTCTCATATTGCGCGATCAGGTCGTCGTAACGCGCCATGCGCAGGACGGTGATTTTGACCTTTTTCATGGGGTTCACCTCCGGGCTATTATCCTCTCACCTGTAGGGGCGGCGTTTCGCCGCCCGCCCGACAGAACATGCCGTTTCATATGGGACGGGCACCGAAACGGCGCCCCTACAGGAATAGTTTGACTCCTCGATATACTTCAATTTGTATGTCTCCGTCAAACATAATCCTTCCATTCCTCCCCCTCCGGCCTTGTATGATGCAGATGTCCCTGGCCGGACAGGCCGGGGAAGCCCTGCTGGCGGAGGGCCTCGTAGACCACGATGGCGACGGAATTGGAGAGGTTCAGGGAGCGGGCCTCGCTGACCATGGGGATGCGTATACATTTGTCGTAATTGGCGGCCAGAAGTTCCTCGTCCAGCCCCTTTGTCTCCCGCCCGAACACCAGATAGTCGTCCCCACCGTAGACCGCCTGACAGTAGTCCCGAGGAGCCTTGGTGGTGGCGTAGTGGAGCGCCGCGCCGGGATTGGCGGCGAGAAAGTCCTCCCAGCTCTCGTGGACCTCATAGGTCATCATGTGCCAGTAATCCAGCCCCGCCCGTTTCAGATATTTGTCGCTCAGCTCAAACCCCAGCGGTTTGATCAGATGCAGCTTCGCCCCCGTGGCCGCGCAGGTGCGCGCGATGTTCCCGGTGTTCTGCGGGATCTCCGGCTGGACCAGTACGATGTGCAGCATGTCAACATCTCCAACTTTTGATTTGTACTTATGCCAATAAACAAGGATTTGTCGGGGTGTTTGTTCGAGGCCACCTCATCCGCCCCTTCGGGGCACTTGACAAGGGCCTGCCGGCCCCATCTCACTGAAAACAGTCCACTGGANNNNGGGTACCGGTAACCCAGCCCCTGCCTTCCCCTTGAGGGGAAGGTGCCCGTGAGGGCGGATGAGGTGGCCTGCCCGCTCCGCCGTCAAATTCCAATTTGTCGAACAAACTAAATCCCCAACACCCTCTCAAGTATGACCTTCGCCACCCCGTCGTCCACGTCGGCGGGGGCGATGATGCGGGCCTCCGCCTTTAAGGCCGGGTCGGCGTTGCCCATGGCCACGGGCCAGCCGGCGGCGGCGAGGAGGTCGTAGTCGTTCATGTTGTCGCCGAAAGCCATGCAGGCGTCGGCGGGGATATTCAGGTGACCGGCCAGCCATCTCAACGCCGCGCCCTTGTTGACACCGGGGGCCATGACCTCCACATTTCGGGCAGAGGAGTGGGTGACGGTCAGCCCGGTGTCCTTCAACGCCTCACGCACCGCGCCGATAATTTCAGGGTTTTCGGAGAGCGCCTCCAGCTTGTAGGCGCTGTGGAGTCCTTCGGCCTCGAATACTTCGCGTTCCTCCAGCACCAACCGGTGGCCCGCGCCGCCGATGTAGCTGTCAATCATCGACGAGCGCCGCTTCAGCGCCGCCGTGTTCAGACAGTACAGCACGCCCCGCCCGTAGCCGTTGATCTGGACGTCGAAGCCCCGCATGATGTCGTACACCCGCCGGGCGTCGGCGTCCTCCAGAAACCACTCCCGCAGGGGCTGGCCGTCGCCGCCGATGATGGCTGCGCCGTTGGCGATGATCAGCGGCATCCCATCGCAGCCCGATTGCGCGAGTACGTCACCCATGGCCCCGATCCACCGCCCGCTGGCGATGATAAACGGTATGCCCCGCTCCCGGCACATGTCGATGACCCTTTTCAGATTCTCCGAAATCACACCGCCCCGGGGCAGCATCGTGCCGTCCACATCCGAGGCGATCAGTCGTATGTCGAGCATGGTTATCACCTTTTGGTTGTAGTGAGAAATTGGAATTTGTTGGGGAGACGACGCCCCGACAAATCCCCGTTTATCAAATCATCAATCCAGCCTGACCCGCTCGATCTCCCGCCTTAAATCGTTTCTCCGCTCATGGAACATCAGCTCGCGGCTGTGGTGGAAGTAGGCGTCGCAGCCATAGCGGGCGATGAACCGGGCGGCGGCAGAGCTGGCGGTGAGCTCGGTCACCAGTATCAGCAGCTCCTGTCCCTCGGGGAAGGCGGCCTCGCAGAAGGCGAACATGTTGTCCAGCCGGGTTTTGGCCGCGCTGGCCTGAGCATTGAGCGCTTCGCCGTCGGCGGCAAAGAGGGTCTTGAGCTGTTCAAAGGGCGGGGCGGAGCCGTCCAGGGCCTCCGCCATGCGGCTGAGCGCCTCGGCGGTCTGGCGGGCGACGCGGGCCCGTTCCGCATTCAGCGCGTTGGCGCGGCGGCGCTGGTCGGCCTGGCGGACGACGGTTTCAGAGATTTCACGGATGCGCTGCGCGGCGGCCTCCGGGGTATCGGCGGCGATGGCGGACTTCATCGAGCGCAGGCGCTCGGCCACGTCGGCGTGGGCCTGCATGGCGACGCAGGTCTTGAACAGGTCGCCGGAAACGCCGTCCAGCAGCAGACTCAGCAGGGAAAGCCGCTCGTCGAACTTCGCCGCCTTCGCCCGCTCGATGATGTCCTCCACCGGCTCCCCGGCGAGGATGCGGTCCACCTGATAGTCGGACTTATACTTGCCGAACAGGGCGCAGTACATGGCGAAGCTCTTGGCGATCCGGTCGTTTTGCAGATACTGCCGGGTCAGCGCCTCGTCCACGGGGAAACCGTTTTGCTCGTACAGCTTCATCATGTCCGAAAGGTCCACCCAACCGCGGGCGGTGACGAAGCGCTTGCCGTCGACGGTGGACTCGATGAGATAGAAGTCCTGGGGCCTGATCTCAAGGTAGCTGGTCACGGCGGGATGGACGCCCTTCCCGGCGGCGTACTCCTTCCAAACGGCGTAATCCGGCTCCACGTCGATGCGCTTCATGCGGTCCCAGGTGACGATGTCAAACTCCCGGACAGCGTTGTTGTATTCCGGGGGATTGCCCGCCGTGACGATGATCCAGCCCTGGGGCACGCGGTGCCGCCCGAAGGTCTTGTATTGCAGGAATTGCAGCATCGACGGGGCCAGGGTCTCCGAGACGCAGTTGATTTCGTCTAAAAACAGTATGCCGCGCTTCAGGCCCGTGGCCTCCATGCAGTCGTAGATGGAGGCGATGATCTCGCTCATGGTGTATTCAGACACGCTGTAGCGCTGGCCGCCGTAGTCCTTTTCCACGATGAAGGGCAGACCCAGCGCGCTCTGCCGGGTGTGGTGGGTCATGGAGTAGGCCACCAGGCCGATGCCCAGCTCCTGGGCGATCTGGGCCATGATGTCCGTCTTGCCGATGCCCGGCGCGCCCATCAGGAAGATCGGCCGCTGGCGCTCCACCGGAATCGCCGGGTCGCCGTATTCGTCCTCCGTCAGGTAGGCCGCCACCGCGTATTTGATCTGCTCCTTGGCCTGCTTGATGTTCATTAATAGAATCTGCGCCGCCCGCCCGATAGAGCGTTCCGTCTCGCAGGAGAGCGGGCGCCGAAACGGCGCCCCTACAGGGATAGTTCGTCCCCTCGACAAATTCCAATTTGTCGAGCTGGCGTATATACTATTGAATATCCTCGTCCTCCAGCACGACCCGTATGGCCCACGGGGGCACTGTCGGCGGGTCGGACTCGCCGCGGAGGAACACGAATGCGGTCTCGTAGTCGGGCTTGCGGGCGGGGTAGGTGCCGATGCCGTCGGTGAAGTAGATGAGACCCCGGAGACGGGTGAATGCGCCCTGTGAGAGCAGGTCGTCCACGTACTGGAACACCGGGCGGAAATCCGTGCCGCCCAGGCCCTTCACGGCGAAGGTCTCCATATAGTCGTCAAACTCCCTCTGGCTGGTGATTTTGACCACTTCTCTGATTTCGGCGTCGCACTGGATGATGTACAGGTTCATCCGTTTGAAGAAGTTCTCCTCGCCCTTGAGTATCCCCCAGGTCTTTTCAAGGAAGCCCCTGACCAGCGCCCCGTTGGTGGAACCGGAGGTGTCGATGGCGACCACGAAGTCCCGGACGCGCATGACCTCCTTGGTCTCCAGCGGCTCAATCAGCGGCAGGTTGCCGTAGATCTTCAGGCCGTAGGTGTAGAAGATGTGGTCGAAGTCGTCGTTGTTGATCTCGGCGGCCTCGCCCAGCACGGTGAACTTCCGGAGAAATTCGGCGTAGTCGATGCGCTCCCGGTTCAGCTCGTTCAGGCGCTCCAGCATGTCCCCGGCATTTTCGCCCCGCTGGCGGGAGAAGGTATCCAGGTCCGTCTGGATGCGCTCGCCCACGTCCCGCCATTCCTGTTCCAGTTGCTTGCGGTCCCGGTCCTCCCGGTTGTCCTCGCGCACGGCGGGAGAGGGGGCCTCCTGGAAGCCGTCCTTATCCAAAAAGGCGTCGTTCAGCCCGGAACCGCTGCCGCCGGAATCGGAGCTGTCCGACTGGCTGGCCGCGTCCCCGGCGTCGCCGCTGATGCCCATGGAGTGGGGCGCGTCCAGGCCGCCGTCGGTGCGGTCGTTGCGGCTCTGAGAGCCGGCGGGCACGCCCTCCGCGCCCTCGGTGTCCATGCCCCGGCCCACGTTGCGCTGTTCGGAGGTGTGCTGTTCGTCGTAGCGGCCCATGGACTTGCCGGTCTGGCCGTCCGATTCCTGGGCTTCCGCCGCCTGACGCGCCGCCGAATCCCCCTCGGCGGCCTCACTGCTGGCGCTGATGCCCGCGCTTTCCCCATCGTCCGGGGCCTGAGGCGTGCCCTCTCCCCCACTCTTCTGGGGCTGCTTTTCCCCCGGCTTGCCCTCCTGCTTTTGCGGCTCAGGCGGCTTGCCCTCGGGCTGCTTCTGCTTTTCGGCATCGTTGGGCGCACCCTTTTTGGAATTGCCGCCGCTCTCGCCGCCATCGCCCGCGTCGCCCTCGCCGGGCTTCATGTCGCGGGCCTGCTTCGGCTTGTGCCACAATACATGGTCGTCCACCCGGAACAGGTCGTACCAGCTCAGATCCGGCGGATCGTCCGCGAAATGGCGGTATAAGCGCTCCGCCGTCAGGGGCCTGACCTTTTCCCTCAATTGCTCGATGACCGTCCGCCGCGCGTCGTCGCCGGGGATGGCAAAGTGGTCGTCGTTCATGGACAGTATGATGTCGTTGACGGCGATGTCGCAGGCGATGTCCCACCGGCTCTGCTCCACCAGCGAGGCGATGAAGGGATGGCGGAACACGCAGTGCAGCAGTATGTGCAGGTAGTCCCGGGAAAGCCCCTGCTGATCGAAGCGCATATAGCGCCGCAGGACGTGCTTCTCGCCGTAGAACAGGTGCATACCCTCCGTGGCGTAGGACGTGTCCGCCGGCACCGGCCGCAGGCGAAAGACCGCCATGTCCATGAAGCGCAGGTGCATGACGATGTGGTTCCGCGCCAGCGTCATCGCGCGGGCGGCGAGATCGGATAGGTTGGGCATGGGCGGCTCCTTGATGGGTGTTTTTATCGGGAAGGGGTGGCCTTATTTCTGAGCCCTCAGCTCCCAAAACGCCACGGCGCTGGCGGCGGCGACGTTGAGGGAATCGACGCCGTGGGCCATGGGGATGCGGGCGGTGAAATCGCAATGGGCGAGGGTGGACGCGCCAAGGCCGTCGCCCTCGGTGCCGAGGACGATGGCGAGCCTTTCGGTCTGCTTTAAGACGGGGTCGTCGATGGATACTGATTCATCTGTCAATGCCATGGCGACGGTGCGAAAGCCCAGGTCATTCAGCAATCGCAGACCGTCCTCCGGCCATTCTTCTAATCTCGCCCAGGGCACCTGAAACACCGTGCCCATGCTGACGCGGACGGCGCGGCGGTTCAGCGGGTCGCAGCAGGCGGGAGAGAGCAGCACGGCGTCCATCCCCAGCGCGGCGGCGGAGCGGAATATGGCCCCGATGTTGGTGGTATCCACGATGTTTTCAAGCACCGCCACCCGCCTGGCCCCGGCGCAGACGTCCTCCACCCGCTTCGACGCAGGCCGCCGCATGGCGCACAGCACGCCGCGGGTCAGCGGATAGCCGGTCAGCTTTGTCAGCACCTCCCGGGATGCGGTGTAGACGGGGATGTCCCCGCAACGCTCAAGCAGCGCTGCTGCCTTGCCGTCGATGTGCCGCCGCTCCATCAGCAGCGACACCGGCACGTGCCCCGCGTCCAGCGCATAGCCGATCACCACGGGGCTCTCCGCGATGAAAACCCCGTCCTCCGGATGCAGCCGGTTCAGCCGCTGGGCCTCCGTCAGCCGCGCGTACACGTCCAGCGCCGGATCGCTGAAGTCGTTGATTTCGATGATGGTGGGCATGGGGACGCTTCCTTTGTGTGTGATTTGATAAATTGGAATTTGTCAAAGAGTCAAGCCAACCCTGTAGGGGCGCCGTTTCGGCGCCCGCCTTGTACGAAGCACATCGTCCTACCCGGCGGGCGGCGCAACGCCGCCCCTACAGGAGAGTGGGCATCTCCCCGATAAATCCCTGTTTATCGAGGACCGAATTGTTGTTTTCACTGCACCGGCACCCTCAGCTTCTCGATGTGCTCTCTCAGCAAATCGACGTACCGCTGTCCCAGCTCGCTGAGGGTCTGGCCGTTTTTCGTCAGTATGCCCACGGCGATGGGGTCGGGCTGGTCGCCGAAGGGGATGGCGACCATCTCGGTGCTGCGGCGCTTGAAGTAGATGTCCTGATTGAAGTTGGGCAGGTCCACGCCGACGGAGAATGCGTCGGTGGAGCGTATGACGGACATCTTGGTGGCCCGGTCGGAGACGTGGATATTCTTGGCCATCGGCGCGAAGAACAGGCTCTCCTCGGAATAGTAGCTGGGGGCCTGGGTCTGGTCGTAGGTGACGAAGGGGTAGGGCCGCAGATCGTTCAGCGTCAGCGTCTCCTTCTCCGCCAGCGGGTGCCGCTTGCGGATGAACACGTAGGTCTGAAGCCGCGCCAGCTCCCGGAAGGTCAGATCATGGATGTACAGCGACTTGTTGATGAGCTGCCGCTGCTTGTCCGTCAGCGCCGCCACGCCCAGGGCGCTGCGGCCGCTGGACACGTCGTGGAGGATGTGCAGCGTCTCCGTTTCCCGGATCGCCACGTCGTAGCCCTCCGTCGGAAGCTCGTCCAGCAGCGCGTCGAAGGCCCGGGTGGCGAAGGGCAGGTGCTGGGTGGACACGGAGAAGTAGGCCCGCAGACTGTCCTGCCGCTGGTATCGAATGGAGAGATAGTCCGCCCGCTCGATGATCTCCTTGCAGTGCTTTAAGCAGTCCTCCCCGTCCGGGGTCAACTGGACGCCCCGGTTGGTGCGCTTGAAGATCAGTATGCCCAGCTCGTCCTCCACGTCCTTCACCGCCGCCGAAAGCGCCGATTGGGTCATGAAAAGCGACTGCGCCGCCTGGGAGAAGGACTTGCTGTTGGCGACCTCCACGACGTAGCGCAGGTTTTGCAAGGTCATGGGCGTCACCTCCCGGCTGAGCGGTTATTCACCCATCCATTATAACCGCTGGTATCAAAATAATCAATAGCAGGCGTGAAAAAAGGGGACTGACCGGAGGGCTTGCCACGACGTTTATGCCGTGATATACTGTATACCATCAAATACGGACGGGGGATACAAAAATGAGTGATACCTACAACCAGGCCATGGATAAATATACCCACTATGCTACCCGTGAGGATCTTCAGGAGGCCATCGCGTTGTTTGAGCAGTCGGGCGAGACCGGCGCGGCGAAATACATCGAAAAGTGCCGCACGCTGCTGGAATACTGGGTGGGCAACACCGTCACCTTCGGCAGCTTCGAAGGTCAGCCGATCAAGTGGCGCGTCATCGATCAGCGGGGCCGCATGAGGATGCTGCTCTCGGAAAAGCCGGTGGCCCGCCACGCCTACCACGGCGTTTCCACCGACACCTCCTGGAAGGACTGCGACCTGCGGGCCTGGCTGAACGGGCCGTTCCTGGAGGCGGCCTTTACCCCCGTGGAGCGGGCGCGGATCACCGCCGTGCGCGTGGAGAATCCCCGCAACCCCATGTATTACACCAATGCCGGGCTGAACACCATGGACCGGGCCTATGTGCTCTCCGTGCCCGAGGCAGAGAAGTACCTGCCCGACGAGGCCGACCGCGCCGGCAACGGTTGGTGGTGGCTCCGCACCCCCGGCAGCAACCTCTTCTCCGCCGTGGCGGTCTATGACGACGGCTCCCTCTACCAGTTCGGCATCCACGTCCACTACGCCGACGGCGGGGTCAGGCCGGTGGTATGGGTGCTGATCAAGTGATGACGGGGAGATAAATTGAAGTGTATCGAGGCGTCAAACTATCCCTGTAGGGGCGCCGTTTCGGCGCCCGCCCTCCTGCAAGACGTAACGTCCCACCGGGCGGGCGGCGCAACGCCGCCCCTACAGGAGAGCGGGAAACTCCACGACAAATCCCCATTTACATAAGGCGGCTGATTTCAATAGAGATCAGGCCGCCATTCTTCTTTGGTCAGGCAATTGACGTGGCCCGTCCGCTTCTCGTGGAGCAGGGGCACATCCACGTCCCGGCTGGTCCAGCGATAGCGGAAGCCGCACTTCTCCTGGACCCTTTTGGATTTTGTATTTCCATCGTAATAGGCGCACCAGACCCGCGCCATGCCCAGGTCCTCGAAGGCGTGGCGCAGCATCTCCCGGACCGCCTCCGGCATCAGGCCCCGTCCCCAGAAGGGCTTGCCCAGCCAGTAGCCCAGCTCGCCCTCGTCGTCGCCCTCCACAAGGTCGGAGTGTCCCTTGAGCTTCAATTCGATGGCACCGATGGCCCGTCCATCTTCCTTTAAGCATATGGCGTAGGCCTCCGGGCCGGAGAGGACATTCTGTATGACGGACAGGCTTTCTTCCACGCTCTCATGCGGCGGCCAGCCTGCGATGGGGCCGACCTCCGGGTCGCGGGCGTAAAAATATAAATCCTCCGCGTCGCTCTCCCGCCAGCGGCGAAGCAACAGTCGCTGTGTTTCCATAGCGATTACCTCATATCGGGATGTTTGTCGTATTGGTATACAGGGAGTTGCCCGCTCTCCTGTAGGGGCGGCGTTGCGCCGCCCGCCTGATAGAACGCGCTGTCTCACAGGAGCGGGCGCCGAAACAGCGCCCCTACAGGGATAGTCTGTCTTCCTTCCCCATCCCCATCCAGTCCGGCGCGGGGCATTCAAAGGCCCTGCCACAATAGTCGATCAGAGGGCTGTCCTTTGGGACGATCAGCCTTTCATGCCAGAGGCACAGCGGCAGGCGGGCAAACTGCCGGTTGGCGGCGCGGTCGCCGTACTTGTCGTCGCCCAGGAAGGGGTGCCCGAAATCAGCCATGTGCGCCCGGAGCTGGTGGGTCCGCCCGGTGACGGGCTCCAGCCAGACGTGGGTCACGCCGGGGGCGGCCTCTTCGCCCACATTATATCGCGTCTCGATGGGCTTCGCGTTCCCGCGGGGCTGGTGGAGTATGCGCACCTCGGCGCGGCAGGCGTCCTTCTGGAGCCATGCCCTCAGCGTGCCCTTTGTCTGCTCAAAATGTCCCAGAGCAAGCGCATGGTATTGCTTCTGAACCCCGTGATTTTTAAAGGCTTCAAAAGCCTGCTCATAGACCTCATCGTCAGCCGCCGCCAGCACAATGCCGCCGGTGGCCGCGTCGAGGCGGTGACAGAGCCGCGCCGAGGGCCAGCGGCGTTGCAGCCGGGTCAGCAGCGTGTCCGCGCCGACGCCGTCCTGATCCACATCCACCGGCAGGCCCTGGGGCTTGACGGCGACGATCAGCCTGTCGTCCGTCCACAGGATGTCCGGAGGCATTGAAAACCACGTATCCTCCGCGTAAATATTCAGCCGGTCGCCGCCGCGGACAAGGGCACTCCCATCCGACTTGACGTCGTTGACGCGGACGTCCTTCCTTTTATCCAGCACGCGCAGCACCCGCCCCGGCAGCAGCGGCCAGGCGCGGCGCAGGTAGCGCTCCAGCTTCATGGCCGGGACGCCCTCGGGGATGTCGTGGACGATCATGGCGCGTCCTCCTCGGGCCAGGCCAGATACAATTCTTCATAGCGGAGCGGCTCCACCGTGCCCTCGGACATATTCGTCAGCCGGGACAGGAAGCCTTCCTCGTCGGTGCACCGGACCACCAGCGTGTAGGTGATGACATCGGTGAAGGTCTTGTCCTCCACCATGATGGGTTCATCCTTTAAGAAGTAGTCCATCCGGTTCAGGAGGGGATAGGGTATCTCCATCAGATACCGGGCCGTGGGGTGCATCACGCCCACGCCGCTGGCGTTGATGGCCGCCGCCGCGCCCTGGGAATAGGCCCGCACCAGCCCGCCCGCGCCTAAGAGTATGCCGCCGAAATAGCGGGTCACCACCACGGCGCAGTTGGTGACGCCTCGGGCCTTCATCACCTCGATGATGGGCATACCCGCCGTGCCGCCGGGCTCGCCGTCGTCGGAATAGCGCATGACGCCCATGTTCGCGCCGATGATGTAGGCGTAGCAGTTGTGGGTGGCGTCCTTGTATTTCGCCCGCATCTCGGCGAGGAAGGCCAGCGCTTCTTCTTCCGTCTCGCAGGGCCGGCCGTGGCCGATGAAGCGGGACTTGTTGACGATGAACTCCTCCTGCGCGTCGCGGATCAGGGTTTTATAGGGCTTCAAGGCCATAAATGCGCATCACTCCCTGACGATCAGTCCGCTGAACTGGGGAACGTTGAAACGGTCCATGAAAAGCTGACATTTGCACATGAAGATATAGAAGAGGTTGAGCCCGCAGCCGCAGAGGGTCTCATAGTTGGCCTGCCCCTTGGAGACCAGCACGTCGGCCCCATTCATGGCGGCGCGGCAGGCGTCGGAGATACGCCCCTCCGGCACCCCGGCGATGGGACAGCCGGTGTCCATGATTTTGGCGATCTCATTCAGACGGACCTGCTCGGCATCCTCTATGGTTGCGTCGTTGACGATGGGCCCGCCCTTCACCAGCGCGGTAATCTCCAGCGCGGGATTGATCTCCCGCATGACCCGCATCAGCACCTTGTCCATGACGATCTCGCCGCAGTTGTCCAGGATGTAGACGAGGCGCCTCGCGCCCAGGATCTCCCGGCGGAAGTCGTCAAGCAGCCCGTCGTCGATGGGAAAGTCGGCGGCCCCGTCGATGAGCTTGCGCAGATGGTTCTCGTCCACGCTGTCCATGGCGGCGAAGTCGATGAAGTTGCCGGTCATGGCGTACTGTATGGCCCGCCGCAGGGGATCGTCCGCCCCGGCCGCGCCCTTCAGCATCACGGGCTCCAGTTGCAGCATCAGCGTGTTGAAATGGCGCTTGATGGGACCAAAGTCCTGACTTTTGCCGAATATTTCATCGTGGGCGACGTAGATCTCATAGTCCTTCTCCGGACTGGTCTCGTGGGGATTATCCTCGATGATGGCGCGGACCCTTCTCTGATAGGCTTCGATCAGCTTTGGGTCCGCGTCCGCCGGATGATCGTTCAGCCGCTTTCCCAGCAGGCACGCGGCGCAGTAAGCGTTGATTTCCATGTGTCCCTCCGTGGCAACACGATAAAATGGAACTTCTATAAGTGAACGGAAAACGGACAATGCCTTTGCCAGCGGGGAACCCATCATTGTCCATTATCCATTATACATTGACTACCAGTTCCCCCGCCCATGCCGCGCGTAGAAAGCGTTGGCCCAGTCCAGCAGGGCATCCTGTTCGATGGCGGTGCGCATCTCCTCCATCATCTTGGTGAGGAAATAGATGTTGTGGATGGAATTGAGGCGCAGGGCGAGGATTTCGCCGGCCTTGAACAGGTGGCGGATGTAGGCGCGGGTGTAGTTCTTGCAGGTGTAGCAGTCGCAGTCCGGGTCGAGAGGCGAGAAGTCCTCGGCATACTTGGCGTTGCGCACCACCAGCCGGCCATCGTGGGTAAACACGGTGCCGTTTCGCGCCACGCGGGTGGCCAGCACGCAGTCAAACATATCCACGCCCCGGAGCACGCCCTCGATCAGGCAGTCCGGCGAGCCCACGCCCATCAGATAGCGGGGCTTGCCCTCGGGCATGTAGGGCATCATGCGCTCCAGCATGTCGTACATGACCTCCTTCGGCTCGCCCACCGACAGGCCGCCGATGCCGTAGCCGGGCAGGTCGTACTTCGCCATCTCCTTGGCGCACTCCACCCGCAGGTCGGCGTAGAACGCGCCCTGGACGATGCCGAAAAGCGCCTGGTTCTCGCTGGTCCAGGACTTCATGCACCTCTCCAGCCAGCGGAGCGTGCGGCCCATGGCCTTCTTCGCCCGGTCGTAGTCGCAGGGATAGGGGGAGCACTCGTCGAACTGCATCATGATGTCCGCGCCCAGGGCCTGCTGGATGGCGATGGATTCCTCCGGCCCGATGAACTGCTTCGAGCCGTCCAGATGGCTGCGGAACTCCACGCCCCGCTCCTCCACCTTCCGAAGGTCCGCCAGGGAAAACACCTGAAACCCGCCGCTGTCCGTCAGTATGGGCCGGTCCCAGCGCATGAACTCATGCAGCCCGCCCGCCCGACGGACCAGCTCCTCGCCGGGGCGCAGATGGAGATGGTAGGTATTTGACAGTATGATCTGCGCGCCGCAGTCCTTCAGTTCCTCCGGCGTCATGGTCTTGACCGTGGCCTGGGTACCCACCGGCATGAATATCGGCGTCTCGATGACCCCGTGGGGCGTGTGCAGCCGTCCCCGCCGCGCGCCGGTCTGTTTGTCGATGTGCAATAATTCAAATTCAAAGGGCTTGGACATGGGGTTGACCTCCGCTTAGTTGAAAAATATTAGAGTAGATGTCTGCCACATCAAATAAAGAAGCAGCGACCGGCACGGGCAGGTCGCCGCTTTTCATAAGCACATTACAGCGCTCTTGCGCGCCGGCGCAGCAGCAGGGTCAGCGCCGCGGCGCACGCCGCCAAACCGCCGAAGGCATAGCCCACGGGCATGGAGCTGTCGCCTGACTGAGGCACCACGGCCTTGTCCACCACGCGGGCGGCGATGTCCATGCTGACCACCATCGCGCCGTTCTCATCAAAGGCGTCCATGCGGTAGAGGCCCGTGTCGGCGGGCTGGGCGTTGACGATGTTCAGCACCTTCTGGCTCGCGCCGTCGATGGGCTGCCCCTCGAAGTACCATTGATAGGTCCTGGGGGTCACGCCCTCGATGTTGACCTCGATGGATAGGTCCTCGCCCGCGTCCACCACCGCGTTCTGCGTCATGTGGGACACGCGCATGACCACCGTCGTTGTAATCGCTCCGTCGGCCCGGGCGAATGGCATCAATGCCATAAGGCATGCCATCACCGCCGCCGCGAAACTGTATAAGCGCATTTTCACGCCGGATTCCTCCAATAGCACAATATCCTTTGTACTCGCTATCGCGGGCCGTTTCCACACTCAACACCTGAACATACGACCCGATATATACATAAAATATACACGAAATGTGTAATAAAGTCCACGAAATATCCGGCGTTTTTACATGACGAAACCGTGACGCGATTATGACATTGACCGATGAAAACATGGGCTTTCCTTTACAGCGCAAATTTGGGGTGATATAATAGGAGCAATTGTGATGAGACGTTGGAACGATAAACAGGGATTTATCGGGGAGTTGTCCGCTCTCCCGCCCGCCGGGTAGTACGATGCGTTTCGTTGGGGGCGGGCGCCGAAACGGCGCCCCTACAGGGGATAGTTTGTCAGCTCGACAAATTCCAATTTATCGCCCTACCTGTAATACTTGGAGGCTTTTATGCTGGGATTGCTGATACTCGCGCTCTACCTGGTGGCGGGCGTGTTTTTGGCCGACGGGGTGTTTTACCGGCGGCAGGGGCTGATACGGCTGTGGCTGGGGCTGTGCGCGGGGCTGATCATGATGATGTGGCTGCCGACGCTGTTCGCCTTTTTCATCCGGTTCACCCGGTCGGCGCAGCTCTGTGGGCTGGGGACGGCGGCGTTTTTCGCGGCGCTGGCCCAATGGGTCAATCGAAATAAGCCGCGGGAGAAGCGCTTTGCAGACATGCCCCTCTGGCTGCTGGCGGCGCTGGTGGTGCCGCTGACACTGCTGGGCGGCTGGCTGGAATACACCCACACCATCCGGGAGATCGACGGCGCGCTGTGGGTGGGCCAGTCCACCTATGGCGATCTGTGCCTGCACCTGGGCATCGCCACCTCCCTGCGGGGCGCGGCCTATCCACCGGATTATTCGCTGCTGCCAGGAACGCTGCTGGGCTATCCCTTTTTGGCGGACAGCATGGCGACCACGCTGCTGCTCTTCGGCACGGACCTGGCCCTGGCCTTCGTCTCTACAGGCACGCTGATGCTGCTTCTGGTGTTCACCGGCTTTGTGATACTGGCCTGGACCATCACGAAATCAAGGGCGGCCACCATCGTGGCGACGGTTTTGATGTTCATCAATGGCGGCCTCGGCTTCATCTATCCCATCGATCAAATCGGCCGTGACGCCTCGGCCTGGAATGAGATCTTCACCGGCTTCTACAAGACGCCCACCAATCAGCCGGACCTGAACCTCAGGTGGGTCAACGTCATCTGCGACATGATGATCCCCCAGCGCACCCTGCTGTGCGGCTGGATGGCGACGCTGCCGGCGCTGTGGCTGCTGGTCACGGCCCTTCGGGAGCGGCGGACGTCCACCTTCATCGCCCTGGGCCTCTGGGCGGGCACACTGCCCATGATACACACCCATTCCTTCCTGGCCCTGGGCCTCATCAGCGCCGGGGCGATGATTTATACGTTCATTCACGCACAGGAAGGGGAACGCTGGGGCACGCTCAAACCGTTCCTGCTCTACGGCTTTATCGCCGTGGCCCTGGCCGCGCCCCAGCTTCTGACCTGGTCGGTGCCCCAGACCGTCCACGGCGGCTCGCTGCGCTTCCGGTTCAACTGGGTCAACAACATGGGCGACGGGCGGCTCATCGACAACTACGTCTGGTTCTGGGTCAAGAATGTGGGCCTGACCTGGCTGCTCATGCTCCCCGCCGCGCTGTACGACGACGGCCAGGGCGAGAACGGCACCAACGCCCTCCGCCGGGCCCTGGGCCTTGGCGCATTGCTGATCTACATCACCGCCGAGCTGATACAGTTCCAGCCCAACGAGTACGACAACAACAAGCTGTTTTACGTAGCCTACATGGTCATGATGCCCGCCATGGGGCTGTATCTCGCGGCAATATTTGATAGATTGAAGGGCCTGCGGGGACGGTATATTCTGGCGGCGGCGTTCCTGCTGTGCGCGACGCTCTCAGGCGGGCTGTCCATCGCCCGGGAGGTCATCTCGGCCTACCGCCTGCTGGGCCCCGCCGACGTGGCCGCCGCCCGCTGGATCGACCAAAATACCCCCGCCGACACCGTGGTGCTCACCGGCGACCAGCACAACAACGCCGTGGCCGCGCTGTCCGGCCGGGACATCGTGTGCGGTACCGGCAGCTACCTCTATTTCCACGGCATCGACTACAGCCGCCAGCGCAACGCCGAGCGCCTCATGCTGGAAAGCCCCGGAGAAAACCCCGACCTCTTCGAGGAGTACGGCATCGACTACGCCTACATCTCCAGCTACGAGCGCGCCGGCTTCGCCGTGGATGAGCAATGGTTCGAGGAAAACTGCGAAACCGTGTTCCGGGAAAACGATGTGACGGTGTACAAGGTGGGACAGTGGTTGGAATAACTGCGCGATAAATTGGAATTTGTAGGGGAGATCGGGTAAGCCACCTCATCCGCCCCTTCGGGGCACCTTCCCCTCAAGGGGAAGGCAGGGGCTCCGGAAAACAGTCCAGTGGACTGTTTTCAGTGAGATGGGGCCGGCAGGCCCTTGTCAAGTGCCCCGAAGGGGCGGATGAGGTGGCCTCGAACAAACACCTCGACAAATCCCTGTTTATCGAAACGCTCACTCCGTCACCACACTCTTTTATAATTTCC
Source organism: uncultured Eubacteriales bacterium (assembly GCA_902785105.1). GTDB lineage: Bacteria > Bacillota > Clostridia > Christensenellales > Aristaeellaceae > UBA2862. The sequence goes on along the minus strand of CACZXF010000077.1, from coordinate 9,335 downwards.
TGTATTGTTTTTTTACAGCCGATGGTATAGAATGATAGTATACATGCGAAAGCGGAGGTTTATGTATGGGCGAATGGAAGAGGGCGATGCTGGCGGGAGTGACGGCGACCGCCGTGTTTGCGCTGTCCGCCTGCGGGACGATTGATGAAAAGTATCTGGAAACCGAGGCCAACTACTCGGTGGACATCAGCGTGCCCTACGCCACGCCCACGCCGCTGCCGGAATATCTGAACGTGCCGGACGCCATCGTCATCGATCAGGACGGCAACGTCACGCTGAACGACACCTCCGTCATCGAGGGCGACTTCTCCGCCGCCCGCGACGAGGCGCAGCAGACGGAGTACCGCTCCCTGGCCCTGGGCGCGACGGGCATCGCCGTGCAGGCGCTCCAGTCCCGGCTGGAGGAATTGGGCTACTATGAGGGCGAGATCTCCGGCGTCTACGACATCGCCACTGAAAACGCTGTCAAGCGCTTCGAGCAGACCTACGGCACCATGCAGACCGGCGTCGCCACCCAGAAGCTCCAGCTCCGGCTGTTCAATTCGACGGCCCCGGAATACGGCAGCGCCGCCTACAACGAGGCCGTGGTGTCCCAGTACGCCATACTGCGCCCCGGCACCGTCGGCAGCGCCGTTTACGCCTTGCAGCAGCGCCTCAAGAATCTGGGCTATCCCGTGGGCGACCTGACCGGCGTCTATGACGGGCAAACCGCCATGGCCGTGCGGCTGTTCTATTCGGCCTACGGCACCGCCTCCAGCGAGATCGCGGACGTCAACATGCAGCGCCGCCTCTATTCCGAGGACGCCCTGCCCTACGATCCCACGCTGACCGTGCTGCCCACCGAGGCCCCAGTGCATACCCTGGAGGGCGATGCGCTGGTGCTTCAGGGCGACATGGAGAGCGGCAGCTCCGGCGAAAATGTCCGCCGCATACAGGAGCGGCTCATCGATCTGGGCTATCTGGACCGGGACGCCGACACCGGCGAGTTCGACGACGCCACGCTGGACGCCGTGAACCGCTTCCTCCAGGCCGTGGGACGGGAGCCCGACGGCACGCTGACCGAGGAGATGCAGATCTTCCTGATGTCCGCCAGCGCGCCCGCCAGCGGCGACGAGGGCACGGCCACGGAATACGAGGACCTGAGCCCCGGCGACAGCGGCGAGGCGGTCATGAATCTCCAGCGCCGTCTGGTGGAGCTGGGCTACGCCAACGGCAACCCCAACGGCAAGTACGGCAACGCCACCATCAGCGCCGTACAGCTGTATCAGGCGCTGAACGGCCTCGAGGTGGACGGCCTGGCCTCCGCCTGGATGCAGACCATGCTCTACGCGGAAAACGCCCGGTCCTATCAGGATATACAGGGGATGCAGCCCGCATTCACCGTCGGGCTTACCCCAGAACCCACCGAGGCCGCCGACAACCTCTACTTCAACCTGTCCATCGGCGCCAGCGGCAATGCCGTGCAGCGCCTGCAGGCCCGGCTCAAGGATCTGGGCTATGGCGTGACGCCCAGCGGCAGCTACGATCAGGATACCTATGAGGCCGTGGCTGCCTTCCAGACCGCCATCTGCGTGCCCGCCACCGGCGAGGCCACCCCGGCCCTGCAGCGCTACGTCTACTCCAAGGCCGCGCCCGGCCCCGACGTGCGCTTCTACAACGTGCCCCAGAACTTCACCGTGCTGTCGATCGGCTCCACCGGCGATCAGGTCTCCCGCCTCCAGCAGCAGCTCTTCTCGCTGAACCTGCTCAGGCGGCAGGACGTCCAGGGCAGCACCGGCACCTTCAACGAGGCCACTCGCCAGGCCGTCATCGACGCCCAGACTGCCATGGGCTACGACAGCCCCGACGGCGTCGCCGGGGTCGAGTTCCAGTCCTTCCTGTTCTCCCGGTATTCCGGAAAGATCAAGCAGTAAATAAGCGGCTCCCCGGTTCAATCGACCGGGGAGCTTTTTACTGTCTTGTTGATAAACAGGGATTTATCGGGGAGATGCCTACTCTCCTGTAGGGGCGGCGTTGCGCCGCCCGCCGGGTATGACGATGCGTTTCGTTAGGGGCGGGCACCGAAACGGCGCCCCTACAATGTTGGTTTGACTGCTCGACAAATTCCAATTTGTCGGGGAGCATTAGCAGTCCCCTCTTCCGGGTCTTTTTTTATACCCTGCGCGATATACTGACCTTGATAAGGGGGTGTTGCGCATGGTGCCGATCTTCGTCGTTTTGCTGTTTGCGCTGGGGCTCGTGCTGATCGTGCGGGGCGGGGACGACTTTGTGGACGCGGCGGCCTGGATGGCGGACGCCTCGGGGGTGCCGGAATTTCTGATCGGTGCGACCATCGTCAGCGTGGGGACCACACTGCCGGAGCTGCTGGTGTCGCTGATGGCGGCGGAGGGCGGGGCCATGGGCATCGCCGCGGGCAACGCGGTGGGCTCCGTGACGGCCAATCTGGGGCTCATACTGGGCATATCCGTTCTCTGCGCTGCCGGGACCCTCGACCGTCACACCCAGGGTTTCAAGCTGATCATGATGGGCGCGGCCATAGGACTGTTGACGGCGTTCACCCGGCGCGGGTCGCTGTCCATCCCCTGCGCCGTGATATTGCTGGCGCTGCTGCCGGTCTGCCTGGCGGAATCCCTGATCGGGCTTCACGGGGAGAAAAATGCGCCGCGGCCCGGTGTGGACGCCCGCGCTGTCGCGGCGAATATCGTCAAATTTCTCGCCGGCGGAGCGGGGATACTGATCGGGGCGCGGCTGCTGGTGGACTGCGGAGCGAACCTTGCGCTGCTGTGCGGCGTGCCGGAGGGCATCATCGGCGCGACGCTGGTGGCCGTGGGCACCTCGCTGCCGGAGCTGGTCACCGCCGTCGCCGCCCTCGCCCGGGGACAGGCGGGGCTGACCGTCGGGAACATCGTCGGGGCGAACATCATCGATCTGACCCTCATACTCCCCCTCTGCTGCCTGACCTCCGGCCGCCCTCTCCCCCTGCCGCCTCAGAGCGTCGCCCTCGACATCCCCTTCTGCCTTGCCCTCACCCTCCTCGCCATCCTCCCGCCCCTCGTCACAGGCCGTTTCCGCCGTCGGCAGGGCCTCGCCATGCTCGGACTGTACGGGGTGTATGTTGCAGCACTCTGTCATGGCATGGCGTGATAAACAGGGAGGGGTACCGGTAACCCAGCCCCTGCCTTCCCCTTGAGGGGAAGGTGCCCGTGAGGGCGGATGAGGTGGCCTGCCCGCTCCGCCGTCAAATTCCAATTTGCCGATACCATCTCCAAACCACTCCTCCCCCTGTTTTTTCCGCATTTTTGTAGACACATGTAAAATATGATGCTATAATATAAAATAATACGTTAATGTGATACAAAGTCAGGGGGCAGTACTATGACGAAGGAGAGACGGACACTCTGTCCGTGCATCCGACCGATCGGGGCCTGGGCGCTGGCTTTGGGGACGAGCATCGGCTGGGGCAGTCTGGTGGTGACGTCCAACAGCTATCTCAAGCAGGCAGGGCCGGTGGGCAGCGTGCTGGGGATGGTGATCGGGGCGCTGGTGATGCTGATCATCGCCCGGAATTACCACTACATGATGAACTGCTTCCCAGAATCGGGCGGGGCCTACACCTATACAAAGGAGACCTTCGGCTGCGACCACGGGTTTCTGACGGCGTGGTTCCTGTGCCTGACCTATCTCTCGATATTCTGGGCCAACGCCACGTCGCTGCCGCTGTTCGCGCGATACTTCATCAGGAACGTATTCCGTTTTGGAAAGCTCTACACCTTTTTCGGCTATGACGTCTATTTAGGCGAGGCACTGCTGACCATCGGGGCCATCGTGCTGACCGGGCTCTTGTGCGCGAACCTGCGCAAACCCGCCATGGCGCTGCTGGTGGGGACGGTGCTGCTGTTCACGGCGGGCATCGCGGCGGTGTTCATCGGGGCCATGGCGAGGCGGGGCTCCCTCTCCTTTGAACCGGCCTACATTCCCGATCAGAAGGCCCTCTCCCAGGTGGTGAAGGTGGCCTGCATCTCCCCCTGGGCCTTCATCGGCTTTGAGAACATCTCCCACGCCGCCGAGGAGCTTTCCTTTTCCAAGGATCGGTCCTTTCGTGTGCTGGCGGCGGCCGTGGGCGCGTCGGCAGCGCTGTACATCGCGGTGCTGCTGCTGTCCGTCAGCGCCTACCCGGCGCGCTACGCCAACTGGCTGGAATACATCCGGGATCTGGATAATTTGGAAGGGTTGGAGGGCCTGCCCGCCTTTTACGCTGCCAACCACTATCTGGGCCGCGCTGGCGTCTATATACTGATGGCCTCGCTGATGGGGCTGATCATTTCGAGCCTCATCGGCAACACGCTGGCGCTGAGCCGCCTGTTCTACAGCATGGCCAAGGACCAGGTGTTGCCCGCGCGATTCGCGGAGATCAACCAAAGCCAGGTGCCGGGGAACGCCGTATGGCTGATGACGGGACTTTCGCTGGCGATACCCTTCTTCGGGCGAACGGCCATCGGCTGGATCGTGGACGTCACCACCATCGGCGCGACGATGGTCTACGGCTTCGTGTCCGCGGCCACGCTGAAGGTCGCCGCCCAGCGGCGGGATACATTGGAGACCTGGACCGGGCGAGTGGGCGTGGCGGTGATGATCGCCTTTGGCGCCTTCCTGCTGGCCCCCAGCTTTTTCACCCACGGGAACATGGAGAAGGAGACCTTCTTCCTGCTGGTGGTGTGGAGCGTGCTGGGCTTCCTGTTCTTCCGAAGCATACTTCGACGTGACAGGCAGAAGCGGTTCGGTCGGTCCATCATCGTGTGGATCGCCCTGCTGACCATGGTGCTGATGGTATCGATGATCTGGGTGAACCAGTCCATCATGTCCGCCTCCGAGGCCACCCGTGCCAGAATACACAGCCACTATACCGAAGCCTTTGCCGCGGACCGGGCCGCCGACGAGGCCTACATCGACCAGGAGATGCAGGCCCTCGCCCGGACAAATCTGCGGGCGATGCTGGCCGTGGCGGGGCTGTTCGCCATCGCCGCCGCCATGATGTTCAGCAATTTCCACTACATGAACCAGAAGGCCCGTGAGAGCGAACAGGCCCTGGGCCTCGCCCACAACCTGATGTTCACCGATGCCCTGACCGGCGTGAAGAGCAAATACGCTTGGACCATGAAGGAGATGGAGCTGGACGACAAGATCTACAGCGGCGCGGCGGGTGAATTCGCGGTGCTGGTCTGCGACCTGAACGGCCTGAAGCACATCAACGACACCCGGGGCCACAAGACCGGCGACGAATACATCCGTGCCGGCTGCAAGCTGATCTGCGAGGTCTTCGACCACAGCCCCGTCTACAGGGTGGGCGGCGATGAGTTTGTGGTCACGCTGTCCGGCCGGGATTTCCAGGATCGGGAGGCCCTGCTGGACCACTTCAACCAGACCGTCGAGGCCAATATCGGCCAGGATAAGCCGGTCGTGTCCATCGGCGAGGCGGTCTTTGACCCCGATAACGACCGCAAGGTCCAACAGGTCTTCGCCCGCACCGACGCCCAAATGTATCACCGCAAGCAGGCCTTGAAGGCGATGGGGGCGAAGGTGAGAGAATGAGAAAACAATGGGAGATTGAAATTACCGGTTGCCCGTTCCTGTTAAAGCGTCTGCGCATAAGCGCGGCAACCGCTATTCATTCCCCATTCCCCATTTCCAATTCCCCAATAATTCAAAAGAAAGGACGTAACGCATCATGCCGGAAAATCATGTAAAATTTCATTCTGCCGGACGAAAGAGGCATGTGCTGGTGGTGGAGGACGAGTCGGTCAATCAGGAGCTATTAAAAATCACGCTTGAGAACGACTACCGTCTGTCCTTCGCGGCCACAGCCGAAGCGGCGATAGCGCTGATCCGGGAATATGGAGACACGCTGAGCCTGGCGCTGCTGGATCTCAACCTGCCGGATATGAACGGCATGGATATACTGAAATGGACGCGGACGGAGCCGCGGTTTGCCCGGCTGCCCATCATCGTGCTGACCTCCAGCCGGGAGAGCGAGGTGGAGAGCCTGACCTTGGGGGCCATGGACTTCATCCCGAAGCCCTACCCCCTGGCCGAGGTCATACTGGCCCGGGTGCGGCGGACCATCGAGCTCTCCGAGGACCGGGACATACTGCGCTCCACCGAGCGCGACAGCCTGACGGGGCTGTACAATCAGGACTTCTTCTATCGCTATGCCGAGCAGTTCGACCTGCACCACAGGGACCTGGCCATGGACGCCATCGTGATCGACGTCAACCACTTCCACATGATCAACGAGCGCTACGGCAAGGCCTACGGCGACGAGGTGCTAAAGCGCATCGGCGAGCGGGTGCGGACGGTGGTCCAGGACTCCGACGGCATCGTCTGCCGCCACGAGGCGGACACCTTCTTCATCTACTGCCCCCATCGCACGGATTACACCGCCATACTCGACCAGGCCAGCGCCGGTCTGGCCGACGACACCCATCAGCGGACCCACGTCCGCCTGCGGATGGGCGTATACGCCGAGGCGGACAAGTCCATCGACATCGAGCGCCGCTTCGACCGTGCGCGCATGGCGGCCAACGCCATCCGCAGCAGCTTTGCCGGGGGCATCGGCCTCTATGACAAGGCGCTGCATGAATCGGAGCTGTTCGAGGAGCACCTGCTGGACAGCTTCCACGACGCGCTGGAGGAGGGCCAGTTCACGGTGTTCTACCAGCCCAAGTTTGACATCCGGCCCTCGGAGCCGGTGCTGAACAGTGCGGAGGCGCTGATCCGCTGGCGGCACCCTGAGCTGGGCAACATCAGCCCCGGCGTGTTCATCCCCCTGTTTGAGAAAAATGGCCTCATACAGGAGGTGGACAGCTACGTCTGGCGACAGGTTGCCGCGCAGCTCCGGGACTGGAAGGACCGGCTGGGCATATCGCTGCCGGTATCGGTAAACGTCTCCCGTGTGGATATGTACGACGAGGACTTTGTATCCAACATGGAGGCCCTCTTGAAGGAATACGACCTGACCCCGGACGACCTGCTGCTGGAGATCACGGAATCGGCCTACACCGAGAACTCGGACCAGATCATCGAGACGGTGCGGCAGCTCCGGTCCGTGGGCTTCAAGGTCGAGATGGACGACTTCGGTTCGGGCTATTCCTCCCTGAACATGGTCTCCACCCTGCCCATCGACGCGCTGAAGCTGGACATGCAGTTCATCCGCAACGCTTTCAAGGGGCGGCGGGACACTCGTATGCTGGAGGTGGTGCTGGAGATCGCGGATTCGCTGATGGTGCCCTCCATCGCCGAGGGCGTGGAGACGGCGGAGCAGCTCTTCGCGCTGAAATCCCTGGGCTGTGACATCGTGCAGGGCTACTACTTCTCCCGCCCGGTGCCCGCCGGGGAATACGAGGCATTCCTGCTGGCCCGGAAGGAACTGACCGACGAGGCGTCGGCGAAGCCCGACAAGCGCCCGCCCAAGGCTCAGCGGATGACCAGCGAACAGTTTGAATACGAGAACCTCCACGACCCGCTGACCGGCTTGTACAACCGGGAGGCCTTCGACCTGCTGCTCAACGATGGCGAAAAGACCAACATCGCCCTGCTGATGGCGGCCATGCGGGAAGGCATGGACGACATGGCCCGCCTCCGCCGCGCCGCCGAGATACTGCGGCAGAGCTTCCGCAGCGTTGACTTCGTGTTCCACCTCGGGGAGGGGCGGTTCGCCGTCATCATGACCCGCGTGAAGAACACCATGCTCCGCCAGGTGGAGAACAAGACCCGACTCATCAACATGCGCCTGACCACCGAGTCCGGTGGCGGCCCCGGCGATGCCCTCGCCTTCGGCGCGGCCTTCTCCGAGCGCGACAACCCGAAGGGTACTCTCGTCCAGGACGCCGAGGCGGCGCTGGAGGGGGCTTTGGGGGATGCGGAGGCGAAGTGCTGGATTGTGAGCTGAATAAAAAATGAAGAATGGACAATGGATAATGGACAATGATTGGTTTGCCCGTAAACAAAGGTACTTTTCATTTTCCATTCTCCATTGGCACGCTAAACGCCAATTCATCCTTATAAAACAAACCGGGCCGCGGATGCGCAAAAACATCCGCGGCCCGGTTTGATATAGGATTCTTTTATTCCTCCCACCTGCCGACGGTACCGCCCTTGATCAGGTCCACGGGGAAGAAGGTGGGCTTGCGGGAGTAATCGTTGGGACTTTCGATCATTTCGATGAGGCGGCGGGCGGCGGCGCGGCCCATGCCGGCACTGTCCTGCTGGATGGTGGTGAGCTGGGGGCGGAGGGCCTGGGTCAGCTCGATGCCGTCATAGCCGGCGAAGGAGACGTCCTCCGGGATGCGCAGTCCCAGCGACCGGGCGGCCTCCTGGGCGCCGAAATAGCAGAGGTCGTTGGGCAGCAGTATGCAGGTGGGCCGATTGGGCAGGCCCAGCATATCCAGTATGATGTCCCGGCACATGCCGATCTCGTTGTACAGCCCGCTGCGGAGATAGCCGTCGGGCACGGGCAATCCATGGAAGGCCATGGCGCTGTAGAACTGGGCGATGCGGGTGGAGGTGACCACGGAATTGTTGTGGCCGTGGATGAAGGCGATGCGCCTGTGGCCCATGGAGGTGGCGTAATCCACCAGCATGTTGACGCCGTTCTCGTTGTCCGACAGCACCGCGGGTACGCCATCAAACTTGTGGTCCACCGTCACGCAGGGAATGTCGCTGCCCACCAGGTCGCTGACCTCCTTGGTGCTGAAATCCAGGCACGCCAGACAGACCCCGTCCACGTTGCGATAGAGGCAGTGGTCGAGGTAAGTCATGTTCTCCGAGGTGGCGTTGTGGTTGATGAAGGTGATGTCGTAGCCCCAGTTTTCCGCGGCGCTCTTGAAGGCGTTCAGCAGGGCGGCGAAATAGGGATGGGTCAGTCCCTTCCCGTTTTCATCCATGAAGATCATGCCCAGATTGTGGGTGCGGGGCACCACCTCGTAGCCCACCAGCTTCGCGGCTCGGAGCACCCTGCGTCGGGTCCGGTCGGTCACATCCACCAGACTGTTGTCCAATACCCGCTTGACCGTAATCAACGGCAGATCGCAGCACCGCGCCACATCATAGATCGTCACCGACAATTGGGCCATCCCCTTTTCGATGCCATATTTAATTTTATTATAACGTATATTATTGGAAAACGCAAGCCAATTTTATTAAAAGGGAAGATACGCGAACTGAGTTCTGTTTGCAAATTGGAATTTGTAGGGGAGATCGGGTAAGCCACCTCATCCGCCCCTTCGGGGCACCTTCCCCTCAAGGGGAAGGCTTTTGGGCCCTGGTTTTCCAGCCCCTTG
>CACZXF010000076.1:17563-24709 GCA_902785105.1 uncultured Eubacteriales bacterium | reverse complement strand
AGCGCCCGGAAAACAGTCCAGTGGACTGTTTTCAGTGAGATGGGGCCGGCAGGCCCTTGTCAAGTGCCCGTGAGGGCGGATGAGGTGGCCTCGAACGACACCCCCACAAATCCCTGTTTATCGGAAACACCGAATCTCACCGCGGGGTTGACATTGCCCTGCCGGTTGGCTATACTGTATGAAAACGCAATGGAGGAAAAATCCAATGAATATAGGCATATTGGGCGCGGGCACCTGGGGCATGGCGCTGACGCGGATGCTATATAATATGGGGCACGAGGTCACCGTGTGGTCGGCCATCGGCGAGGAGATCGACCAGCTCGACCGGGACCGCACCCAGAAGAACCTGCCAGGGATGGTGATTCCCGCGGGAGTCAAATTTACAAAGGACATCGCCGCTGTCTGCGCGGGGCGGGACCTGTTGCTGTTCGCGGTGCCGTCGGTATTTGTGCGATCCACGGCGCGGCAGGCGGCCCCCCACATCCCGGCGGGCCAGCTCATCGCGGACGTGGCGAAGGGGCTGGAGCCCGGCACATTAAAGACCATGTCCGAGGTCATCGAGGACGAACTGCCAGGGAAGGGCGCGAAGGTCGTGGCGCTGTCCGGCCCCACCCACGCGGAAGAGGTGGCCCAGGACCTGCCCACCACCATCGTCGCCGCCTGCGCGGACATCGACGCGGCGGAGACCGTGCAGGGCATATTCATGAACGACGTCATGCGGGTCTATACCAACACGGATATCAAGGGCGTGGAGCTGTGCGGCGCGCTGAAGAACATCATCGCCCTGGCCGCGGGCATCTCGGCGGGCATCGGCTTCGGCGACAACGCCAAGGCGGCGCTGATCACAAGGGGCCTGGCGGAGATCACCCGGCTGGGCGAAAAGCTGGGGTGTCACCACAAGACCTTCTCCGGCCTCGCCGGCATGGGCGACCTCATCGTCACCGCCACCAGCCGCCACAGCCGCAATAACCGCTGCGGCTACCTCATCGGCCAGGGCGTCCCCCCCGAGGAGGCCATCCGCCAGGTAGGCATGGTGGTGGAGGGCATCAACGCCCTGGAGGCCACCATGACCCTCTCGGAGAAATACGACGTGGAAATGCCCATCTCCCACGCCGTGGACCGCGTCGTCCACCACGCCGCCGACCCCGCCCAGGAGGTCCGCCGTCTGATGAACCGGGACCCGAAGACGGAGCTGTTCTGATTATAATTGTTTGATATGTAGATAAACAGGGATTTGCGGGGGGAGATGCACACTCTCCTGTAGGGGCGGCGTTGCGCCGCCCGCCGGGTAGGACGATGTGCTTCGTACAAGGCGGGCGCCGAAACGGCGCCCCTACAGGGTTGATTTGATTCCTTGATAAACTTCAATTTATCGGGATAATTCCCCAAAAGAAAAACGCGCGACTGACTCACAAGGTCAGTTGCGCGTTCCTTTATCTTACAGAGAAAAGAATGTCGATATAGGAGGGATAGGGCCAATCCGCGGCGGGCATCATGCTTTCGGCGGTGTCGCAGGCGGCGCGGAGGTTGGCCATGGCGGAGACCACGTCGTCCTTATAGTGCATGGCGCGGTCGAGGGTGCCATCCACCCGGTCGGCGGCGCTGACGGCCTCGGCCAGCACGTTGACGCCGGTGTAGATCTCGTCGGACAGGCGGCAGAGCTCCCGCGCCCTTGCCTTTTCGTAGCCGCAGGCGGTGCCCGCGTAGCCGGCCTTGGCGGTGGCGTTGCTGCACAGCCGCGCGGAGAAGTCGGATACGGCGGGGAGGATGGCCCGGTTCACCATGTCGATCATGGTCTCGGCCTCGATGTGGATGACCTTGGTGTAGTTCCCCAGCAGTATCTCATAGCGTGAGCGCAACTCGGCGGCGCTGTAGACGCCGTGGCGCTCGAACAGGGCCACGTTCTTTGCGTCCAACAGGTGGGCCAGCGCGTCCGGGGTGGTGGGCAGGTTCATCAGGCCGCGGCGCTGGGCTTCGTCGATCCAGCCGCCGTCGTAGCCGTTGCCGTTGAAGAGTATGCGCTTGTGGGCGCGGACGGTGTCGCGGATGATGTTGTGCATCGTCGTCGTGAAGTCCGCGGCGTCCTCTAAGGCGTCGGCGTACTGCCGCAGGCTCTCGGCCACGGCGGTGTTGATGACGATGTTGGGCTTCGCCATCGAAAGCGACGCGCCGGGCATACGGAACTCGAACTTGTTGCCGGTGAAGGCGAAGGGCGACGTGCGGTTGCGGTCCGTGGAATCCTTGGGGAACCGGGGCAGCACGTGGACGCCGATCTTGAGCTGCTGCTGGTCGCGGCCGTTGTAATCGGATTCGCTCTCGATGGCGGCCAGCACATCTGAAAGCTCGTCGCCCAGGAACATGGACACCACAGCCGGCGGGGCCTCGTTGGCGCCCAGGCGGTGATCGTTGCCCGGCGTGGCGACGGAGATGCGCAGCAGGTCCTGATAGTCGTCCACCGCCTGTATCACCGCGCAGAGGAACAACAGGAACTGGGCGTTCTCATAGGGCGTGGTGCCGGGGTCCAGCAGGTTCACACCGGTGTCCGTTGCGATGGACCAGTTGTTGTGCTTGCCCGAGCCGTTGACGCAGTTGAAGGGCTTTTCATGCAGCAGACACACCATGCCGTGCCGGTGGGCCACCTTCTGCATCAGCTCCATGGTGAGCTGGTTGTGGTCCACGGAGATGTTGGTGGTGGTGAATATGGGAGCCAGCTCGTGCTGGGCCGGGGCCACCTCGTTGTGCTCGGTCTTGGCTAAGATGCCGAGCTGCCACAGCTCGTCGTTCAGCTCCTTCATGAAGGCCTGGACCCTCGGCTTGATGACGCCGTAATAGTGGTCGTCCAGCTCCTGTCCCTTGGGCGGCTTCGCGCCGAGGAGCGTCCGTCCCGTCAGCATCAGGTCCTCGCGGGCGTCCACCATCGACTGGTCCACCAGGAAATACTCCTGCTCCGCGCCCACGGTGGTGATGGCCTTCACGTCGCTGTGGCCGAACAGCCGCAGTATCCGTGTGGCCTGTTTGTCGATGGCCTCCATGGAGCGCAGCAGCGGTGTCTTCATGTCCAGCGCCTCGCCGCCATAGCTGCAAAAGGCCGTGGGGATGTAGAGCACCGTGTCCTTGATGAAGGCGTAGGACGTGGGGTCCCAGGCCGTGTAGCCCCGGGCCTCAAAGGTGGAGCGCAGCCCGCCCGACGGGAACGAGGAGGCGTCCGATTCTCCCTTCACCAGCTCTTTTCCGGAGAATTCCATGATGATTCCGCCATCGCCGTTGGGGGAGATGAAGCCGTCGTGCTTCTCCGCCGTGATGCCCGTCATGGGCTGGAACCAGTGGGTGAAGTGGGTCGCCCCCTGCTCGATGGCCCAGTCCTTCATGGCGTTCGCCACGATGTTCGCCACCGAAAGGTCCAGCCGCTGCCCGTCCCGGATGCACCGGAGCATCTCCTTGTACGTGTCCTTGGGCAGGCGCTGCTTCATCGTAGATAAGTTGAACACCCGGCTCGCAAACCGTCCCGTCAAATCACTCATGACACTCACTCCCCTCCCATTAATGATACTATTTTATGGATTTCTCCAGCGGCTTTCAAGCATGGGAGGGGGAAAACAGGTTAAAAACGTGGGGAATTAAAAGCGCTTTACAGAAAAGAATAGCTGTGGTAAAATGGATAGGCTCTGAAGTGGAGATTTTGTCCCGACCACGCGCCCTTGCGGCTAAAAGAGATGCAGGATTATAGGGACGCCTGCCAGAGCCAATCCGCGTCCGGACAATTCAATATGCCCATTGGCGGGGACGATTCTCGAATTTCAGAGAATCGTCCCCGTCTTTCATTTTGCGCTGACCAGGTATTTCATGGCCTCGTGGTAGCCCTCGAAGCCCAGGCCGATGAAGTGGGCCTGGCAGGCCATGCCGGGGTAGGAGATTTGGCGGAAGGGCTCGCGTTTGGTGACATCGGAGATGTGGACCTCGGCGGCGGGGAGCTGGACGGCCTTGAGGGCGTCCAGTATGGCGACGGAGGTATGGGTGTAGGCGGCGGGGTTGATGACGATGCCGTCGGTGCCGTCGAAGTAGGCCTGCTGGATGCGGTCCACGATGGCCCCCTCGTGGTTGGACTGGTAGAGCTCGACCTCGCAGCCGAGCTCCTGCGCCCAGCCGCGGATCATGACACACAGGGCGTCGTAATCCCGGTCGCCGTAGATGTGCTTTTCCCGTATGCCCAGCATGTTCAGATTCGGGCCGTTAATGATGAGCAGCTTCATGTATTCGCCTCCTCAGCGCCTGTCAGGGCGTTATTGCTATCAAATATTTTATAGCGTCCGCGTCAACCGCAGCGCATAGGGCGGGCGGCGAAACGCCGCCCCTACAGGGTTTGTTCGGGATTTAGCGTTGGGCGGCCTCCCGGAAGGCCGTCTTTGCCATTGCGGTGGCGGCCTCGATGGTGGTGTTGTTGTCGATGATGTGGTCGGCGGCGGCGCGGTATCTGGGGGCGCGGGCTTCCCACATGGCGTAGAGGGCCTGTCTGCCGCTGGAGAGGGGACGGCCGTCCATGGGGAGGGCGTCGATATTTCGCTTTAGCATCAGCACCACGCCGTTCTGCCGCATGGCCCGGACGTTTTCCTCGCGGAGCACGGCCCCGCCGCCGGTGGCGATGACGCGGCCCTTCTCCTTGCAGACGTCGGCGATGACCTCCGCTTCCAAATTGCGGAAGGCGGCCTCGCCCTGCCCGGCGAAGATTTCCGGGATGCTCATGCCGGCGCGGCGGACGATTTCGGCGTCGCAGTCCACATAATCCCGACCCAGCTCCTTTGCGAGTCTCTGGCCGATGGTGGTTTTGCCGCTGCCGGGCATACCGATGAGTATGAGGTTCAGCGCCTCGGCGCGGAGCTTTTGATAGATGCGGTCCGTCTCCGTCTCGGGGATGTCCTTCCCCGTGAACAGCTCCGCCGCCTCCCGGGCCTGGCCCACCAGCATGTAGAGCCCGCCCGCGCAGGGGAGGTCTCGCGCCTCGGCGTCCAGGATCAGCGCGGTCTTGTCCGGGTTGTAGACCACATCCAGCACCCCGGTCAGCTTCGGCAGGCGGCTGATATCCGCCGCCGATTTCCCGTTGCCCGGATACATGCCCACGGGGGTGGTGTTGATGAGGACCTCCGCGTCGGCATGTTCGCGGTAGAGGGCGTCATAATCCACCGGGCCGGACCGGGAAACGACCACGACCTCTCGCGCGCCCAGGCGGCAGCAGGCGGTCTGGGCCGTCAGCGAGGCCCCGCCGCTGCCGAGGACGGCGCACTTCCTCCCGGCAATCTCCACCCCGGCCCGCTTCGCCATGGCGATGAAGCCGCCGATGTCGGTGTTGTGGCCGTAGAGCGTGCCGTCCGGGCGGACGACCAGCGTGTTCACACAGCCCACCTCCCGCGCCACGTCCGAAAGGGCGTCACAGTGGGCATAGGCCACCTTTTTATAGGGAATCGTCACGTTCAGGCCCTTGAAGTTACGCGACTTCATCAGGCTGATAAACTCATCCTCCGTACACTCCCGGAGGCGGTAGTCATAGTCTCCCAGTTGGGCGTGTATCTCCGGCGAATAGCTGTGGCCCAGCTTCGCGCCGATCAGGCCGTATTCCATGGTATCCACCTCACGTCAAATTATGCCTGCGACTATCCAATCACAGCTTGGCAAATTGGAATTTGTTGGAGAGTCAATCCAACCCTGTAGGGGCGCCGTTTCGGCGCCCGCCCCCAACGAAACGCATCGTCCTACCCGACGGGCGGCGCAACGCCGCCCCTACAGGAGAGTGTACTTCTCCCCTACAAATCCGATGTTTGAACAGTCGCTATTGCTCATCATAGCACCCCAGGAACACAAACCTGTCGCAGTGGGCCTCCAGCTCGCCCAGCAGGCGGACGATGTCCGGGTCGGCCACAGAGGCGGCCATATCGAAGAAGAACTGGAACTCGAATTCGCGGCCGGGAATGGGACGGCTCTCCAGCTTCAGCAGGTTCACCCCGGCGATGGCCAGCCGGGAGACCACGGCGTTCAGCGTGCCGGGCTCGTGGGCCAGGTTCAGCATCAGCGATATCTTCCGGGCGTTGGGGTAGATCTCCAGTTTCCGGGAGATGCAGATGAAGCGGGTGTAGTTGTATTCGGAATTGCTGATGTCGTTCTCGGCGATCTCCAGGCCGTAGAGGTCCGCGCAGACGCGGGAGGCGATGACGGCCAAGTCGTCCCGGTCGGAATGGGCCACAAATTCCGCGGCGGTGGCGGTGTTCTCCATGGCCGTGACCTTGATTTCGGGATGGGCCTCCAGATAGCGGGAGCATTGGCGCAGGGCCTGCTCGTGGGAGACGACCTCCCGGATGGGCGTCTTTGAGGCGGCGTTTTTACGGAGCAGGCGGTGGTCGATGCGCAGCTTCTGGGCCCCGCAGATGTAGAAGTGGTGCTTCTCCATCAGGTCGTAGACCTGGGTCACCGACCCCGCCGTGGAGTTTTCGATGGGCAGTATGCCGTACTGGCACATGCCCTTCTCCACCGCGCTGAACACGCCGTCGAAGGTGTTGAAATAGAGGATGTCCGGGTATTCGAACAGCTTTTCGCAGGCCTGCTGCTGATAGCTGCCCTCGGCGCCCTGGCAGGCCACCAGCGCGTGGGCGGGCAGGCTTTTGCCCATGGTCTCGCCGATGCCCTTCTCGATCATGGCGGACAGATGGCCCCGATAGTCCCCCAGCGAGGACTGATAGCTCCGGGACAGGTCGAAGATGTGGCTGTAGAGGGCCTTGACGTAGGGCGCGTATGTGTCTCCCGCCTTGGCAGTCAGCCGATTTACGATCTCCCGCTCCCGGGCGCGGTCGCGGATGGCCTTGCCCGTCTCGCGCTTGGCCGCCGCCACCTCGCGGGCGCAGTCCATCCGCCGGGCAAAAAGCTGCACCAGCTCGTCGTCAATGGCATCAATGTTCCGGCGAATATCCTGAAGCTCCATGTTATTTCTCCTTTTTGCTGGGGTCTGTCAAATGAATGGGATGCAGCGAAAAACGGGGATTTGTCGGGGTGTTTGTTCGATGCCACCTCATCCGCCCTCACGGGCACCTTCCCCTCAAGGGGAAGGCAAGGAGTTAAGAACGGTGGCCCCAAAAGCCTTCCCCTTGAGGGGAAGGTGGCGCG
>CACZXF010000076.1:0-17529 GCA_902785105.1 uncultured Eubacteriales bacterium | reverse complement strand
GCAAAGTTGGTCTGGCCAAAGGCCAGACTGCCACGGCTCAAATCGAAGATTTGAGGCGCGGCACCGAAGCGCCGGATGAGGTGGGTTACCCGCTTACCCAGACAACTTCCAATTTGTCATGCTCATCATAGAACCATGTCATACAATGCCCACGCCACCGCGGCTTCCACCACGGGGACGGCGCGGGGGACGACGCAGGGGTCGTGGCGGCCGTGGATGGTCAGCTCGGCGTCGGTCCGGCGGGAGAGGGAGACGCTCTGCTGGGGTTTTGCGATGGACGGGGTGGGCTTGAAGGCGGCGCGGACCACGACAGGCATGCCCGAG
The DNA here is from genome assembly GCA_902785105.1 of uncultured Eubacteriales bacterium. Lineage (GTDB taxonomy): Bacteria > Bacillota > Clostridia > Christensenellales > Aristaeellaceae > UBA2862. Next base: position 17,205 of record CACZXF010000076.1, on the reverse strand, counting down.
GTGATGCCGCCGAGGACGCCGCCGTGGCGGTTGGCGGCGGTGGCGACGCGGTTTTCTTCCATATAAAAAGCGTCGTTGTGCTGACTGCCCCGGAGGTTTGCCGCCTCGAAGCCCAGCCCGAACTCCACCCCCCGAACGGCGGGTATGCCAAACAACGCACGGGCCAGGCGGTTTTCCACGCCGTCAAACATCGGCTCGCCCAGCCCCGCGGGCAGGCCCAGGGCGAAGCACTCCACCACGCCGCCCACGGAATCCCCCTCCGCCCGCGCCGCCTCGATGGCCTCGGCCATGTGCCGGGCGGCCTCGGCATCGACGCAGGGCAGGCGTCCGTCGATGATGGCGTCCAGGTCGGGCTTCGCCAAATCCATCGGCCCGTCCTCTATCCCGGCGACGCTCTTGACCCGCGCCTTTACCGCGATACCGCGCTCCTTCAAAAGCTGCATCGCCAGCGCCCCGGCGAAACACAGCGGCGCGGTGAGCCGGCCCGAAAACTGGCCGCCGCCCCGGATGTCGTTTTCCCCGCCATACTTCACGGCGGCGGTGTAGTCCGCGTGGCCGGGGCGGGGCGTATCGCGAAGGTTGGAATAGTCCCTGCTGTGCTGGTCTGAATTGCGAATGATGAAGGCCAGCGGCGCGCCGCAGGTCCTCCCCCACTCGTTCAGCCCGGCGACGATCTCCGCCGCGTCCGTCTCCTTACGCGCGGTGGAGAGCGCCCCTCCCGGTGCGCGGCGGGCCATGAAGTCGCTGATGAAAGCCATGTCCGGCGCGATGCCCGCCGGGAGACCCTCGATGACCCCGCCGATGGCCGGGGCGTGGCTCTGGCCGAATATCGTCAGCCGGCAGCGTTCGCCCAGTGTGTTAGACATCGCATTTCCCTCCCAGCGCCATGAAGTGTTCAAAGAAATCGGGATAGGACTTCGCCACGGCCTCCGCGCCGGTGATGGTGACCGGCCCCTCAGCCCGCGTGGCGAGTATGGCCGCGGCCATGATGATGCGGTGGTCATTGCAGCCATCCACCGTGCCGCCGTGGATTTCGCCGCCGTCGATGATGAGGCCGTCCTCCGTGACCGCCACATGCCCGCCCAGAGCGTTGATCATGTCGGCTACGGCTTTCAACCGGTCGCTCTCCTTGAGCCGCAGGCGGGCCGCGCCGGTGATGATCGTCCGCTGGGGCAGCGTCGCTGCGGCGGCGGCCAGCGCGGGCACCAGGTCGGGCACGTTCTCCGCGTCGATTGTCGCCTTGCCAAGCAGCGCTTCGATCGCCCGGTCCCCCTGCGAACTGCGGTGGGAGACGCCCTCCACGTCGATCGCCGAGCCCATGGCGTTGGCCGCGCACCAGAACGCCGCCGCCGACCAGTCGCCCTCGATGTATATATCCTCCGGGGAATGATATTGCTGATTGTCGGGGACGCGCCAGCCGTCTTCCAGCCTTTCCGCATGGATGCCGAAATCCCGAAGGGCGTCCAGCGTCATGTCCACATAGGCCGCGGATTGGAGGGGTGTGGTCAAAAGTATCTCGCTGTCCTCCTTAAGCAGCGGCAGCGCCAGCAGCAGGCCGGTGATATACTGGCTGGACACGTTTCCCGGCAATTCCCAGCGTCCGCCCCGGAGGCTGCCGGAGATGTTCATGGGCAGGGTATCGGAATCAATGGCCGCGCCGTGTTCCCGAAGGACTTTGGTCAGCGGCGCGTTGGGGCGCTCCGGGAGCCGCCCGTGTCCGATAAACTCCGCTCTGACGCCCAGCGCGCAGGCCACCGGCAGCAGGAAGCGCAGGGTGGAGCCGCTCTCGCCGCAATCCAGCGTCAGCCTTTGAGCGTAGTCCACATGAGCCATGGCCTTGCCTGAAAGGCCCTCCAGAACCCTTTGAAGGTTCGGCGCGGCTTCGATGGGGCGAACGATCAGCTTGCCCTTCCGCGGGTCATAGTCGATCATCGCCCCCAGACTCATCAGTGCGTCGATGGTGGCCTCGATGTCGTCGTTCAGACCGCTCAGATGGATGGTGGTCAACCCGTCCGCCAGTGCCGCGGCGATCAGCGCCCGGTGGGCCATAGACTTCGACGGCGGCACCTTCACCGAACCGCTCAGCTTTCCCGGATATACGGTGATGTTCACTGACTCAGCACCTCCTTGCATGTTCTTGACGAGTTGATAAATTGGTATTTGTTGGGGAGTTGAATTGAAAATTGATAATTGAAAATTATAATAGCACTGCCGATATCGCCGTTTCGGCGCCCGCCTCCAACGAAACGCATCGTCCTACCCGGCGGGCGGTGGGACCGCTCCCAGCGGCGCAACGCCGCCCCTACAACAACGCTGTTGCTTGAACCTACATACCACTAACTTAATTTTCAATTTTCCATTTTCAATTTTCAATTACCACGACAAATCCCTGTTTATCACACCCCCAGCGCTTCCATTCTCTCAATGGCCCGGTCGAACCAGTCCTTGAGTTCTGTCACGGGGATTTTCTTGAGATAGCACTTCCCGATGCGCTCCGGGAGCACCAGCGCGATGGAGCCGCCCGCGCGCTTCTTGTCCGACAGAGCGGCGGCGGCCAGCTTGTCCGCGGGGTAGTCGCAATGGGTCTTGAGGCCGTTGGCGGCAACGCACTTCGCCAGCCTCAGCACCATGTCGTCCGGGCACCCGGCGGCGCAGGCGGCCATCAGCATACCGATGGCGACGCCCTGGCCGTGGGAGACGGACAGCCCGGAGCATTGCTCGATGGCGTGGCCGAAGGTGTGGCCCAGGTTCAGAAAGGCGCGGGCGCCGGTGTCAAACTCGTCCCCGGCCACCACGTCCCGCTTCCACTGGACGCACTTCTCCACGATGCCGTCCATGTCGTCCTGCCAGTCGCCCTTCTCCAGTTGGGCGAACAGCGCTTCATCGTATAACACGCCGTACTTGATGACCTCCGCCGCGCCGCAGGCGAGCTGGTCGGCGGGCAGGTCGCGGATCACGTCGGTATCCGTGATGACCAGCGACGGCTGGTGGAAGGCCCCGGCCAGGTTCTTCCCGGCCTTCAAATCCACGGCGGTCTTGCCGCCCACCGAGGAATCCACCGCCGCCAGCAGCGTGGTGGGAATTTGAACGAAGCGTATGCCCCGTGCGTAGACCGCCGCGGCGAAGCCCGCCATGTCGCCGGTGACGCCGCCGCCCAGGGCGACCACCACGTCCGTGCGGGTCATGCGCTCCCGCGCCATGTATTCCAGCAGGTTCGACAGCGTGCCCAGGTGCTTGCTCCCCTCGCCCGCGGGGAAGGTGAAGCGCTTCACCTCAAAACCGGCGTAGCTCAGGCTGATCTGGGCCCGGTCGCCGTAGAGCTCGTCCACGGTGTCGTCGGAAACGAGCACGCACTTGCAGGGCTTGATGACCTTCGCGGACAGCTCGCCGCAGCGGTCCAGCAGGCCCTCGCCGATGAGGACGTCGTATTTTGTCGAGGCGTCAATGTGTACGGTGCGCATGGTATCAATCCTTTTCATAGTCGATGATGGTCATGTTGGGGCGGACCTTCTGGGTCTTGCCGGTCCTGCGGTAGCCCAGCTTTTCATAGAGGTGGCAGTTGCCCGGCTCCTCGGCGATGGTGTCCAGCGCCCAGCCGTGTTCGCCGTGCAGCCGCTCGGCCTCGGCGATGGCCTGCTGCGCGTAGCCCTTATTTCTATATTCGGCGAGTATGAACAGCGGGGAGATGATCTTCCGCCGATTCGGGTCGCGGTGATCCTTCACCCGTATGCCGCCCACCGCCGTGCCGTTCACGAGGATGAAATAGTAGGTGCTGTCCTGCCGGGCGATCTTTTCCCGGACCTGTTCTACCGTCTCCGCCGCCGGGCTGATGGCGAAGTCGTTGTACTTCGCAAGCAGCGGCGCGAAGGCGGTCACCTGCATGTGGTGAAGGGCTTCGGCGTCGGAGAGTGTGGCGGGCTTCAATCGAATCTTATCATTCATACGTTTCCTCGGCTCTAAGAGCGGGCGGCGAAACGCCGCCCCTACAGGCGTCTTGCGTTGGCGTTTCCTGCCGTTCCTAATACAGAGCTTTCTTGCGCTCCCGGCCTTCGTGGGGCGGGCGGCGAAACGCCGCCCCTACAAGGCATCTTCGTTCGCGTGGCCTTCCGTTCCTACATACAGCAATTCCTTGCGCTCCCGGCCTTCGTGGGGCGGGCGGCGAAACGCCGCCCCTACAGGGCATCTTCGTTTGCGTGGCCTTGCGTTCCTAATCCAGCGCTTCCTTGCGCTCGCGGCCCTCGCGGAGCACGGGACGCAATCGCTCGGGATCGCGGGAGGCGAGAGCGTCACGATACTGGTTGAGGCGGAAGATCAGGTCGTCCAGGGCGGGCAGCAGCAGGTCGTCGTTTTCCAGAAACAGCTCCGTCCACATGTTCTCGTTCAGCCGCGCCACGCGGGTCATGTCTAAAAAGCTCCCGGCAGAGAAGCCCTTGTGCTGGGCGGACAGGGGATTTTTCACATAAGCGCCTGATACCACGTGGGCAAGCTGGCTGGTATAGGCGATCATCTGGTCGTGGGCCTCGGGGGTGCAGAAGCGCACCATCTTGAAGCCGGCCTCCAGGAAGAACGCCTTGGCCGTCTCCCGCGTGCCGATGTCCACCGCGGACGAGGGGCAGAGTATCATACTGGCGTTTTCAAACAGATTGGCCCGCGCGCTGGCGAAGCCGGAGAACTCCCGCCCCGCCATGGGATGCCCGCCGATGTAGGTCCAGGAATGGGCGGCGGCAATGGGCTCCACCCGGTCGCAGACATACCGCTTCACGCCCGCGCAGTCGATGACCAGCGCGTGGGGGCTGAAGTCGTCCGCGAATTTCTGAATCGTCTCCACGCACAGCTCGGGGTACAGCGCCACCAGCACCACGTCGCAGCCGGGCAGCGTGTCGGCGTCCAGATCGTCGTGGATGGCCTCCACCGCCTTCGCCCGGAGCATCACCTCGGGATTGGTGTCGTAGCCGAACACCGTGTGCTCAGTATGCCTGCGTATGCTCATGGCCAGCGACCCGCCGATGAGGCCCAGGCCGATAATGCCGATTTTCATGAGAATCATCTCCTGCTTTATAATCTGCAATAATGCGTAATTATGAGAATGCTGACACGATAGGTATTTTCCAATTACGCATTATGAATTATGAATTACGCATTACCCCGATAAATCCCCGTTTATCTCTATCTCACTGCGTACGGCCGCACGGCCTGGATGCGCTTTGCCAGCGCGTCGAACTGCTCCGGGGTCAGGGACTGCTTGCCGTCGCAGAGAGCGTGGGGCGGGTCGTTGTGGACCTCGATGATGAGGCCGTCGGCCCCGGCGACAGTGGCGGCCATGGCCATGGCGGGCACGAGGTCGGCGTGGCCGGTGCCGTGGCTGGGGTCCACCACGATGGGCAGGTGGGTCAGCTTGCGCAGCACGGGCACGGCGGAGAGGTCCAGCGTGTTGCGGGTGTAGGTCTCGAAGGTGCGGATGCCGCGCTCGCAGAGTATCACGTTTTCATTGCCGCCGGCCATGATGTATTCAGCGCTCATCAGCAGCTCCTCCAGCGTGTTGGCGAGGCCGCGCTTGATGAGTATGGGCTTGCGGGTCTGGCCCAGTTCCTTCAGAAGCTCGAAGTTCTGCATGTTGCGCGCGCCGACCTGTATCACGTCCACATCCTCGAACAGCGGCAGGTGGGCGGCCTCCATGATCTCCGTGACGATGGGCAGACCTGTGGCCGCCTTGGCCTCCTTCAGCAGCTCCAGTCCCTTTTCGTGGAGGCCCTGGAAGGCGTAGGGCGAGGTGCGGGGCTTGAACGCGCCGCCGCGCAGCATCCCCGCGCCGCTGGCCTTGACGGACTGGGCCACGCTGATGATCTGCTCCCGGGTCTCCACCGAGCAGGGCCCCGCGATGAGCTGGAAATGGCCCCCGCCGATCTTCACACCGCCCACGTCGATGACGCTGTCGTCCGCGTGGAACTTGCGGTTGGCGGACTTGAAGGGCTCCTGGATGCGCTGCACCCGGTCCACGATGTCCAGCGAGCTGATCAGATCGATGTCCACCCGGCTGGTATCGCCGATGAGACCGATGATGGTCTGATGCGCGCCCTTGGAGATGTGGAGCTGGAAGCCCGCGTTCTCCAGCCAGTTGGTCAGGTTCGTCACCTGCTTTTCGTTGACCTTATCCTTCAGCAAAATAATCATGTCCTGTGGCTCCTTTCACACCCGAAGCAATGAAAAACGGCCCTGCAGCGAGTTTTACTGCAAGGCCGTTTTACAGGTTCTATCCTGAAATCCGAGGTACAGCAAAGCTCTCTATCTGCATAAGCCGATAAAGTAAAAGTAATAGAAGCTGTAAGCCGTACCTGCTGCGATGTTCACGGGATAGTCCCTCCGGGAATTCAATGCTTTAGTTGGGTAAATTATAAAGCGGTCGCGGGCGTTTGTCAATGGCTTTGCAAATACTTAACGGTCGAGATGAACTGAAAATTGATAATTGACATTTTTCCATTTTCAATTCATTCCCCACCTACCGCTGGATGGTATGTCTCACTTCACAAAGTCCTCCCGCATCGGCGCGAACACGTCCAACAGTGTGCCAGGCTCCAGGCAGAGGGTGCCGTGGGGGATGTCCGGGGGGAAGGCGATGGTGTCGCCGGGGCCGACCTCCACGGGTTCGCCGTCGATGGTGAAGCGGAAGCGGCCGGACTTGACGAAGGTGTTCTGGCAGTGGGGATGGGTGTGGACGGCGCCCACGCTGTCCTTCTCAAAGTTGACCTCCACGATCATCAGCCCCGGCGAATACGCCAGCACCCGCCGCGTCACGCCGCCGCCAAGGTCCTTGAGGGGGACGTCCTTCTGGTATACCACATTTGCGTTCATTGTATAGACCTCCTGTTCATCATTATGATTTCACTTACACTTAGGAACTGTGCATAAATTATTCATACATTCTGCTTGTCTGAATCCGCCATCGTCGTCGGTCAACGTGCCCCGGCACGCCTCCCTCCTCCGCCTTGCGCTGACGAATTCATCCTGCGCATTCTGTACGAATTATTTATGCACAGGTCCTTATTTCCCAGCCGTTCCTTCAAATAGGCCCACAGCTCGTCATCCGATACATTGGCCTGGCCGGCGGGGAGGAGATAGGCGCGGCTGGGGGCGACGTAGAGGTAGACGCAGTCCTTTTTTCGGAAGGCGGCGGGGATGTCCTGCCATTTGACGGACTGGGCGTCCTCCTTCCGCTGGTCGTTGGTCACCCGCACGCCGTCGAAGTCCAGGCGCACGGTGTAGACCCGCCGGGGCAGCCGCTGAGCTTCCGCCTGTTTGTTCAACTGCGCCAGAAACGTCCCGACATACACCAGCGGCAGGCCCAGCCCCACCGCCAGCAGCACGATGGCGATGAGCAGGCTCTCGCTCTTTCCGCTCAACAGCGCCACGACGGCAAATGCCGCCAATATCGCCGCGAAAATCGCCGGGCGGACCCACTGCTTCCTCAATACAAATATGTTGAACCACCCGAACCGCTTGAAGGTTTTCGCGTCCAGCTTTACCGGAATGACGATCTCTTTTTCTGCCATGGGAATCTCCTGTAAAAATAAGTCTGCTTAACAAATAGGAATTTGTCAGGGTGAGTGGAATTCCACCTCATCCGCCCTCACGGGCACCTTCCCCTCAAAGGGGAAGGCAGGGGCTGGGCTGCCGGGTAACCAAAAGCCTTCCCCTTGAGGGGAAGGTGGCGCGAAGCGCCGGATGAGGTGGACTCGAACGACATCTCGATAAATCCCCGTTTATCTCTTCATCAGCTCTCCGCCGTCCCCCTCCGCCCTGCCAGGGCGCTGGGGCGCACGCCGTACATCTGCTTGAAGGCGCGGTAGAAGGCGCTGTAATCGGAGAAGCCGCACTCGGCGCAGGCTTCCTGTATGCCGACGCCGGCGGCGATCATGGCGTGGGCGGCCTCCAGGCGGCTGCGGCGGACGCACTCGCCGGGGGTCATGCCGGTGAGACGCTTGAATTGCCGGGTCAGGGTATTTTTATCCATGAAGAACAGCTCCGCCAGCCGGGAGACGCTGAGGTCCTCGGACATGTGGGAACCGATATACTCATACACCCGCATCACCCCGGCCTCCCGCCGCTCCACCCGCGCGGGCACAGCCCGGGCGGTGGCGCTGAGATGGCGGGAGAGCTGCGCCAGCAATTGAGCCAGCATCAGGCGGCAGAGGGGGCGGCTGTCGGGCCGCGAAAACTGCTTTTCCCGCAACAGGCCGAACAGCAGCGCCTGCATCAGCGCCCCGGTCTCGGCGTCCGGGGTCACCAGGTTGCGGCCTTTAAGCCCGCCGGTCAGCGCGTCGTGGGCTTCGGGAAAAGCGCCCGTCAGCGACGCAGCATAGTCGGCGTTGATCCACATGACGATGCGCTCCACCGGTCTGCGGGGGTCAGTGATGTCCGGCCGGTGCAGCTCCCCCGGCGCGATGAGCAGCATGCTCCCCGCCTCCAGCGTGAAGCGCTTGCCCTCCACGATCAGCGTGGCCCCGTCGGAAAGCAGGCAGTAAAGCTCGAAGAAATCGTGCCTGTGGGGCGGCACCCCCGCGGAATAGGCGTCCACATGGTGGAATATCTCGTATTCGTCCCCCCGCATCTCCTGCCGGGTCTCAAAGGCGGAAAGGTAGGCGTGCTTCATGGTATCACCCCGGATGAATTGAAAATTAATAACCGTGCCCCGATACTTCTACGAGCAGCTCAATTTTCAATTTTCAATTTTCAATTCTCAATTCAAACAAGCAAATCCCCGTTCACCAACCGCCGGGCCACGTTCCCATGCTATCATCCCGCCGGTTATATTGCAATGATTATAACACGAATTGATGTTTTTTGCAATGTTCTTACATGCTAATGCCATGTACTTTTTACAAATTTTGTGGTTAAATATTAGATAGATGTACAATCCCTACAAATACCGGCGTTTTTTTGCGCGAAACCTTGCAAATTGTGAATCCAGGATGGAGAAATCCATCTGGAATATAGAAAGAGGAGGCAACCCCAAATGAAAAAGCTGTTTAGCATCGCACTGGTCCTGGTCATGCTGCTGAGCTGCGCGTCCGCGCTGGCCGAAGTCACCCTGACCTATGCCGAGGTCAACCCCGTGGAAGGCACCGTCGTTGGCGACGTGGCCCTGGCTTTCAAGGAGAAGCTCGAAGAGCTGTCCGGCGGCGAAGTGAAGGTCGACATCCAGGCCAGCGGCGTCATGGGCGACGAGAAGACCGTTCTGGCGAACATCCTGGGCGGCGACACCTCTGTTGACATCGTCCGCATCTCCGCCTTCGCGCTGAACCAGTATGGCTGCACCAAGAGCGTGTTCCTGTCCCTGCCCTATGTGTTCACCAGCGAGGATCACTACTGGAATTTCTGCGCCAGCGACCTGGCCAAGGATTTCCTGGCCGAGCCCCAGAACGTGGGCCTGCCCTTCGTCGGCCTGGCCTACGGCGAGGAAGGCTTCCGTCACTTCTTCCTGAAGAAGGAAGCCCACACCATCGAGGACCTGAAGGGTCTCAAGATCCGCGTGTCTGACGACCCCATCATGACCGGCATGGTCTCCGGCCTGGGCGCCGCCGCCACCACCGTTTCCTTCGGCGAGCTGTACAGCTCCCTGCAGTCCGGCGTTGTGGATGCCGCCGAGCAGCCCATCACCAACTATCTGTCCAACTCCTTCCAGGAGGTCGCTCCCTATCTGCTGAAGGACGGCCACACCCTGGGCACCATCGAGCTGATCGCCACCACCGCCGCGCTGGACAAGCTGACCGACGAGCAGAAGGCCATGGTCCAGGAGGCCGCTGACTACGCGATGGCGAAGTGCAAGGAGTCCGTCGTCACCAAGCAGGCCGAGGCCGAGAAGACCCTGACTGAGGCTGGCGCGACCATCATCGAGGTCGAGGACAAGACCCCCTGGCAGGAAGCCACCAAGTCCGTCGTCGATGCCAACATCGCCGGCATGGAGGACATCTACGATCAGATCATGGCGCTGCAGTGATCTGACTGACAGATTTTAGCCCATTGTATTTCCGGGGGCGCGGGGTTAGTCCCTGCGCCCTTCATTTAATTTGAGAATGGGAAATGGGGAATGAAGGTACAAATCCTTACGGATTTGTTTGATTAAATGGAAGCACCGTAATCCGACACATTTCAAAAATAAAAAGAAATCCGCAGGATTTCCACATTCATTCTCCATTCCCCATTCCCCATTTCCCATTTCCCATTCCCCATTAATAAAAAGAGGAGGCTTTTCCGATGCCCGCTTTTTTCCATACGCTGGAAAAGATCAAGCCCCTGTATGACTGGGCCTACAAGATCATGCTGTTTATCTGCAAGCTGCTGCTGATCGCGGATATTATCATCACCTCGTGGTCGGTGGCGGGCCGTTACATTCCCTTCATCACCGACCCCCACTGGAGCGAGGAAATCATACTGACCTTCATGGTCTACATGGCCGTGCTCTCGGCGACGCTGGCCATCCGCAAGCGCACCCACATCCGCATGACCGCCTTCGATAACTACCTGCCCAAGAAGGCGCTGATCGTGCTGGACCTGGTGGCCGACGTGGCCGTGCTGGCCCTGGGCGTGGTGCTGCTGGTGCAGGGCGCGACTGTGGTCAGCCCCACGGGCAACATTGCCAAGTTCGCCAAGTATTCCTCCCTGCCGAAGCTGAGCCAGATCTGGATGTACATGCCCGTGCCCATCGCCGGCCTCGGCATGATCATCTTCGAGCTGGAGCAGATTTTCCTGCACATTGAGGAGTTCTACACCGGAAAGGAGGCCCAATAAACAATGAGCGGCGAGAATTTATCCACCCTGATTTTGCTGGGCAGCTTCCTGCTCATGGTCTTCCTGCGCTTCCCCATCGCCTATTCCGTGGGCATCTCCACGGCGCTGTGCCTCATCTCCATGGGTCAGAACCTGAGCGTGCTGCCGATGCAGATGGTCAAGGGCGTTTGGTCCTTCTCCCTGATGGCCGTGCCCTTCTTCATCACCATGGGCGTGCTGATGGGCTCCGGCGGCATATCGGATAAGCTGATAGCCCTTGCCAACTCGCTGGTCGGCTGGATGCGCGGCGGCCTGGCGATGGTGAACATCGTGGCCTCCTATTTCTTCGGCGGCATCTCCGGTTCCGCCTCCGCGGACACCGCCTCCCTGGGCTCCATCCTCATCCCCATGATGGTGGATCAGGGCTACGACGCCGACTTCTCCACCGCCGTCACCATCACCTCCTCCTGCGAGGGCCTGCTGGTGCCACCTTCCCACAACATGGTCATCTACGCCACCACGGCGGGCGGCATCTCCGTCGGCGCGCTGTTCATGGCGGGCTACCTGCCCGGCGCGCTGCTGGCCGCCAGCCTGATGGTAGGCTCCTACATCATCTCCGTCAAGCGCAACTATCCCAAGGGCGAAAAGTTCTCCCTCTCCGGCTTCTTCAAGCAGCTGGGCACCTCCTTCTGGGCCCTGGCGGCGATACTGATCGTCATCGTGGGCGTGGTCGGCGGCGTGTTCACCGCCACCGAGTCTGCGGCTATCGCCGTGCTGTACTCCCTGTTCGTGTCCGTGTTCATCTATAAGGGTCTGAACTGGAAGGGCGTCTGGAACGCGCTGGAGAGCTGCATCGATACCCTGGCCATCGTGCTGATACTGATCTCCCTGTCCGGCGCCTTCGGCTACTGCCTGACCAACCTGCACGTGCCCGCCAAGGCCGCCGCGATGATCACCGGCGTGTCCTCCAGTCCCATCGTCATCGCTCTGCTGCTGAACCTCATACTGCTGGTGCTGGGCATGATCATGGACATGGCCCCCATCATCCTCATCGCCACGCCCATACTGCTGCCCGTGGCCCAGTCCATCGGCATCAGCCCCATCCAGTTCGGCATCATGGTGGTCCTGAACTGCGGCATCGGCCTGCTGACGCCCCCCGTCGGCGCGGTCCTCTTCATCGGCTCCGCCGTCGCCAAGCGTCCCATGGAAAAGGTCGTCAAGGCCACCCTGCCCTTCTATCTCTGCATGCTCATCACCCTGCTGCTGCTGACCTTCATCCCCCAGATCAGCCTGTGGCTCCCGTCCCTGTTCGGGTACGCGGTCTGAGGGGTAACGCTCAGGGGGACGCTGTCCCCCTGAGAACCCCCTGCTTAGGGGATTGAATCCCCTAAGAACCCCCAGTTGCGCCGCGGGCGCGGCGCGGGGGAACGATTATTTCTTATACTGGCGCTGCGTCAGCAGCGCAATAAATGGGATTCCAAAGGGTCAATGACCCTTTGGCGGGGAGTTTGAGGGGCAGCGCCCCTCAACGTCTCCCCCATGGAGGATACCACATGAAAATGACCTTTCGCTGGTACGGCAGCAAGGCTGATCCGATACCGCTGAAGTATGTGAAGCAGATTCCCGGCATGACGGGTCTGATGGGCCTGCTGGACAAGCCCGCGGGCGTGGACTGGCCGGAGGATGAATTCAAGGCCCTGGTGGACGAGGTCCACGCGGCGGGCCTGGAGCTGGAGGTCATCGAGTCCGTCAACGTCCACGAGGACATCAAGATGGGCCTGCCCTCCCGGGAAGAGTACATCGAAAATTATATCTCCACCATTAAGATGCTGGCCCGCAACGGCGTGAAGGTCATCATCTACAACTTCATGCCGGTGTTCGACTGGCTGCGCACGGACCTGGCCCGGGTGATCCCGGAGGACGGCTCCAACTCCCTCTACTTCGACGAGAAGGATCTGGGCGAGATGGGCCCGCTGGAGATCGTCCGCAAGACCGCCGAGGACTCCAAGGGCTTCACCCTCCCCGGCTGGGAACCGGAGCGGCTGGCGCTGCTGGAAAAGACGCTGAAGCAGTACGAGGGCATGACCCCCGACGACCTGCGCGTTCACTATAAGTATTTCCTCGACGCCGTGATCCCCGTCTGTGAGGAAGTGGGCGTGAAGATGGCCTGTCATCCCGACGACCCCGCCTGGCCCATATTCGGCCTGCCGAGGATCGCCCACAGCGTGGCGGACTACGACAAGATCGTCAAGCTCCACGACAGCCCCGCCAACACCGTCTGCCTCTGCACCGGTTCCCTGGGCTCCAACCCGGACAACGACGTGCCCGCCGCCATCCGCCACTTCGGCGAAATGAACCGTATCGGCGCGATGCACGTCCGCAATGTGAAGTATCTGGGCCACCACCACTTCCGCGAGGCGTCCCACCTCTCCTGCACCGGCGACCTGGATATGTACGCTATCATGAAGGCCATCTACGACACCTGCCCCGACACCTACGTCCGCCCCGACCACGGCCGCATGATCTGGGATGAGGTCGGCCGCCCCGGCTACGGCCTCTACGACCGCGCCCTCGGCGCGACCTACATCAACGGCCTCTGGGAAGCCATCTGCCGGGAAAACGGCAAGTGATATAAACGGGGATTTGTCGGGGGAGAAGCACACTCTCCTGTAGGGGCGGCGTTGCGCCGCCCGCCCGATAGAACGCGATATCTTGTAGAGGGCGGGCGCCGAAACGGCGCCCCTACAGGGTTGGTTCGTCTCCTCGATAAACTTCAATTTATCAGATTAATAATCATTACCATCCAATTCAATTTTCAATTCAAAAGGGAGTGATTTCCCATGCAACTGAATTATAACGGCATCCAGGACAAAGCCGCCTGGGAAAAAACGGGCGTAAAGCTTCCGAAGCACGACTGGAAGGCCATGTGCGCCGAGACCGCCGAGAATCCGGTTTGGGTCCACTTCGGCGCGGGCAACATCTTCCGCATATTCATTGCGGGCCTGCAGCAGCGGCTGCTGGACGCGGGCGAGGCCAAGGCGGGCATCATCGCCGTGGAGACCTTCGATTCGGAGGTCGTCGAAAAGATATACATTCCCCATGATTCCATGACGCTGGCGGTGAGCCTGCTGGCGGACGGCGGCATCGACAAGGCCGTGGTGGCCTCCATTGCCAAAGGCGTGGTTTCCGCAGACCCGGACGGCTGGCACGAGCTCAAGACCATCTTCCGCAAGCCCTCCCTGCAAATGATCTCCTTCACCATCACGGAAAAGGGCTACGCCCTGCGGGACATGAAGGGCGAGCTGACCCCGGCGGCTCAGGCCGACATCGTAAACGGCCCCGAGGCCCCGAAGCACGCCATGGGCGCGGTGGCCGCGCTGCTCTGGGAGCGCTTCCGCCACGGACGCACGCCCATCGCCGTGGTCTCCATGGACAACTGCTCCCACAACGGCGAAAAGCTCCGCGCCGGCGTCACCGAGATCGCCCGGGCCTGGCTGGAAAAGAAGTTCGTCACCCAGGAATACATCGACTGGCTGGAGGATGAGACCAAGGTCTCCTTCCCCTGGAGCATGATCGACAAGATCACGCCCCGCCCCGCCGAGGCCGTGGAAAAGCAGCTCACCGCGCTGGGCATCGAGGACATGGCCCCCATCGTCACGGCCAGGCACACCTACATCGCCCCCTTCGTCAACGCCGAGGCCCCGCAGTATCTGGTGGTGGAGGACCGCTTCCCCAACGGACGGCCCGCGCTGGAGAAGGCCGGGGTCTACATGACCGACCGGGAGACCGTCAACAAGACCGAGCGCATGAAGGTGACCACCTGCCTGAACCCGCTGCACACCGCCCTGGCCGTCTACGGCTGCCTGCTGGGCTATGAAAAGATATGCGATGAAATGAAGGACGAGGAACTTGTGAAGCTCATCAACCGCATCGGCTACGTGGAGGGCCTGCCCGTGGTGACCGACCCCGGCATACTCTCCCCGAAGGCGTTCATCGATGAAGTGGTGACCCAGCGCTTCCCCAACCCCTTCATGCCGGACACCCCCCAGCGCATCGCCACGGACACCAGCCAGAAGATCCCCATCCGCTTCGGCGAGACCATCAAGAGCTACGTGGCTGACTCTGAGCGCGACCCCGCCAGCCTGACCGCCATCCCCCTGGCCATCGCCGGCTGGCTGCGCTATCTCATGGGCGTGGACGACAACGGCAACCCCATGCCCGTCAGCCCCGACCCCATGCTGGATATGCTGCAAAAGGCCCTGGACGGCGTGACCCTGGGCAACCCCGCCTCCGCCGAGGGCAAGCTGGACGCCATACTGTCCAACCCCAACCTCTTCGGCCTGGACCTCACCGCCATCGGCCTGGACAGCAAGGTCAAGTCCTACTTTGCCGAGCTCATCGCCGGACCGGGAGCTGTGCGGGTGACACTGAAAAAGTACCTCGATTGATACGCTCATGCAAGGGCGGGCGCCGCAACGGCGCCCCTACAGGGCTACAACTATTCAAATCGGAGTACTCCGATTGATTTCACACTACCTTTGTAGGGGCGGCGTTTCGCCGCCCGCCCGACAACCCGCATCACCTATAAAAGCTGATTCAATATTCAATTCCAAACGAAAGGACTGATTCCAAATGTTTCTGGACAAGGATTTCCTGCTGAACACCGAGACGGCGAAGCGGCTCTATCACGAGGCCGCGGAAGCCTGCCCCATCATCGACTATCACTGCCACATCAATCCCCGCGAAATCTACGAGGACCGCAAGTACGACAGCATCACCCAGGTCTGGCTGGGCGGCGACCATTACAAGTGGCGTCTGATGCGCTCCGCGGGCGTGCCGGAGAAGTACATCACCGGCAATGAGACCGACGACCACACCAAATTCCTGAAGTGGGCCGAGGTGCTGGGCAAGGCCATCGGCAATCCCCTCTATCACTGGAGCCACCTGGAGCTGCGCCGCTTCTTCGGCTATGAGGGCATACTGAACAAGGACACCGCCGAGGAGGTCTGGAACCTGGCCAACGCCAAGCTGCACGAGGCGGGCTACTCCGTGCGCGGCCTCATCGCCATGTCCAACGTGGACACCATCTGCACCACCGACGACCCCGTGGACAACCTGGAGTGGCATGAGAAGCTGGACGCGGACAAGACCTTCAAGACCACCGTGCTGCCCGCCTGGCGTCCCGACAAGGCCATGAACCTGGAGAAGGAGACCTATCTGGACTATCTGGCCCAGCTCGAGGCCGTCTCTGGCGTGAAGATCGACAGCTTTGAGGCGCTCAAAAAGGCCCTGGCCCTGCGCATGGACTTCTTCCACGCCCACAACTGCCGCCTGAGCGACCACGCGCTGAACTATGTGATGTACGCTCCCGCCGACGCGGAGAAGGTCGAGGCCATCTTCAAGGCCCGCCTGAACGGCACCCTGCCCACCGCTGAGGAGGAGAACATCTTCAAGTTTGCCTTCATGACCTACGTCGCCGGCGAGTACGTGAAGCGCGGCTGGGTGATGCAGCTCCACTACGGCTGCCGCCGCGACAACAATCCCCACATGTTCGCCAAGATGGGCCCCGACACCGGCTTCGACTGCGTGGACAACTCCGCGCCCTCCGCCCAGACCGCCGCGTTCCTGGGTCACCTGGAGGCGCTGAACGTGCTGCCCCAGACCATACTCTATTCTCTCAACACCAACGACAACGCCGCCATCGACACCATCCTGGGCTGCTTCCAGAAGGACGCCGCCGTGGGCTACATCCAGCACGGCTCCGCCTGGTGGTTCGACGACCACTTCGACGGCATGGTGGACCAGCTCAAGTCCCTGGCCGCCCGCGGCTATCTGGCCGGCTTCGTGGGCATGCTCACCGACAGCCGCTCCTTCCTGAGCTATCCCCGCCATGAGTACTTCCGCCGCATCCTCTGCCGCGTCATCGGCGAGTGGGTGGAGGAAGGCATGTTCCCCGACGATTTCGCCACCCTGTCCGAAATCGTCAAGGCCATCAGCTATGGCAACGCCAGGAACTACTTCAACTTTGCGAAAAAGACCTTTTAAGCTTGAAAATGGGGAATTGGGAATGGAAGGCGGCAATCCAAAGGATTGCCGGTTTCGCCCAAAGGCGAAATTGATTTTGACAAATCAAAGATTTGGCAAAATCACCGCAATGGGAAATGAAGGTACAAATCCTTACGGATTTGTTTGATTCAGAAGAACGACTCTTATGGAAGAACGCTTTTGAATAAAAAGAAATCCGCAGGATTTCCTCATTCATTCCCCATTCCCCATTTTCCATTCCCCATTCAAAAAGAACACGACGGTATTTCAATCATACATTAAAAAGGGAGGAAACCGAAATGCTTACAGTAGAACAGTTTGCGGCCTGCGGCGTGGTGCCGGTGGTTGTATTGGAGGACGAATCCCAGGCGGTGCCCGCCGCGAAGGCGCTTCTGG
>CACZXF010000075.1 GCA_902785105.1 uncultured Eubacteriales bacterium | reverse complement strand
CAACGCCGCCCCTACAATAACGCTGTTCGTCAGGTTCGCAAGCCGGTAACTCAATTTTCAATTTTCCATTTTCAATTTTCAATTGTTCAAACAAATCCCTGTTTGTCATTATAAAGTATACTACTCCGGAGGGCACGCATGGCGAAATCGACGATCATACTGGGGACGGTGTTCGGGCTGCTGCTGGCGATGGCGGTGCTGTTTTTAGCGGGTGGCACGCTTTCGGCGGAGCTGAGCGTGAGCACCGCCACCGGGGCGGAGCATCCCGGCGCGTATGCGTCCATTGCGGACATCGTGTCGGGCGGCGTGGCCTTCCAGTATTTCGGCGAAGCATTGCCCACCGACCCTGCCGCCTGCCGCATGGAGGACGTGAACCTCAAACTCCAAAATCACGGCCTGCTGGACGCCGAATGGGCGAGCGTGACGGTGGAGGGCGGCTCCGGCGACATCGCGGTCTATTCCATCACCGGCGAGGGCGACACCGTCCCGGCGCTGGGTGAAAAGACCCTCAATCTAAAGCTCATCTCCACAACGAACGCCGCGCGGGAGCGCGTCTATCACATCCAGTATTACGTCTACGGCATGAAGCGCGAGATCACCGTCCGGCAATCCGGCGACACACAGGCATAGACAAAACCGGCCCTTCCGTTTTATCGCGGAAGGGCCGGTTGCATTATGCGATCCTCATGAGTGCGATGGTTTTGCCGTCGCGGGAGAGCTTCAATTCCAAGCCATCGTCAGTCTTGCGGCGCTGGAGGCGGAGCGTCTCGCCCTCGAAGCAGGGGGAGCGGAAGTTGACCTCCAGCTCGCGGATGTTCATATTTTTCCATTCCTCGGAGGAAAAGGCCCCGGCGATGGCGCGGACATAGGCGGCGTTGTTCATGTGACCACCCACGTCGATGTCGGTGGAGCGGACGGTATAGCCGCCCATGTCCTCCGCGCCTTCAAATGCCTCGTCCATGCGCATGAAGGGGCCGGGCAGCGTGCGGGCGTCCTCGACCTCCATGCCCTCCGGGAACAGGCTGTCGGCGGGATGGAGCCGGCCGGTCTTCATGTTCATGACCATCCATTCGGTCTTGCCCTCGATGAGGGTCTCGTCCCCCTTCCGGAGCAGATAGTCCCGGTTGCAGCGGCTCCGCTCCGGGGTCTCGGGCCAGGTGACGGCCTCGACCGTCTCGATCATCCCCGGACGCCGGTGGAAGCGCAGCTTCGTGCGCACCGTCAGCCAGAACAGCCCCCGGGACATTAAATCGGTCATGCCGACGTGCAGCACCTCGGCGTGCTCCGTGGCGATGTCCATGAACAGCGCGAAGGCGTTCGGCACGCCCAGCCTGCCCTCGGCGTCACACATGCTGGGCAGTATGGTCAGTTCTCTCGAATAGATGGCCTTCATGGGAAATCTCCTTTTTTATAAATGGGTCCTGATGATCTCTTCGTAGGTTTCCAATACCTGATCCACCAGCACCGACCAGGGAATCGGTATGGTTTGGCGGGCAGTTTCTCCGATGGCCTGAAGTTTTTTCGGATCGTCCAGCGCGGCGGCGGCGACGCGGGTCAGGTCGGCGGAATCGTCCTTGCAGAGGAAGCCGTTGAAGCCGTCCCGGATGCCCTCGGCGGCGGAGCTGCCCGCCACCACCACGGCGGGGGTGCCCATGGCGGCGGCCTCCCGGACCACCAGCGGGGAATTGTCGTAGATGGACGGGAACAGGAACAGCGACGCGAGGCTGTACAGCGCGTCCAGCCTGCCGGTATCGGTGATGTGGCCGGTGAAGAACACCCTGTCGCCGATGCCCAGCGACTCCGCCAGCTTTGCCACGTCCTTCTCATGGGGCCCCTGCCCGGCCAGCGCCAGACGGAAGGGACGGTTCAACCCCGCGCAGGCCTCCAGCACGCGGCGCAGGTTCTTCTTCCAGTTGATCTGGCCCACATAGAGCAGCAGCGGTGCGTCGCCCAGTCCGTATTCCGCCCGGACGGCCTCCACCTGAGCCGGGTCCAGCGCGCGGACGTCCGTGCCGTTGACCATCACACGGGGTTCGCCGGCATAGCCGTATTCCTTCAGCGTTCCCGCCGAGGCGGCGCTGACGGCCCAGACCGAATCCAGCTTTTCATAGAAATTCGCCACGTATTTCGCGCCCATGCCCGCCATCACATGGCTGTGGGAGAGCTGCAAAAAGTCGTCGTAATACTTGGAGTGGAAGGTGCCCACGATGGGACAGCCCCGCCGCTTCGCGTAGGACAGCCCCGCGTGGCCGGCGATGAAGGGACTGTGGACGTGGACGATGTCGGCCTCGATGTGCTTCAGCCGGTTGCGGCAGTGGGCGTCCAGCAGCGGCTCGCCCACGCGATAGCTCTTCAGCTTCACCATGGGCACGCTCATGTAGTCCACCAGCTCAAAGGGAAACTGGCCCCGATTGTCGATGTGAGTCTGCGGCGCGACCACATAGACGTCGTGCCCCTTCTGCCCCATGTTCATCGCGTATTGAACCACCACGTTCCCCACGCCGTCCATCACCGGCATAAAGGTGTCGGTAAATTGTATGATGCGCATGTCCTGGCTCCCTTGTGTTTTATTGAGTGACGGGGATAAACGGGGATTTGTCGGGGAGATGCACACGTTCCTGTAGGGGCGGCGTTGCGCCGCCCGCCGGGTAGGATGTGTCGTCTCGCTGGGGGCGGGCGCCGAAACGGCGCCCCTACAGGGTTGGTGCATTTCCCCGACAAATTCCAATTTGTCGCGCTCCCCTTAATTCCCCTCATACACCAGCATCCCGCCCACAAACACCTTGTGGATATTGAAGCCGGAATCGGCGATAGTGATGTCGGCGTCGCGGCCGCGGAGCAGGGCGCCCTTGCGGTCGTCCATGCCGATGGCGCGGGCGGGCTGGAGAGTCGCCATGTTGACGAGCTGCCAGGAGCTCAGCTCCGAGTTCAGGGAGAAATTGCGCAGGGCGTTGTTCATGGTGAGGCTGCTCCCGGCAATGGTGCCGTCGGGGAAGCGGCAGTGGATGCCGTCCACGATGATCTTCTGGCCCATCTGGTCGTATTCGCCGTCGGGCATGCCCGCGGCCTCGATGGAATCCGTGATCAGCACCAGCCGCCGCGCCGCCAGCTTCGAAAGCATGGGATAGAGGGCGGGGCTGACGTGGAAGGTGTCCGCGATGAGCTCGCAATAGACCCGGTTGTCCTCCAGCGCCGCGCCCACGGCCCCCGGCTCCCGGTGGTGCAGCGGGGGCATGGCGTTGAAGAGGTGGGTGGCGTGGGTGATGCCCGCCTCGATGCCGGCCTTGGCCTGATCGTAGGTGGCGTCGGTGTGCCCCATGGACAGCGTCACGCCCAGCTTCCGCGCCTGACGGATGAACGGCAGCGCTCCCGGCACCTCCGGGGCGATGGTCATCAGCCGCACCACGTCCCGCCAGGGCCGCAGCTTTTCGATGTCCGGGGGCAATATGTAAGCCTCGTCCTGCGCGCCCTTGCGATTTGGACTTATGAACGGTCCCTCCGCGTGGCAGCCCAGCACCTGCGCCCCGCGCCAGCCGGGCTTCTGACTGTCGGACATTGCCCAGCGTATGGCCGCAAAGCAGGCTTCCAGCCTGTCCCAGGCCAGCGTCATGGTGGTGGGCAGCCAGGCGGTCACGCCGTACTTCAAAAGCTCCCGCGACATCTCCCGCAGCTCGTCATAGCTCGCATGGGAGGCGTTCATCCCCTTAAAGCCGTGGCAGTGCAGGTCGATCTGGCCCGGCGCAACCCAGAGGCCCTTCGCGTCGTAGACCTCCGCCCCCTCGGGCGCTCTTTCCACGATGCCCTGTATCCGTCGGTCGAAGGCCAGCACCCGCCCGTCGACCACAGCGTCGGGAAGCATGATCCTGCCATTGACGATGTATTTCATGGGGATGACCTCCTTTGGGGGATGGTGGGGTAAATTGGGCACACCAACCCTGTAGGGGCGCCGTTTCGGCGCCCGCCCCAACGAAACGCATCGTCCTACCCGGCGGGCGGCGCAACGCCGCCCCTACAGGAGAGCGGGTAACTCCCCCACAAATCCCCGTTTATCGCTGTGCCCGGCCCTCATCTCTCCCTGAGCTTTTCCAGCCACTGTATAAACCGGGGTTCGGGGTCGGCCTCGAAGCGCATTTCTTCGCCGGTGCGGGGGTGTTTGAAGCCGATGCGGTAGGCGTGGAGGAGCTGGCCGCCGGCGATGGGGTAGGGGGACTTCTTCGGCCCGTAGACGGGATCGCCCAGCACGGGATGGCCGACGGAGGCCATGTGGACGCGGATCTGGTGGGTGCGGCCCGTGGTGAGGCGGCACTCCACGAAGGTCGCGCCCCGCAGCCGCTCCAGCACCGTCCAGTGGGTCACGGCCTCCCGCCCGCCCTGGACGATGGCCATTCGCTTGCGGTCCACCGGGTGCCGCCCGATGGGCGCGTCCACGGTGCCCTCATCCTCCTTGAGATTGCCGATGACGATGGCCTTGTAGGCCCGGTGGACGGCGTGGGCACGGATCTGCTCGGACAGGGAGAGGTGGGCCATGTCGTTCTTGGCGATGAGCAGCAGCCCGGAGGTGTCCTTGTCGATGCGGTGGACGATGCCGGGGCGGATCTCGCCGCCGATGCCGGAGAGGTTGTCCAGATGCTTCAGCAGCGCATTCACCAGCGTGCCCGTCTCGTTCCCCGCCGCGGGGTGGACCACCATGCCCGAGGGCTTGAACACCACGGCCAGGTCGGCGTCCTGATAGACGATGTCCAGGTCGATGTCCTCCGCCTGGGCCTTCGACGGCGCGGGGTCGGGCACCGCCACGGCCACCCGCATACCGGCCTTCAATTTGAAACCGGCCTTTGTCTGGGCGACGCCGTCCACGGTCACATGGCCGTCCTTCATCAGCGCCCCTGCCCGGGAGCGCGTCACCCCCGCCAGCGCCGCTGCGAAAACGTCCAGCCGCTCGCCCTCCGTCGGGGCGAGGCCCTCGAATAGCGCCATCCCTTAACCTCCATGCGGATTTGGTAAATTGAGATTTGCAGAGGAGGCGACTCCCCCGACAAATCCCGGTTTATCAGAAACTTGGAATCACTTCCCGCCCTTCCTCTCCGCCAGTATCATCCCCAGCACGGCCAGGGCCGCACCGGCGCAGACGAAGACGTCGGCCACGTTGAATATGGCGAAGCGGACGAATATCAGCTCCAGGAAGTCGATGACGGAGCCGTAGGCCACCCGGTCGAAGAGGTTGCCCAGCCCGCCGCCGATGATCAGCCAGAAGCCGGTCCGGGTGAGGGGATGCTCGTCGGGCTTCATCAATAAGTATACCAGCAGCCCCAGCAGCACCGCCGAGGTGGCGGCGATGAGCAGCCAGGTCTGTCCGGAGAGCAGCGAGAAGGCCATGCCGCTGTTGCGCACCGGGCGGCAGCGCAGTATGCCGGGGATCAGCGTCCGGGCGCTTCCGGACCGGGTCACCAAGATTTTGGTCAGCCGGTCCAGAAGGAAGGCCAGCGGCACGAGCCAGAATCCCCTACATCCTCGCCTGAATCGCATGAATGACCTCCGCCAGAAAACCGCCGATGAGCGGTATATTTTCCACCACTACGTTCCGCACCAGCAGCGCCGCCAGCGCGCCCAGCAGCGCCACGCCCAGCGTGAAGCCCAGCCCCCGGAACACGCCGGAGAGCAGGCTCGTCCAGATGACCCGCCGCCAGTCGCAAAGATGCCGCGCGTATTCCTCCACCCGCAGCCGCTCCAGTATCTGAAGCAGTGCGTCGATACGCTCCCTGTCCCGTCCCGTCATGGGAAACACCTCCATGAGGTGAGGGTTGCCGGAGATGCGGAGGGTTATACGGCATACGCGATTTCACAAGCAGATAGCAGGGGCCTGTATATCCCCTGCTATCCACTTGTATGGTTCTTATCAGATCAAATCGGTCTTGTTCTTCAGGAAGTCGGTCTGGGCCTCCAGCAGGGCGGCGTAATCCTCTTTGTAGGACTTGGCGGAGGCCTTCAGGGCCTCGTACTGCTTGGTCAGGGCGTCCAGCTTGGCCTGCATGCCGCCAGTGATCCGGTCGGACTCGGCCTGGGCGTTGCTCAGCGTCTCGTCGGCCAGGGTCTGGGCCTCGGTGCGAATGCGGGCGGCCTCCTGCTCGGCCTCGGCGCGGGTCTCGTCCGCGATGCGCTGGGCCCCGATGATGGCCTCGCGCATGGACTTTTGCAGGTTGTCGAAGTAGCCCTTCTCGTTGTAATCGGGCAGTTTCTTCTCCATGTCGGCCATGGTCTGCTTGTTGGACTCCACCTCGGCCTCCAGCGCCGTCACCTGCTTGCTCAGCTCCACGTTCTCACGCACCAGCGCGGAAAGCTGGCTCGCGATTTCATCGAGAAAATCGTCCACCTCTTCGATGTTGTAGCCGCCCCGGGTCTGGGTCGCGAATTCCTTCTCCTGAATATCCCTCACGCTGATTGCCATGTGGATAGCTCCTTTCGTCGGTCACATGTGACATTTTGTAAACATTTCGACAACGACTGGTGAAATTCCTGCCTTGCCGGGCATTAATTTTAAATATCCCTGTTATTTCCCGTACCTGAACAGCACCAGCACCTGCCGTCCCCGCCGCGACTGGCCGGGAGCGTCGACGACCTTCAATCGTCCATAGCCCCGGGCGGAGATCATCGCGCCGGTCTCCACCGCGGCATCGGTGTGGAGGTTGACGGCGTGGTTCAGCTTGACCAGCCCGGCGGCCACCAGCTTCTGGGCCTGCGCCCGGGAGAGGTTGTAGCCCGCGGCCAGCACGGCGTCCAGCCGGGGCTGCTGCACGGTGACGCGGATCTCCCGGCCCTCAGGCGGGGCGATCTCGGGCAGCGCGTCGGTCACGGTCGCCTTCACGGCGGTGCGGCCGGCGCTGTCCAGGTTGGCGGCGATGTAGTCCGCCATCTCCGCGGTGGCGAAGAGTATCGCGCAGGGGGCGTCGCGCCAGGTGCCCATGACGATGTCGCCGGTGGCCTCCCGCTCGATGCCCAGGCCCATCACCGCGCCCAGCAGGTCGCGGTGTTCGGGGCTGGAAAACTTTGCGTTCCAGGTGAGGCGGACGATGCGCAGCGGAAAATCATCGTCCGAGGGTTCCTCAAAATCATAAAAGGCGGCCATCACCCGCTCGGCGTCGGGATAGCCGCCAAACAGCTTCACCTGCACCCGCTGACCGCCCGCGGCGCGTTGCACCGCCGGGAGCATCGCGGGCTCCAAAAAGCGGGTGAACTGCACGCGGCCCGTCCGCGCGGCCCGCAGGGCCAGCTCATTAAGCCGCCGAAGCTCAAGACTGCCCTCCATCAGAAACCCCTGACCGCCAGCAGCCGGTAGAGCGTCCACCAGAGCCGCTCCAGTATCTGATAGCCCAGTATGGCGAACAGAAAGGTAAAATCAATGGGCGCGTTCAGCCGCGACATCACCATTCTGGAAAGCCCCTGAAACGGCGCGACGAAGGGCTGCAAAAACTCGCGGAACTTGTAGAACCACATCTGCCTCGGCTGGAACCAGCTCAGCACGCAGTAGATCAGCATGGCGTATTCGATGATCCGAATGACCTCGCTGCCAGTGCGGAAGATGATATACAGTATGGACACAGTCGATCCCCCCGTTATCTCAGGATTTACTGGCACGATAAATTGGAATTTATCGGGGAGCTGAATTGAAAATTGATAATTGAAAATTGAAAATTAATAGCGACTTCCGCTACCTTGTAGGGGCGCCGTTTCGGCGCCCGCCCCCAACGAAACGCATCGTACTACCCGGCGGACGGCGCAACGCCGCCCCTACAACGCTGTTTGTCAAGTCTGCACGCCGGTATCTCAATTTTCCATTTTCAATTTTCAGTTCATTTCGATAAATCCCCGTTTACTTGCCTGTGCGCTTGCCCAGGGCGGAGCAGAGCAGGCCGGCGCTGTAGCGATCGATGGTGTCGCCGGCAAAGATCGCGGAAATTTCCTCTTGCAGGCCCAGGGCCTCGAAGGGGGCGTAGCGCTCCTCGGTGTAGTTGCCGTAATCCAGCTCCAGGGCGTCCCGAAGCATGGGACCGATGACGGCGAAGCCCTCGGCCAGCGCCTGCCGGTCCGCGTCGCTCAGTCCGCCGATGGCGGCGTCGAGGTTTTCCTTAAACGCGGCGGCGTCCGCCGTGCCGAGGCGGGCCTCCACGGCGTATTGCGCGATCTCCAGCGCCGCCTGCACCTCCGCGCCGGTCGTCCGGTCGATCACCGGGCGCAGCGCTTTCCCGGTCAGTTCCTCGGCGGAGGGAGCCTCCGTGACCACGCGATTGAGCCGTATGCCGTAGACGTGGGGGTCGGTCTCGTCTATCCATTCCAGCACGATGGAGCCGTCCTCCCGGCGATTGGCGAAGATCAGGCCGCTGGCGTTGGTGGTATAGGTAAAGGTGTCCGCGTCGAGGCGATCGTCCACGGCAAAGATGCCGCTGTTATCATACTTGAACAGGTCCGGCCGCACCTCGGTCCTGCTGAGCATCTTCGAGGCAAACCTGGCGATGGTGGGATTGACCCCCAGCTTTTCCAGCAGGCCGGGCTTGTAGCTGTCGCTCCGCTTGATCATGAGCTGGTAGTTGACCCATTTGGCGTCGCTGTCCTGCCAGCGCCCGTCGCCGTACAGCTCCGGAAAATTGGCTTTATTCGTCAGCGGCGCGTAGGAGCCGGGCACGATTTGGAGCTGGCACCGCGCGTCATCCTCCATCACCCAAAGCCCGATCAGATCCTCCGGGGCAACGGCCTCCGCTGACTCTTCCGCCAGCACGGGCAGATTCAGCAGCAGCAAGGCCAGCAGCAGGGCAAGGATATTTCTCAGCTTCATATGGGGCTCCTTTCTGTTTGGAGGAGGGATAAATTGGAATTTGTCGGGGAGCTGAATTGAAAATTGATAATTGGAAAATTAATAGCGACTGCCGCTACCTTGTAGGGGCGCCGTTTCGGCGCCCGCCCCCAACAAAACGCATCGTACTACCCGGCGGGCGGCGCAACGCCGCCCCTACAACAACGCTGTTTGTCAGGTCTGCACGCTGGTAACTCAATTTTCAATTTTCAATTTTCCATTTTCAATTCATCTCGCTAAATCCCTGTTTATCTCCATACTCTCTACTATTTACCTGAACCCCCGCTCCACGTCGTAGGCGTCGTTGACCTCGACGGACATGGGGGCCACGAGGTAGGTCTTGTCCGAGGCCTTGCGGATGGAGGCGTGGAGGGCGAAGACCGCGCCGGAGAGGGTGTCCACCGCCCGCTGGAGCAGGCGGCCGTCCAGCTCGTCCATGGTCAGCACCACGGTGTTGTTGGCGATGAGCTGGTCGATGACGTCGCAGCAGTCCTCCAAGGTGTGCAGCGAGTACATCACCGTCCGGGAGCGCTGGGGCGTCCGGGACCGCGCCTGCCTTGCCGGCGCCTGAGTTTGGGGGGCGGGGGTGGACTGCCGGCGCTCCTGGGGCTCGGCGAAGCGGCTGGACGCGCGGGCAGACTGGCGGGTGGAGGACGGCGTGTAGCGCTCCTCGCTCCCGTCGTCGAACCGGGACGCGGGCCTGTAGCGGGAATTGTCGTAATCGTCGTAGCCCGCCGCCTGGTCGTCGTAGCCGTCGGTGGAGCGATCGTCAAAGCGGCTCGGGGTGCGGGGCTCCGGCAGGCTCCGGCGCGAACTCTGCCGGGTGCTCCGGCTCGAGGTCCGGGACTGCTGGGAGGACCGGGCCGGGGTATAGGCCGCCTGTCGGCCATAGTTGCCGTTCTCGTATTCCTCGCCATAGGTGTCCCGGGAATCCCCGTCGTCCACCAGACCGATAAAATTCAAAAGCCGATTAAAAGCGCCGCCCTTGTTTCGAGCCATTGCGTTTCCCTCCCGAAGCTGATTGGTCCTGAATGGGAAATGGGGAATGGGAAATGGGGAATGGTTGTGGAAATCCTGCGGATTTCTTTGTATTCAATAGCTTCGCCATTCCGGGCATTCCCTTTCAAATAAAACAAATCCGCAAGGATTTGCTCCTTCATTCCCCATTTCCCATTCCCAATTCCCCATTCGTAATACAATTTCAGTTTGATTCGTCGCGCATCAATGGTAATTTCGCTCTCCAAAAAGCGCGCGTCCCAGGCGGACCATCGTCGCGCCCTCCTGGCAGGCCACCAGGCAGTCGTCGGACATGCCCATGGACAGCGTGTTCATGTGGACACCCGCAATGTCCATGTCCCGCAGCCGGTCGAACCACTCCCGCATACGGCGGAAGTAGGGGCGCACGGCCTCGGGGTCGTCGGCGATGGGCATGATGGCCATGAGGCCCTCCACCCGAAGGCCCGGCATTTCGGCCGCGCGGCGGATGAACGCCTCCAGCAGTTCCTCGTCGATGCCCGCCTTCTGGGGCTCCTTCGCGATGTTGACCTGCACCAGCACCGGCATGACCACGCCCGCGTTCAGCGCTCTGTGGTTGATCTCTTCGGCCAGGGCGTCGCGGTCTACAGACTGTATCATGTCCACTCTGTCGATGATATATTTCACCTTGTT
Organism: uncultured Eubacteriales bacterium; assembly: GCA_902785105.1. GTDB lineage: Bacteria > Bacillota > Clostridia > Christensenellales > Aristaeellaceae > UBA2862. The sequence goes on along the minus strand of CACZXF010000075.1, from coordinate 17,011 downwards.
GGTCTGAAGCTGACCGATGAGGTGTATTTTATAATCCGGGTTCAGATGGTCGATCTTGCCCATCAGCTCCTGCACGCGGTTTTCGCCCAGCGTGCGGATGCCGCCGTCCCAGGCCATGTTGATGGTCTCCGGGTCGATGGTCTTGCTGACCCCGCAGATCTCCGCCCCGCCCCACTTGGCGGACGCCTCGGCTATTTTCTCCTGCCACTGACGGATGTTTTCCAATAATGCTTCGCGGTTCACAATCAATGCCTTCCTTATTGTAGAATGGAAAATGAATTTTTCCCGTAGGGGCGGCGTTTCGCCGCCCGCTTTACACGTCGCGCGATGGGAGAGGGCGGGCGGCGCAACGCCGCCCCTACAGGGTACTACAGCTTTGGGGACCTGCGCGATACCCGCTATTCATTTTCCATTACTTCTTTATCAGTACCTGCTGTCCCAGCTCCAGTGAGCCGTCCACCAGCGGCTGAATCATGGAGATATTGCCGGTGGTGGAGAGGACCTCCACGGGCACGAAGGTGCCGCCGGGGACGTCGTAGACCCAGACGCCCATCTGGCCATTGTCGTTGTAGAGGGCCTCGGTGCGCACGGACAGGCCGGTCAGCGTGATGCTGAACTGAGCGCGGCCGGTGCGGCGGTAGATCAGCGGCCCCAGGGGGTCGCGCACCTCGAACACGGCCAGGGTGACGCCGTTCTCCTTCTGCACGCTGGCGACGGAGGCGGCGAAGGACAGGTCCTCAAAGCCCTCCATCACCATATAGTAGTTGTCCTGGCCCACCATGGGGGTCCAGTTGTTGCCCTCGATGAGCGCGGCGGCGTACCACTTGTTCTGGTCCACGATGCGGCAGACGCCGGTCTGCCGGGTGGTCTGCGTGGTCGCCAGCAGCGCCCCGCCCAGCACGCTCCGCATGTCCTGTATGGTCAGGCTGTCCAGCATGGCGGGGGTCAGGTCGTTCTCGTAGCCGTCCAGGTAGAAGGAAACCACGCCGTCCCGGTCCGCGTTGGACACCTTGCGCCAGCTCTGGATGCTGTTCAGCCGGGCGTTTTCCTCTTCATAGAGCTTGGTCAGCTTGTTGTCGGCGCGCTTGTTCTGCCGGAGGTATTCCTGCCTGCGCACCATGGCCGTCTCAAGCTGCCGGGTGACGGTGGACAGATTGCCCTTGGTCTGATGGGTGATCATGTTCTTGAACTCCATCGCCATGGTGTCCACCACCTGGTCCAGCCGGTTTAGGTCCGCGTCCACGATGTTGCTGAGAAGCTGCTTGTGATACGCCTGTATGTTGGAGCGGGTGGTCTCCAGGTTGTTCAGCAGGCTCTCGGAATAGCCCGTGGCGTAGAGGTTCGCCACCACGTCGCCGGAATTGACCAGCGTGTTCTCCGGGGCGATGTACTCCACCCGCGCCGTGGAATCCGAGGTGAGGACGTGCTCGTCCCGGATCAGCACGCAATCCACCTTCTGCACCTGGGAGGCGTTCGCCATCATGATCTGCGTCACCTTCGGCCCGGCGAAAAACAGCGGCCTCAATATCAGCAGGAACGCGGCCGCAAGCACTACCGCCAGGAAGATGAAAAACCTGCCGGTCACTCTCCTTCTGCGCATAGCTCACGCTCCGATCGTATATAGTAAAACGGGACAGCGCCCCGCGGAAATGCCAAAAGCCCATGATTCGCACATGGTATTCTATATTATACGCTATCTTTTCCCCCGATGCAATGCGCTTATATTGACTTTTTCGTGCCATTGAGATTATACTTTATACGAAAGGGTTTGACAAATTGGAATTTGTCGCGATTTGAGCCGTGGCAGTCTGGCCTTTGGCCAGACCAACTTTGCCAAAGGCAAAGTTGCCTCCGCGCCACCTTCCCCTCAAGGGGAAGGCTTTTGGGGCCACCGTTCTTAACCCCTTGCCTTCCCCTTGAGGAGCATTGAGCGCCCGGAAAACAGTCCAGTGGACTGTTTTCAGTGAGATGGGGCCGGCAGGCCCTTGTCAGGTGCCCGTGAGGGCGGATGAGGTGGCCGCGAACGTCACCCTGACAAATCCCTGTTTATAAAGGAGGACAACGACTTGCTTCCAAATCCAATCGCCTTCACCATCGCCGGGCGGGATGTGCGGTGGTACGGGCTGCTGATCGCGGTGGGCATCGGGCTGGCGATCGCGCTGGCGAGGGCCCGGGAAAAGCGCTTCGGGCTGCCGAAGGACACCGTGGTGGACCTGGCCCTGTGGGGCGTGCCCTCGGCCATCGTGGGGGCGCGGCTCTATTACGTGCTGTTTTCGTGGGGGACTTACGCCGCCAATCCCATAAGCGCCCTGTATATCTGGGAGGGCGGGCTGGCCATCTACGGCGGGCTGCTGGGCGGCCTGCTGGCGGGGTGGATCTACGCGAAGGTCAGGGGCCTGAATTTCTGGACCCTGGCCGACCTCGTGGCCCCCTCCTTCGCACTGGGACAGGCCATCGGCCGGTGGGGAAACTTCTTCAATCAGGAGGCCTACGGCGTCCCCGTCCCCGCGGAGTGGATGAAGCGCTTCCCCATCGCCGTCTACATCGAGGCCGACGGCCTCTGGCACTGCGCCACCTTCTTCTATGAATCCATGTGGTGCCTGCTGATCGTCGTCATATTGCTTGCTCTGGATAAAAAGGGCGTGTTCAGACGCCCCGGCGACACCTTCTTCACCTACGTCCTGCTCTATGCCATCGAGCGCGCCTTCGTCGAGGGCCTGCGCACCGACAGCCTCTACTGGGGCCCCGTCCGCGTCTCCCAGGCGCTGAGCGTGTGCGCGGGGCTGGCGTGCCTGGCGCTGCTGATGTTCAGAGGGCGAAAACAGCCTCCGCAGGGGTGACGGCATAACGCCGCCCCCTGCCTTTTTTATTGTGGACCCTTCACTCTTTGCTTGCCTAAAGTCCGACGGGCTGATATAATGGTAAGGTAAAGTGGCTCTATAAACGGGGATTTGTGGGGGAGTTTGTTCGAGGCCACCTCATCCGCCCTCACGGGCACCTTCCCCTCAAGGGGAAGGCAGGGGCTGGGAAACGCGGGCCCAAAAGCCTTCCCCTTGAGGGGAAGGTGCCCCGAAGGGGCGGATGAGGTGAACTCCCGCTTAGCCCGACAAATTCCAATTTATCGAGGCAACCGAATCATAAACGCAAAGCTATATACGAGAGGGATGTTCATATGGACGGCACATTTGTCCGCGCGGCGGGGGATATCGCCCGGGAGGCGGGGCAGTTTTTGAAGCATTTTTCGGATCATCACAAATTGAACGTGGAGCACAAGGGCAGCAATTACGACTTCGTGACCAACGCCGACCGGGAATCCCAGCGGCTGGTGGCGGAGCGGCTGAAGGCGTCCTTCCCGGACCACGGCTTCGTCGGTGAGGAGGACAACCTGTCGGACGCGCAGGTCGGGGAGATTTTGAAGCGGGACGCCTACTGCTGGGTCTGCGACCCGCTGGACGGCACGGTCAACTACATCCACCATCTGGGCCTCTACGCCGTGTCGGTGGGCCTGGTGCGCGCCGGGAAAGCTGTGGCGGGGGCCATCTACCTGCCGGAATGGGACGAGCTGTACACCGCCGAGCAGGGCGGCGGGGCCTTCTGCAACGGCAAGCCCATCCATCCCTCCGATTGCAATGACCTGCGCTACGCCTTCCTGACGGCGGACATCTCGGCTTCCAATCCCCAGTTGAAGCAGGCGAACCTGGAGCGCATCCTCCGGGTGGCGATGGCCTCTGGCGGCCTGCGGATCGAGGGCTCGGCCTGCGTGTGCATCGCCCAGACCGCCTGCGGGCGGCAGGACGCCTACTGGAACCGGGGTCTCCACGCTTGGGACGTGGCGGCGGGCGTGGTGCTGCTGGAGGAGGCGGGCTGCGCCGTGTCCACCGTCTATTCCGAGCCCTTCGATTTCGGCATGAAGGGCGGCTTCCTCTGCGCCGCGCCGGGGCTGAAGGGCGCGTTCCGGGAGGTCATCGGGGACCAATGACGGCGAATGACAAGCGCGGGCCCGACCCCGGCTATGCCGCCGCCGGGGACCTGCTCCGGGTGCTGTCCGTCTTTTTGATCGGCTGGTTCCACATCTGGCAGCAGTCCTGGCTGTCGCCGGCGCTGGCGGCGGGCGGTCACTATATCGACCTGACGCCCTGGGTGCGCACGGGCTACATGCTGGTGGACCTGATGCTGGTGCTGTCGGGCTTCCTGGCCTATCTGCCCTACGCCAATCATGCGGAGCGGTCACCGCGGGAGTTCTACCTCCGCCGGGCGCTGCGCATACTGCCCAGCTACTGGTTCTGCCTCATTATCATGCTGGTCATCGCGGTGACGTCGCCGGATTTCCGGGACCCGTGGCGGCTGGTGAAGGACCTGCTGGCCCACCTGGGCTTCGTCCACGACCTGTGGGGCTTTTCCTACAACGCCTCCCGGCTCAACGCCGTGCTGTGGACGCTGGCGGTGGAGGTGCAGTTTTACCTGCTGCTGCCCGCGCTGGCCCCGGTGTTTCGGAAGCATCCCCTCATCACCTGGGGCGTGATGACGGGGGCGGGGCTGAGCTTCATGTTTCTCTGGACGCTGCCCATGGCGGACACCACGCTGTTCGTCAACCGCCTGCCCAACATGCTGGTGGTCTACGCCAACGGCATGATGGCGGCTCACCTCTACGCCGCGCTGGCGGGGATGAAGGAGCGGCGGTGGCTCATCGCCTTGGCCGGGACGCTGGTCTGCATCGCCTCCGCCTGGGGCGTCGCCGCCATCATGAGGGAGCAGAGCCACGCCGCCGGGTATGACATGATCCGCTTGGGACAGCTCCGCTGGCGCTGGCTGCTCTCGCTGTGCGGCGCGGGGTTCCTGCTGGGCGGCAGTCTGAGCTTTCGGCCCGTCCGCCTGGCGATGTCCAACCCCTTCGTGCGCTTCCTCTCCGGCATCAGCTATAACTTCTATATCTGGCACCAATGGCTGGCCGTGAAGCTCAAGGAGTGGCGCATCCCCGCCTATACCTCCCCGGAAAACCCGAATGTCGCCGGGGAAATGCCCTGGCAATTGCATTATACGCTCCTCTGCTTCGCCGCCGCTATGGTGGTGGCTGCGGCCATCACCTATCTCGTGGAGAAGCCCTGCGCGAGGCTGGGGAGGAAGAGGCTTCTGGGGAGATAGAGGGAAATTGGAATTTGTCGGGGCGGGAACCCACCTCATCCGGCGCTTCGGTGCCGCGCCTCAAATCTTCGATTTGAGCCGTGGCAGTCTGGCCTTTGGCCAGACCAACTTTGCCAAAGGCAAAGTAGGAGCATCGAACGCCCGGAAAACAGTCCAGTGGACTGTTTTCAGTGAGATGGGGCCGGTAGGCCCTTGTCAAGTGCCCGTGAGGGCGGATGAGGTGGCCTCGAACAAACACCCCGATAAATCCCTGTTTATCGATATGATTTTTACGACTAAGGAAGGATGATCCCCAAATGGCAAAGACCCGGGAAGAACTGCTGAAGCTGCTGAACGCTGAAAACGGTCTGGAAAATCTGAAAAGCCTGCTGGCGACGGAGGCACTGCCGCCGGTGGGGCGGGACGTGAACAACCACATCCACACCACCTATTCCTTCTCCCCCTATTCGCCCACGGCGGCGGTGTGGTTCGCCCGCGCGGCGGGGCTGTGCACCTGCGGGCTGATGGACCACGATTCCATCGCCGGCGCGGAGGAATTTTTGGCCGCCGCCAAGGCCGCCCACATGGGCGCGACCATCGGCCTGGAGTGCCGGGTGAGCTTCAAGGACACCCCCTTCGGGGATAAAAAGCTCAACAACCCCGACCAGAAGGGCATCGTCTACATGACACTCCACGGCGTGCCCCACGACAAGGCCGCGTATCTGAATGAATACTTCGCCCCCTACCGCGAAAAGCGCAACGACCGCAACCGCCGGATGGTCGCCGCCATCAATGAGATGCTGGGGAAGTACGGCGTGACCATCGACTTTGAGCGGGATGTGCTGCCGCTGTCCAACTACGCGAAGGGCGGCTCCGTCACCGAGCGCCACCTCTCCAGCGCCCTGGCCTATAAGCTGCTGGACGTGGTGGGGAAGGGGCAAAAGCTCATCGACTTCATCAAGAATGAATTAAAGCTGCCCATCTCCGGGAAGATCGAGGGTTATCTGCTGGACGAGGGCAATCCCCACATGATGTACGACCTGCTGGGCTGGATCAAGAGCCAGCTCATCAGCCGCTTCTACATCGACGCCGACGAGGAATGCCCCGACGTGCGCGAGATACTGAAGCTGGCCGATGAAGTCGGCGCGATCCCCGCATACGCCTATCTGGGCGACGTGGGCGACAGCGTCACCGGCGACAAGCGGGCCCAGAAGTTCGAGGACGACTTCCTGGACGAGCTGGTGGAGTACGTGGCGAAGTTAGGCTATAAGGCCATCACCTACATGCCCAGCCGCAATACGAAAGAACAGCTCCGCCGCCTCCGCGCCCTCTGCGAAAAGTACGATCTCTTCCAGATCTCCGGCGAGGACATCAACCAGCCCCGGCAGTCCTTCGTCTGCGAGGCCCAGCGCGATCCCGAGTTCGCCAACCTCTACGAGGCCACCTGGGCCCTCATCGCCCACGAATGGCGCGCCACCAAGGACCCCGAGGACGGCCTGTTCACCGCCAAGAGCGTCGCAAAGTGGCCCGACCTCAACGCGCGGGTCAGGGCGTTCGCGGAGTACGGGGATCCGCCCTCACGGGCACTTGACAAGGGCCTGCCGGCCCCATCTCACTGAAAACAGTCCACTGGACTGTTTTCCGGGCGTTCGATGCTCCTCAAGGGGAAAGCAAGGGGCTGGGAACGACGGGACCAAAAGCCTTCCCCTTGAGGGGAAGGTGCCCCGAAGGGGCGGATGAGGTGGACTCCCGCTCACCCCGACAAATTCCAATTTATCAACGTATTAAACCATGAAATCCAAGCTGCAATTCATCACCTCAATGGTCCTCTACGGCACATTGAGCGTGTTCATCCGAAACATCCCCCTGCCCTCGGCGGCGGTGGCGCTGTGCCGGGCGGGGATCGCGCTGGCGGCATTGCTGGGCTTTCAGGCGGTGCGGGGGAAGCTCCCGGACGTAAAGGGCATGGGCGGCGACCTGCCGCTGTTGTGCCTGTCCGGCGCGGCCATGGGCTTCAACTGGATATTCCTGTTTGAGGCGTATAAATATACGACGGTCTCCGTGGCGACGCTGAGCTATTACTTCGCCCCGGTGATCGTGATGCTGGCCTGCCCGGTGCTGTTCCACGAGCGCATGACGGCAAAGCAGGTGGCCTGCTTCATCGGCTCTACGGTGGGACTGGTGCTGGTCATCAACGTCGGCGCGCTGACCGAGGGCGGCGACCATCTCCGGGGCGTGGCCTTCGGCTTGGCCGCGGCGACATTGTACGCCTCGGTGATACTGATGAACAAGCGCATCACCCGCGCCTCCGGCCTGGACCGCACGGTGCTCCAGTTCGCTGGGGCGGCGCTGGTGCTGGTGCCCTATGTGCTGCTGACCGGCGGCCTGCCTCTGGGCGGCATGAACGGCCTCGGCTGGGCGTGCCTCATATGCGTGGGCCTCGTCCACACCGCGCTGGCCTATGTGCTGTACTTCTCCGCGCTGAAGGACCTGCCCGGACAGGAGGCCGCCATACTCAGCTACATCGACCCGCTGGTGGCCGTCCTCATCTCCCTCACCGTCCTCGGCGAGCCCGTCACCCCCGCACAACTGATCGGCGGGGCAATGATACTGGCCTTTACCCTCATCAATGAACTTGGACAATAAAAAATGTGTCAACGAGAACCGTCCCCGTTGACACATTTTTCAGTTTTCCAAGGTGATTTCACCGCAGTAGTTGGTATTGAAGATCTGAGCGACGCGGCGGGGGTCGTCGGTCTGGCCGAGGGCCCACATGAGCTTGGTGACCACGGCCTCGGTGGTCATGTCCCGGGCGGAGATGACGCCGCAGTTCAAAAGCTTCGTGCCGACCTCATAGATGCTCAGGTTGCTGGCCTCGTAGAGGCACTGGCTGCACACCACCACCGTTATGTCCGCCTCGGTGAGGGCCTTTAAGTGGTTGACGAGGCTGGTGCGGACGAACTGCATACCCCCCGCGCCGAAGGCCTCGATGACGATGCCCCGGTAATTCATGCGGCGGAGCATGTCCAGCACGTCCGGATTGATGCCGGGGACCAGCTTCAGCAGAAATACCTCCCGGCAGATGCTGTCCCGCAGCTCCACGTAGCTGTCGGGATTTTTGGGGATGGGGACCAGGGGGTGGAGGCCGTCGGCGAACACCTGGCCCAGATAGCCGGCGTTGACGCTCTCAAAGGCCTCGAAGCCCATGGTGCGCACCTTCACCGCACGACAGCCGGGGATGATCTTCCGGTTGAAGGCGATGGTCACGCCGGGGATGCCGCAATCCACCGCGGCGAAGGCGGTGTAGAGGTTGTTCCGGGCGTCGGTCAGCAGGTTGTCGATGGGCATTTGGGAGCCGGTGAACACCACCGGCTTTTTGAGGCCCCGGAGCATGAAGCTCACCATGGAGGCGGTGTAGGCCATGGTGTCCGTGCCGTGGGTGATGACCACGCCGTCGTACTTCGGCAGCGCCCCGTGGATGGCCCGGGCGATGCTGATCCATTCGTCCGCCTGGATGTTGGAGGAATCCAGGTTCAAAAGCTCCAGCGTGTCGATGTGATAGTAGTCATAGAGCCGCCCCACGTGGCGCATCAGCTCTTCGGAGGTAAATCCGGGGGCCAGCCCCTCCGCCCCCGGCACCGAGGCGATGGTGCCGCCGGTGGTGATCAGAAGCACGGATTTCATGGCTCCGCCTCCTCTGTGAGCAGGGCTTCAAGCTGACCTCTGAAGGCCGGGATGTCATCGGTGAGCGTCGCCCATACGATGTCGAGCCGCGCGCTGTCGTAATCGTGGGCGTATAAATTCCGCATGGCGCGGGCGTACCTCCATGGAATTTGCGGATGCCCGTCGAGCAATTCCCCGGACAGATGATTGACCAGCTCTCCGATCTGCAAAAGACACATGCTCAGGGCGTATTGATAGACGACCTCATTTTCATACCGGGAGAACTGAAAGCCTATTTGCTCCAAAATCGAGGCGATGTCGTCGCAATAGCGGATGATTTTTTGCAATATGAGCTTATCCTTCGGCGACATAAAGCGGCACCTCCTCCTGTGAGATGTGCTCTAAAAACTGCGCGTCGCGGCTGCCGTCCAGCACGAGGTCCACATGACAGCCGAGGGCCTGCTCCAGCTCGTCCACCATCGCGTAATAGGAAAACAGGCCGGTCAGATTCCCCTTGTCGATGTGCAGGTCCACGTCGCTGTCCTTTCGCGCCTCCCCGCGGGCGTGGGAGCCGAACAGCCGGAGGTTTCGAATGCCGTAGCGCCGGGCAATGGGCACGGCTTTGGCCCGAATTTCATCCAATGTATAGCCTTGTTCCATGCCTCTATACCTCCATGATAGTCTCACATCCATACGAGCTCGCGCTTCTGCCTGACGCAATCGGCCAGGTAGAAGTTGATGAGCTTCTGATAGGGTATGCCCGTCTTTTCCGCCTGAGCTTTGAAATACTCCACTGTCTCCACATCCAGATTGATGGTCACCTGCTTTTTAAGCTGGCTTGCGTAGGGATTTTTGACCCCGCCCGAAAAATCATAGTTGTCGCGCAAGGAGCACACCTCCAGTCCTCATAATTACATTATAATTATATTATAATGTATTGTCAAGATTTACGATTCCTCGTAGGGCAGGTCGATGCTCATGCCGTCCGCGCCCAGCTCGGCGGCGGGGAAGATTTCGCGGGCGGCGTCGATCCAGAGCTCGGGCTCGGGCATGGCGGGGCTGTAATGGGTGAACCAGAGGCGGCGGGCGCAGGCGTCGCGGGCGAGGGCGGCGGCCTCCGTCATCAGCATGTGGGAGGACTTGACGGCGCGGGGGGCCTTTTCCGGGTCGCCGAACATGGCCTCCAGTATCATCAGGTCGCAGTCCCTTCCCATTTCCGCGATGGCGGGCAAGGGGCGGGTGTCGGTGGCGTAGACGATGTGGATGCCCCGGCGGGGCGGGGTCAGCACCATGTCCTGGGTATAGGTGACGCCGTCCAGCTCTGCCTCGCTCTGCTTCTGGAGGACGCTCCACAGCTTCATGGGGACACCGTTTTCCCTGGCGCGCTCGGGCTGGAACTTGCCGGGGCGGGGGAGGGTCAGGCTGTAGCCCAGGCAGGGGACGCCGTGCTTCAACGGAAAGGGAACGATTTGGAGGCCCGCGCAGTCGAAGGGCTCCGGGGCGGCGGGGTCCAGCTCGTTGTAGAGTATCTCAAAGGGCAGCTCCGGGGCGATGACCCGCAGGCAGTCCACCACATGCCTGAGGCCCCTGGGTCCCGCGATCATCAGCGGTTCCTCACGGCCGGAATTGCCCATGGACAGCAGGAGCCCCGGCAGGCCGCTGACGTGGTCGCCGTGGAAGTGGGTGATGAGCACGGCGTCGATGCACTTGAAGCCCAGCGAACAAGCGCGGATCTGCACCTGCGTGCCCTCGCCGCAGTCGATCAGCACCTGCCGGCCGTTCACGCTCACCATCGCGCTGGCCAGCGCCCGCTCCTTCAGCGGCATCATGCCGCCCGTCCCCAGCAATGTCACCTTCAGCATGGGAGACCTCCCCGATGAGAAATTGATAATTATGAGTGAGTGCCGCGCTTATATCGGCAACTGTGATTTCATTATAAGTGTTTAATGTAAAGTTATGCCGCGCTTCCCCGTGGGATTTTGTACGGCTTGCCTTTTTTGTAGGGAGATGATAAAATTATAGCGATGAATCACTTTTCAATTTCCAAAGCAAGGAGGCGCTGCCGGTGCGGAGAGGTCTGACGCGTTGTATCGCCTGGATGGCCCTTTGGGGGCTGCTCTGCTTCCCGCTGGGGCGGCTCATCAAGCGGCTGAGGCCGGACTGGGAGAAGGCCCCCTATGCCGAATGGCGCTGGGAGGACTCGGGCCGGGCCTACGAGAAGGTGGGCATACGGCGCTGGAAGGACTTCGTGCCGGACGTGAGCAAGATGTTCTCCCTCATCGTGCCGAGAAAGGCGTTTACCGGCAGGCCCGACGCGGCGAAGCTCAGGGATATGCTGATGGAGACCTGTGTGGCGGAGCTGGTACACTATATTTTATGCGTGACCGGTCTGCCGCTGCTTGGACTGTGGCCGGGGCTTGGCGGCACGGCGGTGTATATTATTTACGTCGTGCTGGGGAACGTCCCCTTCATCATGATACAGCGATACAATCGCCCCCGCTTTCGAAAGATGCTCTCGGCGGCGGAGGCGCGGGAAAGGCGGCTGGCCCATGCGGGTACTGATACTGTCGAGCAATAACGGCGGCGGCCACAACGCCGTGGCGCGGGCGCTGACCGAGGTCTTTGAGGCTCACGGCGACCAATGCCGGGTGGAGGACTGCCTGTCCTTCATCTCGGAGGACGTCTCGGAGGCGGTGGCGAAGTCCCATAACTTCATGTACCGTCACGCGCCGAAGCTGTTCGACTCCGGCTATCGCCACTCCCGCCGTCACCCGCAGACCTTCATGGAGCACCACAACGGGCGGCGGGTGCTGAACCTGGGGCGGCGGAATCTGGGCCGCTTCATCAAGGACGGCGGCTACGACGCGGTGATCTGCACCCACGTGTTCGCCTCGCTGATGGTGACGGACGCGAGAAGGAAGTACGATCTGCCGGTGCGCGCCGGCGTGGTGGAGACGGATTACACCGCCACCCCCGGCACACAGGCCGGCGGGCTGGACTGGCACTTCATCCCCGCCGCGAGCCTCCGCCCCGAGCTGGTGGCCCTGGGCGTGCCCCCGGAGAAGATCGTGGCCAGCGGCATACCTGTGCGGGGTGAATTTTACAGCCGTGGCGATAAGGCCGAGGCCCGGCAGGCGCTGAGTCTGCCGGTGGACTGCCGACACATATTATTGATGGGCGGCAGCATGGGCGCGGGGCCGGTGCCGGAGCTGGTGGCCGAGCTGGTGCGGAATATGAATGAGAACACCTTCGTCACCGTCGTCTGCGGCACCAACCGAAGCCTCCGGGACCAGCTCAGTGCGGTCTACGGCGGGGACGAACGCATCAGGACCCTGGGCTATGTGGAAAATGTGTCCACGCTGATGGACGCCTCGGAGCTGCTCATGACCAAGCCCGGCGGCATCACCACCACCGAGGCAGCGGTGAAGCGGCTGCCCATGGCGCTGGTAAACGCCGTGGCCGGGTGTGAGGGCTATAACCTCGATTTTTTCGTCGATGCCGGCGGCGCGGTGACGGCGGAGCAGCCCCCGCAACTGGCCCGCCTCGCCCTCGCCGTCCTCCGCGACGACGCCTGGCAGGCCGACATGGCACGGGCGCTGGACGCTATAGCGATACATAACGACCGGGAGATCATCTGGCGGGTCATGGCGGGCGAATGAGACAGATTGGAATTTATTGGGGAGACAAACTATCCCTGTAGGGGCGCCGTTTCGGCGCCCGCCTTCTGCGAGACGTCGCGTTCTATCGGGCGGGCGGCGCAACGCCGCCCCTACAGGAGAGCGGGCGATTCCCACACAAATCCCCGTTATCATAATCAACGAATATAATAAATAAAGGAGCGTTTTTCATGAACAGCAAGCAGCTTGCCAAGACCATCGATCATACCCTTTTGAAGCCGGACGCGACGAAGGAACAGATTTTGAAGCTCTGCGACGAGGCGAAGCAATACGGCTTTGCGTCGGTGTGCGTGAATCCCTGCCGGATCGCGCTGGCGGCGGAGGCACTGAAGGGAACGGACGTGACGCCCTGCTGCGTGGTGGGGTTCCCCCTGGGCGCGATCCCCACGGAGAGCAAGGCCGCGGAGACCGCCGTCGCCGTTAAAAATGGGGCGCGGGAGATCGACATGGTCATCAACATCGGCGCGGCCAAGGACGGCGACTGGGCGCTGGTGGAATCCGACATCGCGGGCGTCAAGGCCGCCTGCGGCGAAGCGAAGCTGAAGGTCATCATCGAGACCTGCCTGCTCACCGACGAGGAGAAGGTCAAGGCCTGCCGTGCGGCGGTGAACGCAAAGGCCGATTTCGTCAAGACCTCCACCGGCTTCTCAAAGGCCGGGGCGAAGGTGGAGGATGTCAGGCTGATGCGCGAAACCGTGGGCCCCGACATGGGCGTCAAGGCCGCCGGCGGCATCCACAACCGCGCCGAGGCCGAGGCCATGATCGAGGCCGGTGCCACCCGCATCGGCGCCAGCAGCGGCATCGCAATTGTAACCGAGTAAGAATTGACAATTGAAAATTGAGTTTGCTTTGCGTGCGCGGCAGCCGCTAATCATTTTCAATTTTCAATTCTCAATTTTCAATTAAAACCAGGCAGTGAACACGGGAGACAGAATGTATGTACAATGAGCTGACCGAAGTGGACATCCGGAAGATGCAGGAGGAGATCGACTACCGCATGAGCGTGGTGCGGCCGAAGATCGTGGAGGATGTGGCCACCGCCGCGGCCTTTGGTGACCGCAGCGAAAACTATGAATACAAGGCGGCGAAGCAGGAGCTGCGGCGGTGCGACAGCCGCCTGCGCTATCTTCGGCGGATGATCGCCACCGCGAAGGTCATCAAGGCCGACACCCGGGAGGGCGTGGTGAGCCTGTTCGACAAGGTGGAGATCTACTATGAGGACGAGGGCGACACCGAGACCATCACACTGATGACCACCCTCCGGGAGGACGCCTTAAACGGCATCATCTCCAAGGAAAGCCCCCTGGGTCGCGCCGTGATGGGGAAGAAGGTGGGGGACCGGGTGCTGGTGAAGGTCAGCGACGACGTGCAGTATTACGTCCAGATCCGCGCCATCCACAAGGGCGCGGATGATGATTCGCTGCCCATCCATCCCTATTGATGCTTTGTTGACAGGGCACGGATGGGAATGGTATAATTACTATAACCGTCCCTTATGGACATAAAAGGAGAGGAAAATACATATGGATATTCGTTATTCCTGCAACCAGCGCGATTTCAAGCGCTACACCACCGAAGAAATGCGGAAGGAATTTCTGATCGAGACGCTGTTTGTGGCGGACAAGGTGACGGCGGTTTATAGCCATGTGGACCGCATGGTGACCGTGGGTATCATGCCCGTGAGCAAGGCCCTGCCCATCGACGACGGCATGGACATCTGGCACACCTTCGGCGTCCACTACTTCCTGGAGCGGCGCGAGTGCGGCATGTTCAACGTGGGCGGCGCGGGCAAGGTGACCGTGGACGGCACGGTCTACGCGCTGGGCTACAAGGATTGCCTGTACATCGGCCAGGGCGCGAAGGAGGTCGTTTTCTCCTCTGACGATGCCAACTGCCCCGCCAAGTTCTATCTGGTGTCCGCTCCCGCGCACACCCACTATGACAACCGCCTCATCAAGATCGAGGACGCCGCCAAGAAGCCCTGCGGCGCGGCGGAGACCAGCAACAAGCGCGTCATCAACCAGTTCATCCATCCCGACGTGCTCAAGACCTGCCAGCTCTCCATGGGCATGACCGTGTTGGAGCCCGGCAGCGTCTGGAACACCATGCCCGCCCACACCCACGAGCGCCGCATGGAGGTCTATTTCTACTTCGAGGTGCCCAAGGATAACGTGGTCATGCACTTCATGGGCGAGGGACAGGAGACCCGCCATATCGTCATGCAGAACGAGCAGGCCGTCATCTCCCCCTCCTGGTCCATCCATTCCGGCGCGGGCACGTCCAACTATACCTTCATCTGGGCCATGGGCGGCGAGAACCAGGCCTTCGACGATATGGACAATATTCCTACCACTGAACTGCGGTAATAAAAAATGAACCGAGGGGACGACCCGGATTTGGGGCGTCCCCTCGGTTTTGTTGTGGGGAGAAACGGGGAGTTATCCGCTCCCCTGTAGGGGCGGCGTTGCGCCGCCCGCCCGATAGAACATGCCGTCTTGCAGAGGGGCGGGCGCCGAAACGGCGCCCCTACAGGGATAGTTTGTCTCCCTCGATTACTTTCAAATTTCTTCCGCCGATGCCTTTCGCGTTAGTCCCCCAGTGCCTCCGCGATGCTCCTGCCGGCGATGCGGCCGAAGGTGAAGGAATCGCCGATGCCGGAGCCGTCGATGCGCTGGGAGCCGTGGAAGCCGCCGGTGCACTCGCCCGCGGCGTAGAGGCCGGGGATGGGGTTCTCTTCATTGTCGAGGACGTGGGTGAACTCGTCGATGAGTATGCCGCCCATGAAGTAATGGGCGCCTACGCCGTACTTGAAGCCGTAGAGCTTGCCCTCCAGGGGCAGGGGATCTTTCTTCCCGAAGGCATCGTCGGTGCCGTCGGCCACGTCCGCGTTGTAGGCGTCCACTGTCGCCTGCAATGCGTCGCCGTCCAGGCCCAGAGCCTCGGCCAGCTCCTTGGCGGTATCGGCGGAGGCGACGTAGCCGGCGTTGATGATGTTTTGCATGGGCTCGGAGATCTGGTCCTCACGGAAGATCATGTAGGCCGCGCCCTCAGGCTGGGCCAGTATGGCGTCGCCGATCTCAAAGCCCTCGGCGGTGAAGCGCCGGGCGTCACTGTTGACGATCACGGCGTTGACGCCGAAGCCGCCGGGCAGCTTGTTGGGGGTGACCATGCCATAGCCTTCCATGACCACGGGGAAGGTCTGGATGTACTCCAGGTCTACCGCCTTCGCGCCGGCCTTGCGGGCCATGATGAGGCCTTCGCCGCTGGTGGGGGCGATCTCGTCCGTGGTGGCGTTGGCCAGCTTCGGGTTTGCCTCGGCCAGCAGCTCGGGGTTGTGGCCGAAGCCGCCGGTGGCCAGCAGCACGGCGCGACCGGTGAAGGTCACCGGATTGCCGCTGACGTCGGTGGCGACGACGCCGGTGACATGGCCGGTGACCACGCCCTCGTTCACCACCACAAGATCCGTGGCGTCCATGCCGGTGTAGACGGTGATGCCCCGCTCCGTCAGCGCGGCCTTCACGGCGTTGGTCATGGTGATGCCGGTGGAGCCGTCGGCCTCCGCCTTCAGCATATAATAATTCTGGACAGGGTTCCGGTCGTCCTTCTGGATGTCCACGGTGAACTGGACGCCCATGTCGGCCAGCCAGTCGATGACCTCACCGGAGTTCTCCGCAAAGGCCTTGACCAGATTCGCACGGGCCAGCTCGTTCTGGCTCTGGAGGTTCACCAGGCCTGCCACGCTGGCCTCGGCGGCGATGTAGTCCGGGTCGGCAAGCTGGGCACGGGTGTTGGCCGCGTTGACGCCGTTGGCTGCCGCCGGGGTGTTGCCGCCCAGTATATTGCTCTTCTCCAGCAGGATGACCTTCAGCCCCGCGTCGTGGGCCGTGACCGCCGCGGTCATGCCCGCCGCGCCGCCGCCGACCACGATCAGGTCCGCCTCGGTGTCGTATTCCACCGGCTCCGCCGGGGCAGGCGCGGCCTCCGCCGCCATGGCCGCCGGGTCGCCGCCCGCCTGGGCGATGGCGTCGGACAGCGCCGCCTGGAAGGCGGTGGAGCTCACCGTCGCGCCGGTGACGGCGTCGGCGGGAACGCCCTGGGTTTCAATGGTCTGCTGAATCAGCGCCTCGATGGCCTCCAGGCCCACGCCGGGGGTCTCCTCGTGGTCGGCGGTGATTTCGGTGATGGCGTCCTCCGAGAAGGTGACGTGCAGCGTCACGTCCCCGTTGCGGCCCGCCGCCGTGGCGTCATAGCTGCCCGCCGTGAAGCTCGCCGCGCTGGCGCTCATCAGCAGCGCCATGGCAAGCAGCAGGGCAAAGAGCGAAAATTTGAAGTGTTTCATGTCCTCTTCCTCCTTTATGTTTTTCAAAGTTCCTGTTATTATTTTAACAGATGTAAGGGGAGATTGTCATAGAGTTCGCACAAAATTAACATTGGGGTGGAACGAGGGAGGTATAAACGGGGATTTGTCGGGGTGTCGTTCGAAGTCCACCTCATCCGCCCCTTCGGGGCACTTGACAAGGGCCTGCCGGCCCCATCTCACTGAAAACAGT
>CACZXF010000074.1 GCA_902785105.1 uncultured Eubacteriales bacterium | reverse complement strand
GAACTGGCCTCTGTGAACATTGTTGGTGATAATTTCCATCCTAATTGGAACTACACCATCTTACCTCAAACGACTTAATAATTTATGCACAGCTCCTTATGGGCTGAAATGTTGAAAACATCAGGCCGTCCGGTCCATTTTTCGCATCCATGAAGCCGCTGCCAGCAACAGCCAAATCAGGGCTGCCGCGAGGGTCAGTCTGATCCCGAGATATGCGAGCCACTGCCACTTTTCGGAAAGGGGCAGACCCAGGGGGTTTACGTAGGAGGAGAAGAAGTTCACCCTGTAGGCGACGGCCACGGGCTTGCCAGCCTCGTACACCGGCTGTGAAAACACGGAATTGATGTAGAACGTGGGAATGTCCAGCATGACGAGCATTCCCATAGTCTGCCCATAGCTTGACAGGGATACGTCGCTTCCCTTCCTGCCGCCCATGTAAAGCCCCAGCGTCACCACCATAGAATGGTAGAGGAAGAACTGGTAGATTCTGGGTGTGCAGAAGTACTCCTGAACGGTGGAATAGTCCACCGTCACCTCGGCCAGCACGATGCCCAGCAAGCCGCCTATGACCCCGGTGACGTAAATCAACGCCCGCAGCCGGGAGCGCCACCTCTCTGTGTGGGCCATGAGCATTGCGGCCATGAACGGTATCTGAAGGGAGCACAGCTCCAGAGGAAGGTCCGCCATCTCAAGATAGGGGGTGTAGACACCCTCCACTCCCACCATCGGCAGGATCCGTATCACGCTGAACAGCTTCACGGCCTCGGAAACGGCTCCCAGTGCCAGGCACACCTTCAGTACCCGGTCCTCATCCGGCTTTAGCCTCCGGCAGCCCCATAGCCCAATGACTATCAGAAACGCGGAAATGCCGATCCACAAAAGGTAGCCTGATGAAAACATACTCGATCACCCCTCTCATCGCCGTGCGATATTCTTGAACCACAGCCAGGACAGCTTCCGGTTGCATACCGACAGCCCCCAACTCATCAGATAACCTACCGCATAGACAAACACAAAGGCGGTGATGAAAATTCCCCAGCCGTTGTCCCGGAAATTCAGAAAAAAGTAGGGGATCTGGTCAGAGGCCAGTCGCCCCGAGCCGATCAAAATGACCATGATCGCCCCATACACGGTCACGAACCAGGTGCCCTGCCAGCGCTGGGAAACCGTCAGCCTGCCGATGGGAGCGTCGTTGGTGATGAAGGTAAGGATGCCCAGCAGCGGGATCACCAGGTGCATGATGAAGGAGTCGTAGCGGTCAAACACGGGCAGATGCTCGTCAAACACTGGAAGATGGCTCGTCATCACCACGATGAATATGATCGATTCCGCCACTGCCGAGGCCAGACGAACAAAGTAGACCCACTGCGACGTAAGTTCCGTGTCTTTGATGACCTCCACCGCATTGACCCCCATACAGATCAGGGCGCAGATCGTGGTGAACAGTGTGCCGTCCACCGTCATCCACCGGAATATGGTGACGCTCGGTTCAAGCCTCAGCCCGAACAGAAAGGACGTGATGCCCAATACTGCAATCGTCCTCGATGCCCAGATGCTAATCAATTTTTTTAACCGATACCGCCGGGTAAAGGCACGGTCGATTTCGTCGTACCTGTTCAATTCAATTTTCCCTCCAATGCCGTGAGATTACAGCCGGATACGGTTATTATATCTGTTTTTCTACGATCATCTCATCAATATCCTCAAAGGCGTTTTCTATCCGTTCGACATGATACCACTCATACCTATTCAGCATACTCCTATTCTGCCACATCTAATACTATTCGGCAACAAAAAAATCACCGAACTAAAAAAGGGCCAGCCCGAAAGCTGACCCCGCCCTTAACAGGCATAGCCCTTGAACATCCGCTCCAGTTCCCGATACAAAGCCCACGGAAGTTCCGGCTATAGGTATTTCGGACACTCGATTCATCCTTCCATCTGTTCACGGTCAAATGCTTCTCATTGGCAGGCAAAGACAGCGACGCCGGGTTCCTGATCTGGCATGCGCTTCAGCAGATTACGCAGCAGTATGTTGGTATCCTTCAACGAAGCAAACTGTTTGCTTCTTGGTGGTAGCAACTCCAATGCAGATTTGATTGCGCGACAGGCCTTTGAGGAGAGTTCCGTCTTCATGACGTTCTCTGTCCCTCATAAGGACTGTGTAGTAGGTCTCATCGAGCCATATAGTACTCCCCCGTCTTCGTGCCAGCCGTCTTCCACGCCGCGATCACGATGGTATCCGGGAGTGCAGCGCTTTTATAGCCATAGATCTCAGTGCCTGTGACCGGGCCGATCCACGCCGTCTGTTTGGGTGAAAGCCCTCTCACCTGATCGATGATCTCCGCTGGCAGCGCGGGCTTATTACCGTCATCCTCAAAGACATTGCTGTAGGGCAGTGCGCCGAACAGGCTGCCGTCCGGACGCATGAAGAGCAGGCCGTAAATGGCGCTGTGCCGGTCGATCTCGGTGCGCAGATAGTCCCTGCAAGCCACCCGTGCGTGCATCAGCTCCGCGTATGTCCTGAACGAATGCCGGACGTAGGCGGTGATCCTTTCGTCGATCATGATGCTTCGCGCGTCACTCACGGCATTGGTGACCGTCCCGTCGATCTGACGGCCGATGAGCTCGAAGAGCGCGGCGTTCTTCTCCCGCTCCTGCCGAAGGTTCATGTCGATATAGGAGCGCGAGACCACTGCCGTGATCAGCACGGCCATCAACAGCATCATGGCGAGCACGGGCAGCAGTATGTGAAACCGCAGGGAGCTAAGCCATCGCTTCACCGTTGTTTTCCCTCCACTCATGGGGCGTCATGCCGCAAAACCTCCTGAAGCGTGCGCTGAAATAGGAAAAATCCGTATAGCCGCACTGGGTCACGATGTCGCTGATGGGGATATCCGTTTCAGTAAGCAGCTCCTGAGCGCGAAGCATCCTCGCAAGGATTATATAATCGGTATAGGTCAGCCCCAGCTCCGTCTTGAACAGCTTTGAAAAATAGACGCTGTCATAGTTGACGAGCCTTCCAAGCTGCTCCCGCTGTATATTTTCAGTCAGATGGGCTTGTATGTAGGCCATCGTGCGGTGTATCTCGGGGCGTATTCTGGGAGAAATCTGTCTCAGACGCGCCTCTGCCTGATCGCAGATGGCCCGTGTCATGCTCCACAGCCCCGTTTGAGCTGTGGGGAGCTTCAATGCTTCAAGCAGTGGCACGTTATTTCCAAGCACCTTCGTGAAACCTTTCTCCATTTCGCCAGGATACCGATTCAGCCGCACCTTCAACGCAAAGAGTTCATCCCTCTCCGGGCACACCGGCAGAACGATGGCGATCTCACCGCGCAGGGCCTCCAGGCGCTCATTCACGTATTCGCCATCGACATTCAGCGACAGCACCGGGCGGTCGAACAGCTGCGGCTCATGCAGCAGCGTCACAAAGCGGCGGGCCATGCTGGACAGCTGCGCGTCCTGAAGCGGCGCAAACAGCGTCACGATCCCCAGGTCAACATGAAAGTTGGCCTGTATATAGAGGGCGATGTCCAAAAACACGCTTTCCGGGAACACGTCTTTCCATATCAACAATTCACAGCCCTCCTGCGGAACGTGAATGCTGGTCGCCTGCTCGCCGAGTCGCTGTAAAATCAGCTCGAAGAGCGAGCGCTGCATGGCCGGCGTCAACCGATCGCCAGAAAAGAGCCGGATCCCGGTCATGCCCTGCGCCGCAAAGGCCCTGTTTTCAGGACTGTCGCCAAACAAAAACGCCTTCCACTCCTTCTCCTCCTCCGCCTTTACGGAAGGGCTGTACCGCTCCGGCCGAAGGGTCCGGCAGGCCATCTGGACCGCCTCGTTGATGTCGTCCCGCGTCATCACCATTTTGTTAAGGATTTTTGAGATGCCAAGCTTCTCCACCTTGTCCAGGGTATCGCCCTTATCGACACTGGTGACGACGATCACCGCACAGCGCTGATCGACCTGACGGATGCGCCCGAGCAGTTCAACGCCGTTCATCCTGGGCATGAGGATATCGAGTATGATGATGTCCGGGCGGTATTTCTGAAACATCTCCCATGCCTCCACGCCATTTCTGGCCTCGCCCACGATGGCGATATCCAGCTCCGACCAGGGCACGCTGCTGCTGATGCCCATCCTGACGAGCAGCTCGTCCTCGGCGATCAATGCGTTCAGCATAAAGTATGGCACCTCTCTTTGCGTCTCGTCAGCATTGTCGGTAAACAGCGATCTTGTCGATGTTAACTGATCATACTATTCTCAATCTAAAACATATACAGATTCGGAGCGGATTTTTCGTCCTGTCTAAGCTGAAGGTCGGGAGGCGTAGCAGCACTACGTTGACCGGAGTGAAGCAACGACAGGGCGAAAAAGACGCCCGGAACTGCAACGAAGTTTCCAGCCAGATGTATAGATTTTAGGTTGAGAATAGTATCAGTTACTTCTTTGTTGCCCGAAGCATGGCAGCTTCCCATAGTCCTCCGCCGTATAAGGCTCGATCCCGTTGGCGATCTGCGCTTCCCTGACGAGGGGAACGATGACCTCGGCGGCGGCGTTCCACTTCTGCTGATACACACGAAACACCTCGGGTTCGCCCAGGTCGATGATGCGGCGAATGGCCTCCGACCGGATCGCGTCAAATGCCTCCTGGGTCTCTGAAAAGACCAGATCGATCAGCACGGCGTCCAGTATACCATCCGCCTCGGCGATGACGCCCAGCGCTTCGGCGTTCAGATCCGTGATGGACGCGGAGATCGCCTCGCCGCAATCGTTGCGGAAGTCCAGCCCGCCCGCATTGTAGAAGGCGTCGCTGGGCAGCTCCACGCCGTACACCTCACACATATCCCTTGAGACATTGCTGGTCATGGTGGCGATGCTGTATTCCCGGTTCAGCGTGTAGAAATCCAGCGGCCAGCCGTCGGGATGAAGGGTGTTTTCCTCCAGTATGGGCCAGTTGTTGGGCATCATTCTGGGATGGCCCCATCGGTAGAAGTAATTGTCCTCCGAATAGTCGCCACGCTGGAAAGCATCCAGTTGAGTCCTGCCATAGTCGTTCATCTCCGGCGCGCCGTCATTGTTGTAGTCCCAGGTCACGCCCCGCTGACCCACAGAGATTTCCCTTACAAATGTGGGATCGCACATGTAGTTGAACAGTTTGAGCGCCGCCTCCCAGTTCGGGCTGTCCGCTGAAATGAACCACATGTATTTCGACCCGTTGCCCAACAGCTTGTACAGATTGGTATGGTAATTCATGGCCGCCGTGGGGACCGTGCAGTAGCCTGAAAGGGTGTCCGGATCCGCCTTCACCGCCGTATCGTAAAACATCTCCTTCGAGCTGGGCACACCCATATACTGGCCACGCTTCCGCTTCAGGTCGTATTCCTCACGGGTCTGCGTGAATATGTCCAGGTCATAGGCGCCGCTGTCCCTGCCCGCCAGAAACAGTCTGCGCTGCCAGGCCGCCGCGGCCCACCAGATGGAGTGGTCGACGTCCACATAGCCGTCATAGATCTCATTGGTGAATATGTTGTTGTGATAGTTGTACGCCGTCCAGTAATCCACGCTGTATTCGGTCCTGAAGGCGGTCACATAGCCCATAAAGTTGTCCGTGCCGAAGAGGTATGTCGGATAGCCCTCTTCGGTGAAGGGGTGGTTCGCCTGCATCTGCACGAGCACATTCAGATAATCGTCCTCGCTGTTGATCGGCGGACACCCCAGCTCCTTATAATAGTCCCACCGGAGGCAGTAGCCGCGGGTGTAAAACGTGTTGCTGAAGCCCAGGCCCGTATAGCCGATGTTGCTCGGAAAAAAGTAAAACCCGTCGTCCTCCGGCGTGAGATGCCGGATCACTTCGTGGGACAGACGCGTCGCGCCTTTGAGGAAATTGGGCGCGTATTCCTCCAGATAGGGTTCGACGTTCAGCGCCGCGCCGGCCTTCAGTATGCCGGAGAGGTCGTTGTTGGTGGCCACGATGTCCGGCAGCTCCCCGCTGGCCAGTCCCACCTGATACTGATCCTTTGAAAGATGGACATACCTGATCTCCACGCCCAGCTGCGCCTCCAGATACTGCCACAGGCCCAGCTGATCGTCGCCATCGTACCTGGCGGTGGAACGATCATCCATGTCGCCGATCGTCAACACGACGCGGCCCTCCTCCCCTGCCCCATGCGCGGCGAAGGGAAGAAGCACCAGAGCCAGGCACACCGTCACGATCACAGCAAAGATCCGCATACACAAGTTCGCCACCTTTCCGTATAAAGCTATAATCGTATCTGATCAGTTACTTCGATAAACAGGGAGTTGACGGGGGGAGTGGTCAGTGGTCAGTGAAAATGCCCACGCAACAACGTTCTTCGGCACTTCAACTGACACTGAAAACTGCACACTGGCCACTGACCACTAAACTCCAATTTATCAGGGTGGACCGATCAGTTACCCATAATTATATTATATCAAAAATCAGTCCAAAGCCAATATGGCTATCGTGTCACAAATTATGGCTATAGCGTCATTCTTTGCAACGCCTTGGTTTTTTCCTTTTCGAGGTATGCTATAATTGTTATGGTTTCATACACTATTTTAGAAGGGGGACTCAACTTACCATGAAGACAAACCTTTCCCTGATCCTTGCGCTCATTCTCCTGCTGGCCATGACCCCGGCCTGTCTCGCTGAAGAGGCTTACAGCGCCGACTCTGATCCCCTGCTGCAGGGCGTGATCGACCGTGCACAGGCTTTTTCTGAGAATCACCTCGGCTATCCGGTGAACGACGACATCGAGCTCAAGGAATTTTATGAGTGGTATCTTTCAAACGACATCGACCGCGTGATGATGAACAACGCCGGCGACCCCAACGACATCACCGCCAACCACGGTGCGCTGGAGGTCGAGAACGAGGTGCTACGCTTCTTCGCGCCCTACTACGGCTTTGAGCCGGACGAGGCGTGGGGCCTCATCTCCGCCAGCGGCACGGACGGCAACGACCACGGCATCTACTTCGGCCGCCACTATCTGGAGGACGTGACCGGCATGAAGCCCATACTCTACGTCTCCACCGAATCCCACTACTCCAACATGCGCCTGGCGGAGCTTCAGCAGCTGGAGGTGCGCCTGATCGACACGGACGAGATGGGCGCGATGATCCCCGATTCCTTCCGGACAGCGCTGGACCCCGAGAGGCCCGCGCTGGTGGTCTTCTCCATGGGCACGACCTTCAAGGGCGGCATAGACGACCAGCAGGCCATCAACGCCATACTGGACGAGGTCGCTCCCCCGGCGGTCTATCGCCATGTGGACGCCGCGCTCTTCGGCGGCTATCTGCCCTTCAGTGAATACGCGGACAAGGTGGACCGGCGCGTGCTCGGCTTTGACTCCATCGCCATCAGCGGCCACAAGTTCTTTGGCATCGACGATCCCTGCGGCCTGTTCTTCACCTCGAAGGAAGTCATGGCCCATCAGAATCCCTACGACATCTCCTATCTGGAGGGCTCCATGCCGATGATCAACTGCTCCCGCTCCGCCACCAACCCCCTGAAGTTCTATTGGATCGCCAGGCACAAAGGTGCCGAGGGCTTCAAGGCCATGGCCGACAAGATGTTTGAGGTCACGGCTTATCTGAAGGAAAAGCTGGACGAGATCGGCTGGAGCTACTGGATCTCCGATCCCTGCTCCACCACGGTCTTCTTCTCCCGGCCGGACGAGGCGACCATGCAGAAGTATTTCCTCGCGCCCGATTACGACGAGCGCTTCGGCGGAGAGCTGGCACATGTGATCGTGATGCCCAACGTCGGCAAGGACCTGATCGACCGCTTTGTGGCCGACCTTCAGACCCAGCAAACGACGCTGGAACCTGCGGCATGACATCAGATGTATCCCGGTCATAATTACGAATTACCCATTATGAATTACAAATTGAACAACAGATGAGGAAGTGGTACAATGAATTTGAAAGAACTCGAAATCGGCCAATCCGCCATCGTCACCTCTGTCGGCGGAGACGGCGCGCTGCGGCAGCACTTTCTGGACATGGGCATCATTCCCGGCGTGGAGGTGACGATCGTCAAATTCGCGCCGAGGGGCGACCCGATGGAGGTGCGCATCCACGGCTACGAGCTGACACTGCGGCTGGCGGACGCGGAGAAGATCACCGTCGTGCCCGCCTCCGAGTACGAGGCGGAGCAGGACACGGGTGTGAAGAACCGGCTGTTATCCCTCGGGAAGGACGGCAGGAAGGAAGAGGCGAAGGCCCTGCCGGACGACGTGAAGCTCACCTTTGCCCTGATGGGCAATCAGAACTGCGGCAAGACCACGCTGTTCAACCAGCTGACCGGCTCCAAGCAGCATGTGGGCAACTTTCCCGGCGTGACGGTGGAGGAGAAGGACGGCGAGATCATCGGCCATCCCAACACCATCATCACGGACCTGCCCGGCATATACTCCATGTCGCCCTACACCAGCGAGGAGCTGGTCTCCCGGGATTTCCTGCTGAACACCAAGCCGAAGGGCATCGTCAACATCGTCGACGCCACCAACATCGACCGCAACCTGTATCTGACGATGCAGCTTCTGGAAATGGACATTCCCATGGTCATCGCCCTGAACATGATGGACGAGGTGACCGGGAATGGCGGCTCGGTGGACGTGAAGGGCATGGAGGCCATGCTGGGCGTGCCGGTGGTCCCCATCTCCGCGATGAAGAATCAGGGCGTGCAGGAGCTGATTGAGAAGGCCATACACGTGGCAAAGTATCAGATCAAGCCCGCTGGACTCCAATACGAGCTGATGGCCGGGAACACACAGCCCGTGGACCGGTGTCAGAAGGTGCTCGCCTATCTGATGGAGGACAAGGCCCAGACGACGGGCCTCCCGCCGCGCTTTGCCGCGGGCAAGCTGATCGAGGGCGATCAGCGGATCATCGAGAAGCTGGGCTACGAGCCCCAGGAGCAGGAGATCTTCGATGGCATCATCCGCAAGATGGAGCAGGAGCGGGGACTGGATCGCAGCGCGGCCATGGCGGATTACCGCTTCTCCTATATCCGGAAGATCAGCGAGCTGTACGTCGTAAAGCCCCACGAGAGCCGCGAGCACAGGAAGAGCACGGCCATCGACAAGGTATTGACCGGAAAATACACCGCCATTCCCGTGTTCATCGGCATCATGGCGCTGGTGTTCTATCTGACCTTCAACGTCATCGGCGCGTTCCTTCAAAATCTGCTTGCCGGCGGCATCGAGGCACTGACCCGGACGGTGGATCAGGCGCTCACATCAGCGCAGGTCAACGAGGCGCTCCACGGCCTCATCATCAACGGCGTGTTCGAGGGCGTGGGCAGCGTGCTCAGCTTCCTGCCCATCATCGTGACGATGTTCCTCTTCCTGTCCCTGATGGAGGACAGCGGCTACATCGCCCGCGTGGCCTTCGTCATGGACAAGGCGCTGCGAAAGCTGGGCCTGTCCGGGCGCAGCATCGTGCCGATGCTGATCGGTTTCGGCTGCTCCGTCCCGGCCATCATGTCGTCGCGAACGCTGCCCAGCGAGCGCGACCACCGCATGACCATACTGCTGACCCCTTTCATGAGCTGCACGGCGAAGCTGCCGATCTACGCATTCTTCGTGGACGCCTTCTTCCCCAGCTACAAGGCGCTGGTGATGGTCAGCCTGTATGTGGGCGGCATCGTGATCGGCATACTGGCTGCCTTCCTGTACAAGCGTTTCCTCTTCAAGGGCGAGGCGGTGCCCTTCGTGATGGAGCTGCCCAACTACCGCATCCCCAGCCCCAAGAGCGTGGCGCGGCTGCTGTGGGAGAAGGCCAAGGACTTCATCCAGAAGGCGTTCACGGTGATACTGTTCGCCTCCATCGTCATCTGGCTGCTCAAGAGCTTTGACTTCCACTTCAACTTCGTGACGGACTCCCAGAACAGCATCCTGGCGGCGATATGCGGCATGATCGCGCCGATATTCCGGCCCATGGGCCTCGGCGACTGGCGGATCGTGACCTCTCTGGTCAGCGGCGTCATGGCGAAGGAGAGCGTGGTCTCCGTCATGGAGGTCCTCTTCAAGGCCGAGGGCGGCCCCGCGGCGGTCATCACACCGCTGGCGGCCATCGCCATGCTGGTGTTCTGTCTGCTCTACACGCCCTGCATCGCAGCCATCGCCGCCATCCGCAGGGAACTGGGCCGAAAATGGGCCGCCGGGATCGTGGTGTGGCAGTGCGTCCTCGCCTGGGTCGTGGCCTGGCTGGTCTATCTCGTGGGCTCTCTGTTCTTTTGAGCTATAATAAATTGAAGGTAACTGTTCAGTCCACCCACAAATTAACGTAAAATTCCAAAAGGGAAAGTGGTAGGTCATGTCGAATAATAGACCATAGCGCAAGAAGCTATGGAGG
>CACZXF010000073.1 GCA_902785105.1 uncultured Eubacteriales bacterium | reverse complement strand
GGAAACCCAAGCGCCCCCCGCTTCGCGGGAAAATGTGTATACCATGTACTTGCACAAAATGTATACCACATTACCCTTAACAGAAACGCCGCCCCTACAATAACGTTGTTCGTTATTGCTACGTGCCGGTAACTTAATTTTCAATTTTCCATTTTCAATTTTCAATTCTCCACGACAAATCCCTGTTTATAAAACAGGATTGAACCGTTCAATCAAAAAGCATATCCTGTTCTGACAATTCCACGTCCGCCGGGGGTGCGGTTTCCGTCGCATCGCTGCCCAGGAGCGCATTGAGCAGGCCGCTGGGGGCGTAATGAACGGGGGCGGACTGTATGCCGGGCACAAGGCTACCGGCGGCGTAGAGCAGGGCATTGCGGGGCAGGAGGAAGTAGTCGGCGGGCTGGCTCAGGTCGCAGGTCACGTCGGCGTAGCGGAGCTCCTGCCCCGGTTCGCCGTTCAGTATGGTGATTTCCTCCGTTCCCGCGTCGGTCCTGCGCAGGAGCTGATACTCCGCCGCCGATTCCTGGATGGTGAAGGCCAGCACGGGCGTCTCGCCGGGGCCGGTGAGCAGGCGCAGGTCCGCCACGGAGCGCGGCGCGGACCAGTTCTCTGAATAGCTCTGCGGCAAGTCGTTTTCATGGAACAGCTCGGTCTCCGTATATTCGGCAGGGGTGTCGGAGGTGGTCAGTAGCACGCGATGCTCCCGCTCCAGCGCGAGACTGTCAACGAGCGCGGTCTTTACTGTCTTGGGTTTCTTAAAATCCCGGCCGCTAAGCTCATCAGACACCGATTTGAGGAAACCGGCGCACAGCCGGGCAGGATATCCGCTACCGCCCTCGGTGGAGGCCAGAATGTGGTTTTTATCCGGCTGGTCGTAGCCCATCCACACTGCCGTGGCCAGCTCCGGAGTGTAGGCCACGGTCCAAATGTCACGGGTCCCGGAGGCATTCTCATCGCTGACGGTACCCGTCTTGCCCGCTACAGGGAGGCCGCAGGACTTCAACGCCTTGGCGCTCCCGCTCTTCGCCGCGGTCTTCAGCATGTCCGTGAGCATATAGGCCGTCGAGGGCTGCACCGCCCGGGCCTGGGAGGTGTCAGCCATGTAGAGCACATGGCCGGCGCTGTCCCGGATCTCCCGAATGAAGTGGGGCTGTACCCGCATACCCCCGTTGGCCAGGGCGCAGTAGGCCGCGCCCAATGTCTCCGGGGACACTCCATCGGTCAGCGCGCCCAAGGCCAGGGACAGGTTCACGTCCTTGTCTGACAGCGGTATGCCGAAGCGCTGGGCATACTGCCGCAGGGCCTCGGTGCCGATGAGGTCGGCCAGATCGACGGTGGCGATGTTCAGCGACCGGGACAACGCCTCCCGAAGCGTCACCGTGCCATAGTGATTTCCGCCCGCGTTGCGCGGCGTGTAGTTTCCCTCGAAGGTCCGGGGCGTATCCTCGATGGTGGAGGAGGGCACAAAGCCGTAGGCGTCGATGGCGGCGGCATAGGTGGATATGGGTTTGAAGGCGCTGCCGGGCTGGCGGCGGATCTGGGTGGCGTGGTTGAGGCCCAGTGCCACGTCGTAGCGCCTGCCACCCACCACGGCCCGCACCTCGCCGGTCTGGCTGTCCAGCGCGATGAGGCTGGCCTGCACCGGCGTGCCGTCGGCGGCAGAGGCGGGGAAGTTGTCCTCGGATAAAAACAGCGTCTCCGCCGCCGCCTGCATCTCCGGGTCGAGGCCGGTGATCACGCGATAGCCGCCGGTGAGCACCTCGTCGTTGGACAGGTTCAGCGCCGTCGCCGCCTCGGTCAGTACCGCGTCCATGTACCAGGCGTATTTCCGGATCTCTTCGGCATTCTCCGCCAGCATTAGCCCCTCCGCCCGGGCTGTGGCCGCCTGCTCCCCGGAGATGAAGCCCTCCCGCTCCATTGTGTTCAAAATGCCGTCCCGCCGCCTGATGGATTTCTCCGGGTTCAAATGCGGCGCGTAGGTCGACGGCGCCTTGATGATCCCCGCCAGCAGCGCCCCCTCCGCCACGGAGAGCTCGGAGGCGGATTTGTCAAAATAGACGTTTGCCGCCGACTCGATGCCATAGGCCCCGTGACCGAAGTAGATCGTGTTCAGATAGGCTTCCAAAATCTGCTTCTTGCTCATCACCTTTTCAAGCTGCAGGGCCAGTGCCATCTCCTGTAACTTCCTCGAAAGGGATTTGGCACTGGATAAATGGGTCAGCTTGATGAGCTGCTGGGTGATGGTGGAGCCGCCCTGGGCGTAGCTGCCGGACTTGATGTCCTGCCATAGCGCGCCGAACACGCGCACCAGATCGACGCCGTGGTGCTTGTAAAACCGCA
This sequence comes from uncultured Eubacteriales bacterium, assembly GCA_902785105.1. Taxonomy (GTDB): domain Bacteria; phylum Bacillota; class Clostridia; order Christensenellales; family Aristaeellaceae; genus UBA2862. The sequence continues at coordinate 9,072 of CACZXF010000073.1, read as the reverse complement.
GGTCCTCCGCCGCGATGAAGGCATTCTGCACCGTCTCGGGCACTTTTCCGATGGAAACCCAGCGGCGGTTCTCCTTGCCCGTCAGCGTGCCCGCCCTGCTGCCGCTGGCGTCGAACACCTCCGTCACCGCCGAGGCTGTGTTCAGCTTTGAGACGTCCAGCCGCTGCCAGTGGGGAATGTCCAATATACCGATCAGGCCCACCAGCAGCGCGGCCAGCAGGGCCAGTATTATCCATTTGATATTCTTCCACATACGATCACCCCGCGTCTATTCTTTCCCAATCGCCCCGAAAATAGACACCGCTTCCAGAATTTGTGCGTGGACTTTTGGGCCGCCTTCGGTTACAATGCCTGTGACACCGATACATGAGGTGATGTATATGAAACAAGGTTATAGGCTGCTGATGCTTGCGACGGTCATCGCGGCGGTCTGCGGCATGGCGCTTTCCTTCACGCTGGAAGCCGGGGCGGGTTTGCGGGGCACGCTCTCCCGGGGGCTGATACTGTCGTCGCTGATAGGCTTCGCGGGCGTGGCGATATTGCGCCCCCAGTATCAGCGGGCGGGCAGCGGCAGCATGGGCGGCGAGGTCCGGGAGAAGGACCGGCAGAGCTGTACCTTTCAGAACGTCGCGGCCAACGCCCAGGCCCTTCACAGCCTTGAGGAGCTGCGCGACTATCTGATGACCCCCGAAAAATACGCGAAATACGGAGCACGGATGCCTAAAGGCGTGCTGCTCTACGGCCCGCCGGGCACAGGCAAGACGCTGCTGGCAAGAGCGCTGGCCGGTGAGGCCGGGGTGCCCTTCTTTGCGCTGTCGGGCTCGGACTTTGTGGAGAAGTACGTGGGCGTCGGCGCGAGCCGGGTGCGGGAGCTGTTCAAGAAGGCCCGAAAGGCCGGGCGGTGCGTCATATTCATCGATGAGATCGACGCCATGGGCAAGAAGCGGGACGACAATTCCTCCGACGAGCGGGATCAGACGCTGAACGCCCTCCTGAGCGAGATGTCCGGCTTCTACACCGGTGACGGCGTGGTGGTCATCGCTGCCACCAACCGCATCGAAATGCTGGACCCGGCGCTGCTTCGCCCCGGCCGCTTTGACAGGCAGATCGAGGTCGGCCTGCCCGGCAGGGACGAGCGCCTCAGCATCCTCCGCCTCCACGGCGAAAACAAGCCCATGGAGGCCGATGTGGACTGGGAAAACCTGGCGGCCATGACCGTGGGCTTTTCCGGCGCGTCTCTGGAAAACCTGCTCAACGAGGCAGCGATACTGGCTTCGGCCCGCGACAGCGGCACCATACAGATGGACGATGTGGAAAGAGCCTTTCGCAAGACCATCGCCGGGGAGGACCGCCCCAGCCTCGCCGACGCGCAGGAGCGCAAGATCATTGCCATCCACGAGGCGGGCCACGCCCTGCTGGGTCGGCTGCTGATGCCGGAAAACAAACTGACGCGGGTGAGCATACTGCCCTCGGGTCACGGCGCGGCGGGCTACAATCTCACCATTCCTGCCGAGCGCGTGATGCTGAGCCGTTCCGCCATGGAGAACCAGATCCGCGTGCTGCTGGCGGGCCGCGCGGCGGAGCTGACGGTGTTCGGGGAGGAACAGACCACCGCCGGGGCTTCCAACGACATCGCCCGCGCCACCGAGCTGGCCGCCGCCATGGTGCTTGAATTGGGCATGGCGGGGGAGCCGGCGGTGTCCGTCCGCGTGCTGGGCCGTCAGTGCGGTGGCATGGGTGACGCCGGGGACCGCTGCCGCAAGCTGCTGGACGAGCTGTTCATCCAGACCCGTCAGCTCATCGAAGCCCATATCGCCGCCCTGGACGCCCTTGCCTCCGCGCTGCTGGTAAGCGAAGCCCTCGACGGCGAACGCGCCTGCGCCATACTCGACGAGGCCCTGTCGAACGAAAGTCAGAAAACGGCATGATTCGATAGAGGATACGACAGGATGGACATGGAATCATCCCAAGGATTCAGTCATTACAGAAAAACAGGGATTTATCGAGGAGTTACCTGCTCTTCTGTAGGGGCGGCGTTGCGCCGCCCGCCGGGAAGGACGATGCGTTTCGTTGATGGCGGGCGCCGAAACGGCGCCCCTACAGGGATAGGTTGACTCCCCGACAACTTCCAATTTCTCAGGGAGACTGAACAGTTTCTATGAAGGGATGATTCCGTGTTTTCATATGAGGTCAGGCGAAACGCGCTGACGGTGTGGCTGTCCGGGGAGCTGGACGACCGGGCGGCGGCGCGGCTGCGGAAGGAGATCGACGCGTTGGTGGACGACGCCCGGGTCCGCCGGCTGATATTCGATGTCAGCGAGCTGGAGTTCATGGATTCCAGCGGCATCGGGCTGATCATCGGGCGATACAAGAAGGTATCGAAGCGGGGCGGCAGCGTGGCGGTGACGGGGCAGGACAGGCGCATCGACAAGCTGTTCCAGATGTCCGGGGTCTATCAGGTGGTGGAGCGGCTATGAAGGGAGAGAGCAACGTGAAGATCATCAATGAAATGCGCCTGGATTTCCCGGCGATATCGGAAAACGAGGGCTTTGCCCGGATGGTGGTCAGCGGCTTCATGCTGCCGCTGAACCCGACGATGGAGGAGCTGGCCGACGTCAAGACCGCCGTGTCCGAGGCGGTGACCAACGCCATCGTCCACGGCTACGGCGGCCGGCGGGGCACCGTCAGGCTCCACGGGGCCTACACCACGGAAAATCTTCTCTACATAGACGTCATCGACAAGGGCCGGGGCATCGCCGACATCGAGAGCGCCCGACAGCCCTTCTTCACCACCGCCGAGGGCGAGGAGCGCTCCGGCATGGGCTTCACGGTGATGGAGAGCTTCATGGACCAGGTGGAGGTGAAGAGCGCCTTGGGCGAGGGCACCACCGTGCGCCTCATCAAGCGCGTGGACCAGCGGGAAGCGGCGCTCCCGCGACGCTCCTGAGCGCCGAGGGTTACGAAAGCACCCGGGAGCTGTTGAAAAAGGCACGTGACGGCGATGCCGGGGCCCGGGAGGCGCTGGTGGAGGGCAACCTGGCGCTGGTGAAGTACATCGTCAAGCGCTTTCTGGGCCGGGGCGTGGAGTTTGATGACCTGTATCAGTGGGGATGCCTGGGTCTGGTCAAGGCCATCGACCGGTTCGACCCCGATTACCCGGTCCAGTTCTCCACCTACGCCGTGCCGGTCATCATGGGCGAGATACGCCGCTGTCTCAGAGATGATGGCCCGGTCCACATCTCCCGCACCATCCACGAGCAGGCCCGTCAGATCGACCAGTACACACGGGATTTTGAGGCGGAGCATCACCATCAGCCGACCCTTGAAGAAATCGCCCAGGCATTGAACCTCGACCGCGAGGCCGTAGTGCTGGCCGTAAACAGCAAAAAACAGATCCGCTCCCTCAGCGAACCCGTGGGCAGCGGCGAAGAAGGGCTTCGCCTGATGGACGTGCTGGGCGTGGACACCATGCCCAGGGTGGACGCCCGCCTGACATTGGCCCGGATGCTCCGCGACCTGCCTGACAGGGAGCGCGTCGTCATCGTCCGCCGCTACTTCCAGTCCCACACTCAGACCCAGATCGCCAAAGATATGGGCATGACCCAGGTGCAGGTTTCCCGGATGGAGAGCCGTGTTTTGAAGCGCCTGCGCGAAATGGCGGGGGAAGCGTAAACAAAGAGACCGGGGCATAATACATACCCCGGTCTGTTTGTTGTGATACATCGTCAGCGTGACAGTTTCGATCTATTTCTCGACAATCTCAATATCGCCATATTCCCGCAGGCATTTCAACACCTTCTGGGTGATGACATTGCGGACGATGGCGGCCTGAGCGGCGTCGGTCATGTGGGTGGCCAGCTCCTCCATGGTGAGGCCGTTCTGACGGCAGAGCTCCTTCAGCGCCTCGGCGACGGAGGCCTCGTCGGCCTCGATGCCCTCGGCCTCAGCCACGGCGGCCACGGCCCACTGGCGGCGAAGGGCTTTCTTCGCGTCGGGGGTGTGCTCGGTGCGAAGCTGATCCTTTGTCTTGCCGGTAAACTTGCAGTAGGCGTCCAGGTTCAGGCCCTGCTGGGCGAGCTGGGCCTCCAGGGAGCGAAGCTGCTGGTCGATGGCAGCGTTGAGCTGCTCATCGGTGATCTCGCCGTCGAAGCCCTCCGCCAACTGATCCAGCAGGCGCACGCCCAGCTCCTCCTCGGCCTGCTGGTCCGTGTAGGCCTGCAAGCCTTCCCTCATCCGAGTGCGAAGCACGTCGAAGCTGTCGAGGCCGAAGACTTCACGGGCAAAGGCGTCGTCCGGGGCATATTTTTCATGCTGCCGTATCTCGTGGACCTTGCACTTGAAAACGGCCTCCTTGCCGGCCAGGTTCGGCGCGTGATACTGTTCCGGGAAGGTGACTTTGACATCCACCTCGTCGCCGGGGCGCGTGCCCACCAACTGATCCTCAAAGCCGGGGATGAACATGCCGCTGCCCAGCGTCAGCGTCTGCTTTTCCGACGTGCCGCCTTCGAAGGCCACGCCATCGGCATAGCCCGCGTAGTCCAGCACCAGCTCGTCGTCCAGCCGCGCGGGCCGGTCCGTCACCGGAATGATCCGGGGGTTCTGCTCGATGAGCTGCCCGATCTGCCTGTCCACCTGCGCGTCCGTCACACGAAGGCGCTCCAGCCTGCCCCGCAGGCCCTTGTACTGTATCATGTCAAAACACTTCCGTTCAATATTACTGTTCGAGGGGCACGACCTCGCGGACCGTCAGCACATCCCCATCCACGGTAAACCGCACGTCGAAGCCCGCGAAGGACACGCCATAGCGCCGTTCACTGTCCCCGTGGCGATAGCCGGGCCGGGGGTCCTGCTCCAGCACGCGGCAGATGGCCTCCCGCTTGTCCGCGGGAAGCTGATTCAGCAGCACCTCGGGGAAATTGACGGTCAGCCTGTAGTCCTTCACCGCGTCGGAGAAGCCGCCCACAGCTTCGGGGTGACAGTCCGCGTGGGGGAGATAGGGCTTGATGTCGAATATGGGTGTGCCGTCCATCAGATCCGCCCCGGCGACGGTTAGCACGGGCCCCTCCGGTCCTCTCAGATGTATGCTTTCCAGCTTCACGCAGGACAGCCCCAGCGGATTCGGCCGAAAGGGGGAACGCGTGGCGAACACGCCCATCCGCTTGTTCCCGCCCAGCCGGGGCGGCTTCACCGTGGGCGACCATTCCACCATCACCGATTCTGAAAACTCCCAGATCAGCCAGATATGGGAATACCCCTCCAGTCCCCGCAGCGCCGAGGCGTCCCGGTATTTCGGCTCAAATATGATCTGCGCCTTCAGCGCGTCGATCAGCCCGCTCTGCCGGGGGATGCCGAATTTGTCCGGGAAGTCCGTGCGGATGTGGGCGATGGGTTCGATGGTGCGGGTCATCTTGGATTGCCCACAAAGAACATGGCGACGGTGCCGGGCCCCGCGTGGGCGCCGATGACCGGGCCGATGTAGTTGACCAGCACGTCCCTGACGTGGAACCGATCGTGCATGATGTCCGCCAGATAGTTGGCATCCTCCAGGCAGTCGCCGTGGGAGATGAAGATGGTCTGGTTTTCCAGATCGATGCCCCGCTTCCCAGCCTCGTCCGCCAGGGCGCGGATGGACGCCTTGCGGCCCCGGGCGGTGCCGACCTTGATGAGGTGGCCCTCATCGTCCACATGCAGCACGGGCTTGATGCTGAGCATGGAGCCCACCACCGCCGTCGCGCCGGAGATGCGCCCGCCGCGCTTCAAGAACATCAGATCCTCGATGGTGAAGTAGTGACATATGTTGAGCCGGTTGTCCAATACCCACTGTTTCAGGCTGTCGATGTCCATGCCCGCCTGCTTTTTCTGCCAGGCCAGCCAGACGATCAGCCCCTGTCCCAGCGAGGCGCACAGCGTGTCTACCGCCAGCACCTTGCGCTCGGGGTGCTTGAAGGCCAGCTCCTGGGCCGCCGCTGCGCCAGCGTTGTAGGTGCCGCTGAGGCCGGATGAAAAGCCGAGATAGAGTATGTCCCGCCCGGATTTCAATATCTCCTCCATGGGGTGCCGAAAGGCCTCTATGTTGACCGCTGAGGTCTTTGCCGGGCACTTTGTCCGCAGCTTGGCGTAGATATCCTTAAAGGAGATTTCCCTTCCATCCAGATAATTGTAGTACTGTTGATCCTCGATCAAAATCGAGAGGGGCAGCACGGAGAGATCCATCTTCGCTGCCAGGTCCGCCGGCAAATCGCAGGAGGAATCCGTCATCAGCACGTAATCCGTCATTTCCCTCACCTCCATGGTAAAGTATAACATGGATATCCGAAAATGTCCACTTATAAATTGAACCTGAATCCGTGAAACTCAATTTATACGCACTACAGTATTCCGATTGACGCCAATGCGTTCAGCCAGCTTTTCCTGAGACCTGCCCAGTTCAGTGCGCCGCTTCGCGATCATGTACCTCATATCCCGCTGAGTGTTCTCCTGCACCTTCATCCTGTTTACCCCCATTTCGTTTCGGTGAACGGAGGCAAGTAAAAAAACGGTCACGGAAAACAAGCTGCCAATCCACTGCGGATAGTCTCCGTCTCGGATTGCAGCCAGTCTTCCGATGGCCGTCTGCGGATGGTGTTGTGGTGCCGGGATCATTGGAATCACGAATGTGTCCATGCGCGTGATTCCCGGCGCACAGCAGGTTTTGCTGATAGAATAAGAATACCAGGATTCAGTGCAATAAACAAAGGCCAAATATACCCCCAGAGTTCCCCCAAATACTCCTCCATGACTGACATAAATCGCACGGGCCATAGGCCATAGGGTCGCCATGTACTTACAGAAGAGGCACCGCCAACCTGACGGTGCCTCATGATAGTAATCTTATTAGTCCGCGTTGATCTCAGAGAAGGCCGTCTCCGCAGCGCCTTGCCTGCGGCGGTGTACAGGCCCAGGGAGAAGGAGCCGACATAGTAATCACCGAACAGAGTCAAGGTGGCGCACTCGCCGACCGCAAACAGGTTCTCAATGGGCTGATCCTCGGTGTTCAGCACATGGAAGCTCTCATTGGAGATCGCGCTCGGGCTGGTGGGAGACAGGTAGATGGCATACAGGCCATCGGCGTCGTCATAGGCCACCAAGTGCTCGGCATCCTTGCCAAACTCAGCGTCCTCCCCGGCTGCACATGCCTCCTGATAGGCATCGAAGGTAGCGCGCAGTGTCGCGGGGTCCATCTCAAAGCCTTCGGCCAGGGCTTCCACGCTGTCAGCGTGCAGCACGGTGAACTTGCTGCCCTTTTCGGCGATGGCGTCGATCTGGGCCAGCAGGTCAGCGTCGGTATGCGCGGCGTCGTAGATGGCATAGTAAGCGGGAGAGGCTTAGCGCAGCAGGTAGGCGTTTAGCATGTAGTGGAGCATCGGGTTTTCGTTGCAGAAGCGCTTGCCCTCGGCGTTGACGATCAGCTTGTCGCCGGGGTTCGGGGTGTTGCTCCAATCCATGTGGAAGGCATACGGGAAGGTGGGCACCTCGGACTTGATGAAGGGACCATTGCCCATCTTCGCGTCGATGGCCTCCATCATGTGTGCACCGTCGCCGGTCGCGTCGGCCTGCTCCAGCGCGTTGGATACGGCGTTGATCACGCCATAGGAGGTCAGTGTCGTGCCGGAGGTGTTCCACGTTCAGGAACTGATACTTCACGATGTTCTCGGGATACGGCTCAGCGGCAGATCGGAAACGCCTGTGGAGTCGTGATGCTCCTTAAGGGACACGGTTTCGATCCTGTCGTCATTCACGGTCACTTCCACGGTGATGGTGCCGAAGCGCCCCTCCGCGGAGCCCTCGTAGGCCCCGGAGGTCATGCCTTCCGCCATGGCAAGTGAGGACAGCATCAGACGCTGAATCATCAGCAGAGCAGTCAGTTTTTTTAATTACACTTCATTTCAAATGGACATTTCATTCTTTTTTGTGTATAATTTAAGCATCCAGATAGTTTTCGGGAGGATAATACCATGGCTAAGTCTTTGATTGTTTATACTCCCGGGAGGATGGCAGGTGCATAGAAAACGATAAAAGAAGTCATCTGCGGTATGCCGAACCTCGAACGGCTTCATGATGACCTTGCGCCTGGCTCCGAGCACGGCAACCGTGCTCCTGCCGAAACATCGACACCAACTGCGAACATGTTGAATCCTCCCGATGTGTTACTACAATGGCTAACCGCCTTTACCCATCGCCGATTCTATCTGTTCGCTGACCCGAGTGACCACGATTGGCGCTCAACCTGCACAAATCGAACGTTGCACAATGGGAAGGCTGGCTGACTGACTTTTTTACGAGTGCGTGGCTCTTGGACGTGAATGCCAGACCATTGCCTCACCATTGTATAACTTAGGCAATGAGTTGTCCCTCGCCTGTGGTTGGCTGCCACGAACATGGGGCAAATATATAGTAACAGGACGTGATAATTATGGATTATCGGAAGCTTGGTACCACCATTTACATTCGCTGTGATCGCGGAGATGAAATAGTTTCCTCCATTCTCGAAGTATGCAGACAGGAGGGCATTCAATCGGCGACTTTTAACGGCATCGGCGGCTGTTCGTCCGCCCAAATTCAAACCTTCGATCCGGTGGAGCGCGTTTTCCACACAGAGGAGAAGAGCGGTATGCTTGAACTGGTCTCTCTGATGGGCAACGTAGTGGCGGGAGAAAACCACCACACCCATGCGCTGTTCTCTTTTGTAGAAAAAGGGGAGCATAAGATTCTCGCCGGTCATCTGAAGGAGACTGTGGTGCTGTACACGGCGGAAATAGAGCTCAGACCGGTCGCAGACGGTGTAATCGGTCGCAAGTATGACCCGGAAACAGGGACGGGATTCTGGAATTTTGAGTGATGACTTTCCCGAAGGAAAAGGCCTGGCCCTTCATCAAGGATACCAACAAGGCCAGCACCATGTAAGGCACGCAGCTCACTGCCTACCGGGCATTATACTATGAAACATTCTATACGGTCTAACCCCAAAAGGGCATAGTTCACCTATAGCGATACAATAGTGGAACTATGAACTCGAGAAGGGGAGTCAACAGG
>CACZXF010000072.1 GCA_902785105.1 uncultured Eubacteriales bacterium | reverse complement strand
GCAAAGTTGGTCTGGCCAAAGGCCAGACTGCCACGGCTCAAATCGAAGATTTGAGGCGCGGCACCGAAGCGCCGGATGAGGTGAACCCCCGTCACCCCGCCAAATTCTAATTTACCGAGAACTTTGAGCGGCTCGCTCCATCACCTCGCCCCGGCGAAGTCCTGAACCGTTTTGACGAGGGACTCAAAGCGCGGCAGGAGCTGGTCGTTGAAAAAGCGGGTGGCGGTTTCGAGAAAGGGGGCGGCCTTCTGCTGGGCTTCCTGGAGGAGCTTCTCCCAGTCCCCGCCGTACTGCATCACCTTCATGCCGAGCCACGCCACAAAAAGCAGAAAACAGGTGGCGATCAGTATTCGCAGGGCGCTGCGCATGAGATTCATGCTCACCATCTCCAATGCTGGTCTTTATAACGCTATTATAACAGATATATCGCCGGCTGTCACGCCGCTGTGGAAATACGGAGGCGTTTTGCCATATCTTTTTTTCAAATACAAAACCGACTGTAAATATTTTTAATTGATTGTGTTGTCAATTTTCAATCCATCGCTTATAATGTATAATGGAATGGTTAAGCGGGGATTTGTCGGGAAAGACGACCCTCTCCCCGACAAATTCCAATTTACTGGCAAAACGGTATCATTCCCAAGAGGATTTCTGAAGATGAGATACGATGTGATTATCATCGGCGCGGGGGTGACGGGGTGCGCGGTGGCGCGGGCGCTGTCGCGGTATGACGTCTCCGCGCTGGTCGTTGACCGGGAGAGCGACGTCTGCGAGGGCACCAGCAAGGCCAACAGCGCCATCATCCACGCGGGCTTCGACGCCCTGCCGGGGACGTTGAAGGCGAAGCTGAACGTCCGGGGCAGCGCCATGATGGACGAACTTGCCCGGGACCTGGACATCCCCTTCCGCCGCAACGGCGCGATGGTGGTCTGCTGGCGGGCGGACGACCTGCCAAAACTACAGGCGCTCTATGACCGCGGCGTCGCCAACGGCGTCCAGAGCCTTCGGCTGCTGAATGGCGATGAAGCCCGCGCCTTAGAACCCGCCCTGCGGGACGAGGTCTGCGGGGCGCTGTATGCCCCCACCTCCGGCATCGTTTGCCCCTTTGAACTGACCCTCGCGCTGGCGGAAAACGCCCTTGAGAACGGCGTGCGGTTCAGCCTTTCCACCGGTGTGACAGGGATCGTTCAGGATGAAGCGGGCTTCGCCGTGACGACGACGAGGGGCGTGTTTCACGCAAAATGCGTGGTCAACTGCGCCGGAGTCTACGCGGACAAAATCCACGACATGGTCTGCGAGCCTTCCTTCAATATCACCGCCCGCCGGGGCGAGTACATGCTGCTGGACAAGACCGCCGGGGGCACAGTCTCCCGGACCATCTTCCAGCTCCCCACAGAGATGGGCAAGGGCGTGCTGGTCAGCCCGACCATCCACGGCAACCTGATCGTCGGCCCCACGGCGCTGGACATCGACGACCGGGACGACACCGCCACCACCCGCGAGGGCCTCAATGAGGTCCGAAGGGCCTCGGCGCTGGGGGTAAAGGACATTCCCTATAACCGCGTCATCACCTCCTTCTCCGGGCTTCGCGCCACGGGCAGCACCGGGGACTTCATCATCCGGGAGGATGAAAAGGTGAAGGGCTTTGTGGATGCCGCGGGCATCGAGTCACCGGGACTGAGCAGCGCCCCCGCCATCGGAGAAGATGTCCTCGAAATCATCAGGGGCATACTGCCGCTCCGCGAGAAGGAGAGCTACATCCCCACCCGCCGGGGCATACCGAAGCTGGCGGGAATGGATTTTGAGGCACGGCAGCGGCTCATCGCGGCGCGGCCCGAATACGGGCAGATCGTCTGCCGCTGCGAGCAGATCAGCGAAGGGGAGATATTGGATGCTATCCGCCGGCCTTTAGGCGCTAAGACGCTGGACGGGGTGAAGCGCCGGGTCCGTGCCGGCATGGGCCGGTGTCAGTCCGGGTTCTGCTCCCCAAGGGTGACGGAACTGCTGGCAAGGGAACAGGGAATCGCTTTTGAGGATGTGGTGAAAAATGGATGAGCGCGTGAGCCTCGCGATCATCGGCGGCGGGCCCGCCGGTCTGGCCGCAGCCGCGGCGGCGCGGGAGCGCGGCGTGGAGGACATCGTCGTGTTTGAGCGCGACACCCGGCTGGGCGGCATACTCAACCAGTGCATCCACAACGGCTTCGGCCTCCACACCTTCAAGGAGGAGCTGACCGGGCCGGAGTACGCGGGCCGCTACATTGAAAAGGTCAGACAGCTCGGGATTTGCTGTGAGACGGGGAGCATGGCGCTCTCCATCAGTCCCGACCGGGAAATCACCGTTGTCAGCCGGGAGAAGGGATTGCGGGTCGTCCGTGCCGACGCCATCGTGCTGGCCATGGGCTGCCGGGAGCGTCCGCGCGGGGCACTGAACATCCCCGGCACGCGGCCACAAGGCATCTACACCGCCGGCACCGCCCAGAAGCTGGTGAACTGCATGGGCATCATCCCCGGCAGAGAGGTGGTCATACTGGGTTCCGGGGACATCGGCCTCATCATGGCCCGGCGCATGACGCTGGAGGGGGCCCACGTCCAGGTGGTGGCGGAGCTCATGCCCTATTCGGGCGGACTCAAGCGGAACATCGTCCAGTGCCTGGATGACTTCGGGATACCGCTGAAGCTGAGCCACACAGTGGTGGACATCCGGGGACGCCGCAGGCTGGAGGGCGTCACCATCGCCCAAGTGGACAGGACGGGCGCGCCGATTCCAGGCACGGGGATCGACTATCCCTGCGACACGCTGCTGCTCTCCTGCGGCCTGATTCCCGAAAACGAGCTTTCATTGACAGCGGGGGTGGCGCTGAACGGCGCGACCAACGGCCCGCTGGTGGACGACCGGCTCCAGACCAGCGTCCCCGGCATATTCGCCTGCGGCAACGCGCTGCACGTCCACGACCTGGTGGACTTCGTCTCCGAGGAGGCGGGCCGTGCGGGGACCCATGCCGCCGAATACATACTGAACGGTGGGCACGGGGCCGGTCCCTGCGTCCGGGTGATGCCCGGGGAGGGCATACGCTATACCGTGCCGACCACCGTTCACCTGGGCGATGGGGACGATCAGGTGCGTCTCCGCTTCCGCGTGCGGGACGTGTACAAGGGCCGCGCCATCCGGGTGACCTCGGGCGGCGAGGCGGTGCTGCTGAAGAAGCGGCGCATCATGGTGCCCAGTGAGATGGAGGATGTGGCCATCGACCGACGGCGCATTGTAGACGGCGACCTGCGGGTGGAGATTGTGGAGGTGGAACCGTGACGAGAAGCATGATCTGCATCGGCTGCCCCATGGGCTGTGAGCTGACCGTGGAGGTGGAGGGCAGCCGGGCGGTGTCCGTGACGGGCAACACCTGCGGCATCGGCAAAAAATACGCGGAGACGGAGGTCTCCGCGCCTACGCGGATGGTCACCACCACCGTATTATCCGACGGGGGCGTGCCCGTGCCCGTCAAGACAAAGACCGCCGTGCCCAAGGACCGCGTGTTCGACGTGGTCCGGGCCGTCAAGGCCCGGAGGGTCGCGCTGCCCGTCGGCATGGGCGACGTGGTGCTGGACGACGCTGCGGCCACCGGCGTCCCCGTGATCGCCACCATGGCGGTGACGGGATAGATGGGGATTTGTAGAAGAGTGGAGAGTTGAGAGTGGAGAGTGAAGATAAGAGTGCCGGGACCCTGAAAAATCAATGAAATCCGAAGGATTTCTACCAAAACTCCACTCTTCACTCTCCACTCTCAACTCTCAAACAAATTCCAATTTACCAGCATAACCAGATTCCAATGATCTCATTCCCCCCATCGAACAACAACAGAACAGGAGGCAAATGCAGATGCGCAAATGGTTATCCCTGCTGCTGGCCCTGGCGCTGGCGGCGATGCTGCTCCCCGCCGGGCTGGCGGAGGCTGTCCGGGAAAAGGACAAGGTTGCGGAGACGAAGCCCGCTGAAAGGTTTCATACCGTCGTACAGAAGACCGTGACGATGTACATCGGCAGCATGGACGCCTGGGAGGACGTGAACCTCTACTTCATCGACGGCGTGCAGGACCTGCCGTGGATGGAGCTTCAGGAGTTCGGCCGCTTCTACACCAACTTCCGGAACAGCTACACCAGGGAATCGGCCTACAAGCTGACCTTCACCACCGAGGGCGATACCGCCCGGCTCATCCGCGAGACGGGGTTTTTCATGGAGGTCGATTGCGCAAACGACACCATCTATTTCAGCGATTTCGACGCCTTCCGCCACGACACCAAGGACTCCGCGCTGTTGGACCTGGTGGGCGAGCCGGGCTATGATTCGGAGGGCAACGCGGCGCTGCTCCAGCGCATGAAGGGCACCGATTATGACCGATACGGCATCGACATCGAGCTGAACCTGGCGGATTACAATATCGAAATGATCCACCAGGGCAACGGCTTCTACATCCCTATGCAGACGCTGAGCGATTTCGTGGTGGCCCCGGCCTCAAACCAGTGCCTGTTTTATAATGGAAAGTGCGCCTTCATGGCTAATTCCAAGACCTTTGGTTCACCTGACAGCCTGACGCCCATGGGCGAGTATTTCTACGCCGTGGAGCCGGGCCCCCGCAGTCAGGCGCTGGCGGACTACGGCTTTTTCGAACTGTGCCTGATGCTGGACAACATCTACGGGCTCAAGGAGATCCACGACATCCAGAGCTTCGCCAAGTTCTTCTATCAGACGGGCATGATCGAGAATCTGACGAGCACCGACCCCGCCAAAGCGGACCAGGCGCTTTACGATCTGATCCACCTGCATCTGGACGATCTCCATTCCGCCCTCAAGGGGCATTCCCCCGCCGCCGGAAAGCAGCAGCCCAGCGGCGGCTATGGCCTGGCCGCCCGCAAGAGCGGTGAGGACCAGCTCTTTTACGAGACCGCCCGCTACCGCTACTATCCCAACGGCTGCCCCTTCTACGAGGAGGTGGGCAATACCGCCTACATCACCTTCGACGAATTTGTTTCCAACTACTACGGCTTTGCCTACTACAGCGCCTTCGCGGATGGCGAGGAGCTCCCCACGGACACCATCGGCAATATCATGCGCGCCCATCAGGACATTTACCGCGATGACAGCCCCATTGAGAACGTCGTGATCGACCTGAGCTGCAATGGCGGCGGCGACGTGGACGCGGCGGTCTTCCTGCTGGGCTGGATTTTGGGGGACGCGACCTTCTCCGTGAAGAACACCTTCACCGGCGCGCAGTCCACCGCCGAATACCGGATCGATGTCAATCTGGACCGCCTGTTCGATTCCGGCGATGAGGTGGACGACAAGAATGTCTACTGCCTGATCTCCCCCAACAGCTTCTCCTGCGGCAACCTGGTGCCCATGGCCTTCAAGGACTCCCGCCGCGTGCGGCTGCTGGGCAGCACCTCCGGCGGCGGCTCCTGCATCGTGCAGCAGATGTCCACCGCATGGGGCGATTACTTCTCCATGTCCGGCACCGACCGCATGTCCTTCCAGAAAAACGGCTCCTTCTACGACATCGACCGCGGCGTCGAGCCCGATTTCTCCATCGACAAGGTCGACCACTACTATGACCGCGAGGCGCTCACCAATTACATCAACTCCCTCTATTAAAGCCGGTTGCCGGGGCTGCGCCGCGTTTTTAAAGTGAATACCGGTTGCACATGAAACGACGATCGAGCGACGAGGGCCTGTGCGCTGTAAAGAACAGCGCGCAGGCCCTCAAGTTTTGCCCTGAGCCAGCGCCTGTTATTATGGTGGAGATGAAGCTATTCAGCCTACTATGATAAATTGGAATTTGGCGGGGAGGGCGGGAGACCACCTCATCCGCCCTCACGGGCACCTTCCCCTCAAAGGGGAAGGCAGGGGCCGGGTTGTCGGGTAACCAAAAGCCTTCCCCTTGAGGGGAAGGTGGCGCGAAGCGCCAGATGAGGTGCCCCCGTCACCCCTCCAAATCCCCGTTTATCACACAGAACGATTAGTTAAAATAAACTATTGTATAAATCCCCTGGATGGAGTATAATAATACATATGTTAGAATAAACTAATGAACGAAGGCTTCATCCATGTATCTGGAAATCAACGATCTGAAAAAGAGCTATGGCGAGGGCAGCAGCCACGCGCAGGTGCTGAGGGGCATCAACTGCCGGGTGGAAAGGGGACAGATCTGTGTGATACTCGGCCCCAGCGGCTCGGGAAAATCGACGCTCTTGAACTGCGTGGGCGGGCTGGAGCGCGCGGACGGCGGCTCCATCCGCGTGGACGGCGCGGAGCTGGTGGGCATGAAGCCGGAGGCGCTGTCGGAATATCGCCGGGAAAAGCTGGGCTTTGTGTTCCAGTTTTACAATCTGGTGGCCAATCTGACCGTCCGGGAGAACATCCAGGTGTGCCAGTACCTCTCCAAAAACCCACTGCCGATGGACGATCTGATCCGCGCGGTGGGCCTCTGGGAGCATCAGAAGAAGTACCCCTCCCAAATCTCCGGCGGCCAGCAGCAGCGCTGCGCCATCGCCCGGGCGCTGGTGAAGAATCCGGGTATGCTGCTGTGCGACGAGCCCACCGGCGCGCTGGATTCCGCTTCCAGCCGGGATATACTGACACTGCTGGAACGGGTCAACCGGGAATACGGCACCACGATACTGCTGGTCACCCACAACAACGCCATATGCAAAATGGCCCACAGGGTGATCACCGTGCGGGACGGGCGCATCGCCAGGGAGACGGAGAACGCGGCGCCGGTTTCAGCGTCGGAAATCGAGGATCTATAAGCCATGCAGGCACTATTGAGAAGAAAGCTGCTCCGCGACCTGCGGCAGGTCTGGCCCCGCTATCTGGCGCTGGGGCTGATGATCGCGCTGTCCATGTATCTGATCATCAGCCTCATCGGCGCGGCGGATACCATCATCCTCGGCAGCGCGCGCATGGCGGAGGAGAACCGCGTGGAGGACGGCCAGTTCACCACCTTCGTCCCGCTCTCCGGCGCGGAGCTGGACACCCTGCGGGCGACCGGCGCGGCCATCGAGCCCATGTTCTTCCTCGATTACGCGCTGGAGGACGGCAGCGTGCTCAGGGTCTTTGCCCTTCGGCGGGAGATCGACCTCGAGGCGGTGGAGCATGGCACACTTCCCGAAACCGACCGGGAGATACTGCTGGAGAAGCGCTGCTGCGAGGAAAAGGGCATCGCGCCGGGGACCGGCATCGAGGTGTCCGGGCTGGCGCTGACCGTCAGCGGCATCGCCACCACGCCGGACTACGACACCGTCTTCCGCACGATGGGCGACAGCGCCGTGGACAGCCAGAGCTTCGGCACGGCCCTTGTGACGCCCTCGCTCTATGCCCGGCTGTCCGAAACGGGGCGGGCCATCTCCTCGGAGGAATACCTGTACGCCTACCGGCTGAACGGCGCGCTGACCGACGACGAACTGCGGGCGCGCCTGGAGGCGCTGGAATTCGACCCGGAAGCCGTGGAGGACCCGTATTTCAGGGAATACTGGGACCGCACCGGCGGCAAGCGGGACGAGATGCTGGACGGCGCGGACGAGCTGGTGGACGCCATCCGCGACGCGGAGGAGGACCTGCTGGGCAGGGAAGGCTCCATCGCCCGCAGGATGATGCCCAAGGATCTGGTGGACGGCATCGTGGACCTGCGGGAGGGCGCGGAGGAACTGCGGGACGGCATCGTGGAGGCGGTGGATAAATACATCGACCTGGATCTGAGCAACCTGCGCGAATTCGTCACCCGTGCGGACAATCCCCGCATCGGCGGCGCGGCGGACGACGTGGTCATCAACAAATACGCCTCCATCGCCGCGGGCGTCATCATCATGGCGCTTTTGACCTATGTGATCAGCGTGTTTGTGGTGAACAACATCGCCTCGGAGCAGGCAGTCATCGGCACGCTGTACGCGCTGGGCCTGCGGCCGGGCGAGCTGACGCGCCACTATCTGCTGATGCCCGTGCTGGTGAGCTTTATCGCGGGCGTCATCGGCACGGCGGTGGGCTACAGTCCCCTGGGCGTGCCCACCCAGACGGCGGACACCTACGCCTATTTCTCGGTGCCGGCGCTGTCCACCATCGTGGAGCTGCCGGTGGTGTTGTACGGCGCGGTCATGCCGCCGGTGGTGGCGGCGCTGGTGAACCTGGGCGTCATCCGCAAAAAGCTGTCCGCCCCGGTGCTCCAGCTTTTGCGCAACGAGACCCGCCGCGCGGACGTGAGCCGCCTCGACCTGGGCGGGCTGGGCTACGTCCGCCGCTTTCAGATCCGGCAGCTCCTGCGGGAGGGCCGGAGCGCCGTCGGCGTGGTGCTGGGGCTGTTCGTGTGCCTGCTCCTGATGATGATCGGCATCGACGCCTGGGTGATGTGCGGCCATGTGGAGGCGGACAACATCGCCGACACACGCTACGGCTACATGTACCTCTACAAATACCCGGAAGAGAGCGTTCCCAAAGGCGCGTATCCCGCCTACGCCGCGACCATGAAGAAGGAAACCCTGGGCTACAACATGGACGTGACCCTGCTGGGACTGACGGCGGACAACCCCTTCTTCGACGCGAAGCCCCCGGCAAGCCAGCGCCGCGTGCAGATCAGCTCCGCCATGGCGCAGAAGTACGGCCTGGGCGCGGGGGACGTCTTCACCGTGACCGACGAGCAGGCCGACCGCAATTACGCCTTCACCGTGGAGGCCGTGACGGACTACGCCCCCGCCTTCTATGTGTTCATGGACCTGGACAGCATGCGGGAGCTCCTCGGCGCGTCGGACGACTACTTCAACGTGGCGTTTTCCGACCGCCCCCTCGCCATCGAGCCGGGGCGGCTCTACAGCGTGACCTCGCGGGAGGACGTGATCCGGGCCTCGGGCGTGTTCGTCGATCTGATGCTGCCCATGGTCACCACGATGATCGTCGCCTCCTCCCTCATCATGGCCATCGTCATGTATCTGATGATGAAGGTGATGCTGGACCACGCCGCCCAGAGCATCGCGCTGTTCAAGGTGTTCGGCTACCGCCGCCGGGAGTTGAACCGCCTGTTCCTGAATGGCAATACCCTGCTCATCGCCCTCGGCGCGGCCGCCGCCATCCCCCTCTCCAAATTCATCATGGACGCCCTCTACCCCTATCTGGTCTCCAATGTCGCCTGCGCCATGAACCTGACCTTCGACCCCTGGATCTACGCCACCCTCTTCGCCGGCTGCCTCGCCCTCTACGCCGTCATCTACGCCCTGCTGACCCGGAAGATCCATCAGGTCAATCTGAACGAAGTGCTGAAACAAAGGGATTAGAAGCGAACCACGCACGCGGTTGGCCCCGTCAGGTAATCAACGAGACTTTGGTCTTATGACCGCAATCAGCCGTCACTTGGTGGAGTGGCGGCTGATTGCTTTTTCGTCCTTATTTTATATGCTTAAATGGTTGCGTTATGATTAAATATATCCTATAATAGCAATAGAAAGACGTTATAATTACAACATTTAATAATATTGATATTGTACATTACATTGAGGAGGATGAGACTATGACACGAAAGCCTAAATTGACAACAGAAGGTCAATTACAACACTTAAAGGACAAAGGTGTTTTGTTTTCTATTGATAGCGAAGAAAAGGCAAAAGATTATCTTACTAAGAATAATAATTATTTTAAGCTGCGCTCTTATAGAACGAATTACAGCAAAAGGAGCGACGGGACTTATGTTGATTTGGAATTTGCGTACCTGCGTGATCTTGCGATCATAGATATGCGGATGAGATATTGCCTTTTGCAGATGTGTTTGGATATTGAACACAACGTAAGAGTAAAGCTGATTAAAACAATAGTAGAGTCAACTGACGATGGATATACCATTGTTTCAAACTATCTGGCTGCAAACCCTTCTATAAAAATTGAGTTAGAGAATAATGCCAAGCGAAGTCCCTACTGTAGGGATCTATACTATTCTTATCAGAACGATATGCCCGTTTGGGTATTTGTTGAACTGGCACAGTTCGGCAGATTGAATGATTTTTATCGCTATGTGGCAACTATGCTTTCCAACAAGGACATGAAGAATGAATTCTATATTCTTCAAGAAATAAGAATGCTAAGGAATGCATGCGCACATAGCAATTGTATCTTGAACGATTTGCAATCCAAACCAGGAAATCAACATAAACCTTCTCGAAAAATGTGTACAGAATTGGGACGCATTGGCATCAGCGAGGGTGTTCGTGACAGGAAATTGAGCAATGAACGCATAAGACAGTTCGTTACGCTACTGTATTTTTATCGCTTATTTGTTCAAAGCCGGGGATTGCTAAAGCATCAAACAGAACAGTTGCACAAGATTTTTTTCGACCGAATGAATGAACATCGGGATTACTATGCGAAATCGGCGCAAGTATTAACTACGTTTGAATTTTTTCAAAAAATCATTGACAAATGGTATCCGAAAGCATATAATAATACTACTGTACAAAAGCCGTAAGGCTTTTCCGGGACGACACCATCGGTGCCGTCCCGTTTTTCATGGTGTGCCGGGCATGGCACACATCTAACCGGTGAGAGTCCGGTCGCGGGTATTTACCGCCAAGCGTAGCGAACCGCAAGCCGTTGGTGGCG
>CACZXF010000071.1 GCA_902785105.1 uncultured Eubacteriales bacterium | reverse complement strand
CTTCTATCAAGCGCAAAAGAAAAATCTGCGCCTATGACCTTGATTATCTCTCTTCCGCCGTTGACTTAATACTTTTGTAATTCGACGTTTTGGCCGTGTCAGCAGTATTTGTGAATTTTCCTTGTCATGCACAATTGAAAAATGTCTGCAACTGTACCTATGGTCACCCAGGACTGGTCATATAAGCGCGGCAGCTATGGAGTTCTGGTACAGCCCGACAAATTCCAATATATAACGCAAGTTTCATTCAAACAAACACGGCAGATGTACGCGATCCGGTACATCTGCCGTGTTTTCCCGCCGCTAATCCCGGGTGATAGCGCCCATGCTCTTGAGCTGCATCTTCCTTTGATACATCAGCCCGTCTGCCCGCTTAAAGACCTCGTGGAAAGACTGATCGTTTCCGGGTTCGTAGACCGCCATGCCCAGCGAGGCGACGACCTTGTCGAAGCCGAGATTTTCCTCGATTTGGGCATTGATGGCACTGAGGATCTCATCCCGCGCCTCATAATCCCGCCCCTCGAGCAGCACCACAAACTCATCACCGCCGACACGGAAGACGGGGCTATGGGTATAATAATCGCAGAGCAGCCGACAGGCGGACTGTATGTATTCATCGCCGGCCTTGTGGCCCAGGGTATCATTGATACGCTTCAGGCCGTTCACGTCGCAGACGATGATGCCGAATTCCCTGGCCGCGCCCCTGTCAATCTGTGCTTGAAAGAGTTCCTCCTGCTCGGCATAGGCATGCTTTTGACGCCAGTGAGGGAATCCTTGAAGGCTGCGGTGCGGGCCTGGTCGCGCTCCTCTGTGGCTTTCCGCTCCCACTTGCGCATGGCGAAATAGTTCACCAGCAGCACGCCCAGGGACAGCCCGAACAGGCTGGCGATGATCAGCACGCTGGCGTTGTCCGCAGCGTGGAGCCGATCGCGCTGGATGTCGAGGAAGGACTCCTCATCCATTGCAAGCGTTTCGCTGTCCGCCGTGCCCGCCATGTAGCTATGTATGTCGTCCACTACTGCGTTCTCCCGCGATTCGTTCAGCCGCTCCGTCCAGGTCATGGTCATCATGACGATGAAGACCAGCAGCGCGACCCAGACGATGATGGCCTTGCCGAAGTTCCTGGCGTGGTCCTTCCGGATGACGCGGTTGAAGAAGAACAGACCCAGCAGCGACCAGACGGTCATGAGCACATAGGTCTCCGTCTCGATGGTGTGATCCGAGAAAGCGCCGGGGAACATCAGGAATACCATGAACACCAGCAGTATGCCCATGCAGAGGGTGCCCAACAGTATATCCCGCCTGCGCCCCTCCTGCCGCGCGGCCTTCAGTACCGCCGCGGAGGCGAAGCCGTAGAGTATCGTCGCGCCGATGGTGGTGGTGTCCACGATCCAGCTTATGGTGGTCCTGCCCAGGAAGGGGATGGGCAGGGAAACCAGAACCACGAGTATGATGGTGTTTACCGGAATCTGCTTCGTGCTTAAATGGGCGTAGCGCTCTGAAAGGATGCCGTCCTGGGCCACGGCGTAGCACAGGCGGCCGAGGGCGCGGAGCGTTCCAATCAGGCTGGTGAGCACCAGCGCCATAAGTGAGGCCATCAGTATGCGCACGCCGGCGCTGCCGAGATAGTAGTTGGCGGCGTAGAAAGCGGGCAGGCCCTCGATGCCCTCAAATTCATCCAGCCTGCGAATGTAGTCCAGCCAGCTTTCACACCCCTCGGGATAGGCGGAGACGCTCAGCAGAAGAATAAATATATAAAGCGCCGTAGTAACTGCCAGCGAAATCACCAGCACGCGGAACATGTGGGAGTGTTTGAACCGGTATTCCGCCGCGGAATGGGAGACGCTCTCAAAGCCGATGAAGGCCCAGGGGGAGATGAAGGTGATGCGGACGACCTGCCGCAGGGCGCTCTTTTCCGGGATAAAGGCCGGGTCAAAGCTGAATTCCGTGTTGCCGTGGCCCGCCATGGCCGCGACGAAGCAGACCGTGATGCCGACGGTGAAGAGCAGCGTCAGCACCTCCATGCTGCGGGCCGTTGCCCGCTTGCTCCACATGCAAAGCAGTGCCACCAGGGCGATGACCGCCAGCGTCACCAGCGCCTCGCCCAGATAGACCTCATAGCCGAACAGCGTGTATAGATAGCCGAAGCTGAAGCTGTTGTTCAGGAAATACCGGGCGAACAGAGGTATGCTCGTGGCGTTGGCCCAGAATATGGAGATGTAGATCAGAAACAGGAACCATGCCACCAGAAAGGCGCGGTCATAGCCGAATATGTATTTGACATAGTTGTAGAGCCCGCCGGTGCCGGGATAGCGGTTGGCGAGGAAATGATAGTGGTGGGCCACCATCAGCATCATCCCCAGCCCGATCAGCAGGCCCAGTATGGAGCCCAGCAATCCCCCCTGGGAGAGATAGGTCCTGCTGGTGACCACCAGCGAGCCCCAGCCGATGGCCGTGCCGACGGACAGCGCCCAGACGGTCAGCGGCGAAAGATAGGGCCTGAGACCGTTCGCGCCCGGGGCGGCGGATGTGGGTTCCTTCATATAAATCTCTCCTCTGGGGCGGTTCAATCTGATTTTGGTCTGATTATATCATACATATGATGATCTTGCAATAAAACCATCGTCGTTTTTTGCTTCGCATCAATAGCAACAGGGAAAGGCCGGGATAAACAGGGATTTGTAGGGGAGTTACCCGCTCTCCTGTAGGGGCGGCGTTTCGCCGCCCGCCGGGTAGGACGTGTCGTCTCGCAGGGGGCGGGCGCCGAAACGGCGCCCCTACAGGGTTGGTGTGTTTCCTTGACAAATTCTGATTTATCGGGCTGAGTTAAATCGCTGCAATTGACATAAATAAAACACAGTCAGCAGGTACAAAAACTATTTTATTTATATTGCAAATTTCTTGATTTCGTTTATAATATATATAGATATATGTTTGGGGAAATATGATGGCGTGCATTTATCCCTCTGTCAGTTGGAATTAATGTGCGTTCATTGCGAAGGAGTGGATGAAATGCTTGCATTATGGGTAGTTTTGACGATTTTCTTTGGAGGCAAGGATATCATCAGCGTCATAACCCTGGCCCTGTTTTACATTGGTCTTTATCGGATGTTCATCAAGTCCGGCGTCAAGGGCTGGTACGCGCTGATTCCCGGTGTTCGGGAATTCCAGATGGCGCGGTGCGCGGGCCGCGAGTCTGAAGGGCCGGTCTATGCCATATCGGCGGTCGGCAATATCCTGCTCAACGTGTCTTACCTGTTCCGGAACGCGACTCCGGAGCTTCAAGCGACCATTCAGCCTCTTGACATCGTGTTCATAAGCGCCTCTTTAGCGCTGACCCTGGTCAATTTCATCTATTCTATCCGCGTGTGCATTGGCCTGGTGGAGGTCTACGGCGTGCGCAGACGCTGGCTGATATTGTGGGTGCTGCCCTATACGGACTTCATCCCGGCACTGATCTGGGGCTTCAATCCCAACTACCAGCCCGGCTGGAAGGTGGAGGACCTCAAGGCCGAGATGGAACGGCTGGCCAGCCACGGCACCGCGGCGGTCATGGACCAGGGCCTGACGGTGAACCTGAAGGACCGCACCGTCCACGAGTTCTTCCAGAAGAAGGTCCTGCTGCGCGACATCCACATGTCCATCCCCCAGGGCCACATGGTGCTGCTGCTGGGTGGCTCCGGCGCGGGCAAGACCACCTTTCTGAACGCCGTCAACGGCTACGAGAAGGCCCACGCGGAGGTCATGCTCAACGGCTCCAACATGTACACCCAGTATAAAAAGATGCAGTATGAGGTGGGCTTCGTACCCCAGTCCGAGATGATGCGCGGCAAGGACACCGTGCTGAACACGCTGATGGACGCGGCGAAGCTGCGCCTGCCGGTGGAGGTCACCGCCGCCGACCGAAAGAAGCGGGTGGAGGAGGTCATGGAGATCTTCGGCCTGACCCCGGTGAAACACAACCTGGTGGAGAAGCTCTCCGGAGGCCAGAAGAAGCGCCTGTCCATCTCCATGGAGTTCATCTCCAATCCTTCGCTGTTCATACTGGACGAGCCCGACTCCGGCCTGGATGGCGTCATGGCCCGGGAGCTGTTCGAGCAGCTTCGTAAGATCGCCGATACGGGCAAGATCGTCATTGTCATCACCCACACGCCTGACCGCGTCATCGACCTGTTTGACGACGTGATCGTGCTGGCCAAGGACAGCGCCCGCACCGGCCGACTGGCCTGGTATGGCAGCATCGAGGACGCCCGGAAGTTTTTCCAGCGGGAGCGGATGGAGCAGATTGTCAAGTCCGTCAACCGCGTGGAGGAGGGCGGCGACGGCCTGGCCGACGAATTTGTGATGAAGTATATGGAGGTGCAGCATGGCTGAGCTGAGCGTCAATAAAAAGTCCCGTCGCCGTCTTACGGTTCACCATCGCGGGCGCTTTGCCCAGGTAGGCATCTACCTGTGGAAGCTGATGCGCATGTTTGTCTATCAGAACGACTGGAAGGTGCTGCCCATGGCGGCGCTGATCGCCGGTCTGGTGGGCATGGTCATCCGCAATCGGCTGTTCATCACCATGGAGGGGTCGCTGATGGGCGGCTTCGCCATGGTCATGGTGTGCATCTGGAACGGCTGCTTCAATTCCATACAGGTCATCTGCCGTGAGCGCGACGTCATCAAGCGCGAGCACCGCTCCGGTATGCACATCTCGAGTTACATTCTCTCTCACATGATCTATCAGGCGCTGCTGTGCATGATGCAGACCGGCGTGACGCTCTACGTAACCAAGACCGTGGGCGTCAAGTATCCCGCTGAGGGGATGATCACCCCCTGGCTGATCGTGGATTTCGGCATTTCGATGTTCCTGATCACCTATGCCTCGGACATGATGTCGCTGTGGGTCTCCACCCTGGCCCACACCACCACCACGGCCATGACCATCATGCCCTTCGTGCTGATCTTCCAGCTCGTGTTCTCCGGCGGCATGCTTTCCCTGCCTGAGTGGACCAACTACATCACCCCCTTCACCATCTCCAATCCCGCGCTGAAGGTCATCTCAGCCCAGGCCGACTACAATAATCGCCCGGTACTGACCATATGGAACCAGGTCAACAAGATGCGGGACAAGGAATTCAGCGCCACCATTACCGTGGGCCAGGTGATCGACCTGCTGCAAAACGAGGACATCGAAGCCGTCAAAATGATCCGTGAAGCCCAGCTTACCCGGGTATTCACATTGGGCGAGGTCAAGGATATGCTGACAAGCTCCGAATCCTATAAGGAACTCAGGGAGGAGCATGTGCTGGACAACATGACCCTGGGCGAACTGCTCCGCAAGGCTCTGGACAACAGCGTCTTCGACAGCTTGTGGAATTTCGATTTCAAGCTGGAGGTGCCCGGTCTCAGTCTGCGCAGCCTGATGGAGCGGCTGCTCAAGGAGGAGCGGCTGAAGCCCGTGCTGGATAAGCAGGTCACCGAGACCACCACCGTGGGCGAGGTGCTCGACGCCATAAACGCCGAGGGATTGCTGGAAAAGTACCACGACATGGAGCTGGGCAAGGACATCCAAGTGGGCAGCCTCATCGACCTGCTGGCCGGCAACAGCGATGTGCGGTCCTTCAGGGATAAGAGCTACACCTATACCACCACCATCGGCGATATCATCAACATGATCGGCGAGGACCGTGTAAAGGACATCCTTCAGAACAAGATCTCCGAGGCCAGCTACAATCCGGATTACGACAATACCCCGGAAAATATTGCCGATTACTGGTTCACACTCATACTGTTCGTCCTTGCCTTTGCCGCGCTGTCCACCATCACGCTTGAATTCATCGACAAGGATAAACGGTAAGACAGGAAAAATTGCTGCTCTGTGCCACCTTATAAACAGGGATTTGTGGGGGAGTTTCCTGCTCTCCTGTAGGGGCGGCGTTGCGCCGCCCATCGGGGTAGTACAATGCGTTTCGTTAGGGGCGGGCGCAGAAATGGCGCCCCTACAGGGTTGGTTTGATCCCTCGATAAACTTCAATTTGACGAGGAAATTGAACAGTTACCAAAAAGGAATTTGGCAGGCTGTGCCCGCCAAATCCCTTTTTTACTTACCCGTCTTTTCCAGCCGCTCCCTGCGCATCGACAGGATGCACTTGACATCGCTCATCGGATCGTCCACAAAGTCGGCGTCCACCACGAGATCGAGCTCCTCATTGTCAACGCCGATCATTTTGAATTCCCGGCTGGCGCTCTGCCGGGTCTCGACGCACTTCAGTGCGATCTTCCACAGCACGCTTTCATTTTTGGGTATCAGCCGCCTGTAGAATTTGCCCGTGTTCAGCTCGTCCTCTATCTCAGTCTTTCCAAGGCCTGTGGCCTTTTCCAGGCCGTGGGCCACGACCTCAAAGACGTATTTGTCCGCCCTGGCGACCAGGAAAAGCACGGTCCTCGATACAAACCGGGACAAAAGCTGCATCTGCTGCTGGAGATAGGCGATGTCGGTGATATCCCGGGCGGAGCCGTAGAAGCGCCTGGTTTCGCCGTCCTGATTGAGGAAGTAGAAGTGGATCAGGAATCGGACCCGCGTCCCGTCGATCTTGTTGAAGGAGAGTATGCTGCTCGCGCCGTTCAGCCGATCGTCGCTGGCCTTCTGAAGCACCTCCAGGAGCTGTGCCCGCTCGTTCTTGGGCATGTACTGCTGGATATTGAGCAGCCGTTCCGTGAAATCCGGGGCATGGACTGCCTTGTAGAACTGCTGGTTGAAGCGTATGATATCCACGTCATCCCCGTGCCAGGCGTAAATAGCTGCTGGGCCGATGATCTGGTTGAGCATGGAATCGGAATACACGTCGTCATTGAGGAATTCCCGGATGTGGAATTCCTCGTTGAATTTGAAGGTGAAGCCCTGGGGATCGACGTTCTTCGGGTTCACGATCAGCGCTTCAAAGGTCTCCTTCGACAGAGGCCTGTAGAAGTAATAGCCCTGTATGTAGCGGCAGCCCAGGCTCATCAGATAGGCGCACTGCTCCGTCGTCTCCACACCCTCGACGATGATGGGCATCGACATGGTCTTGGCCATGTTGACCACGGATTCCAGAATGTGCATCCCCTTTTTCTCCGTGTCCTCGTCCATGCGGAGAAAGTAGGCGTCCAGCTTGATCATATCGACATTGAGCTCCCGCAGCATGTTGAGGGAAGAGAAGCCGCTGCCGAAGTCGTCCATCAGTACCATGAACCCCATGTCGCGGAAGGTCTGGACGGTGGTGCGAACTTTGTCGGAACCCTCGCCGTAGGCGGATTCTGTGATCTCTACCTTTATCGCGGACTTGGGGAGCTTGTATTTCTCAATCAGCCCCTCGAAAAACTTCGGAACATCCATGGTGAAGATATCTACCGGACTGATGTTCACAGAGATGGGCAGCAGCGGAATGCCCCGGTCCAGGGATGTCCGTATCCACTTGCAGACTGCTTCCCAGATATACTTGTCCAGGTCGGGAATGAAGCCGTACCTCTCCAGCGTGGGGATGAACTTGAAGGGCGGTATCATGGTGCCGTCCGGCTTCACCCAGCGGGCCAGCGCCTCCGCGCCGACGATCTGGCTGTTGACCGCGCGGCACTGGGGCTGGAGGTAAAAGGTGATCTCGCCATTGGCCAGGGCGTCCTTAAAGGCGGACAGCGTCTTGTAGTCATCTGCCGTTTGCTGCACCAGCGATGAGGAATAGTAGATCACACGGGTCTTGTAATCCTTTTTGGCTTCCTGGCAGGCCAGTGAAGCTTCGTCATACAGCGTATAGATGGAAGCGTTTTCCTTGGAACGGCAAGCCCCAATGGCGGGCAAAAAGCCGATGGACACGCCGTGCTCATTGATAATATCATGCAGCTTCTGATACAGCGCGTCAATGCTGAAATTCGCCGCCGGCACCAGCAGCGTGAAGTCATCGCCGCCGATATATCCGGCCACACCGCCGTGGGCCTCGGCGATGCTTGAAAGCTCATGCCCGATATCCGAAAGCACATGGTCGCCCAGCCCGCGCCCGTACCATTCATTGAACAGCTTGAAGTGCTGAAGGTCGATGGCGACCAGCAGCCATTCCTTGTCCGTCTCGGCCAGCATCGCCTCAGCATGCGTATAGAAATCCTTTTCACGGGGGAGGCTGGTGAGCTGATCGTATTGCACATCCCGCCGGTAGGCAACCCGCGTCCTGCCTGCCTCACGGTCCTTGCGGCTTTGGATATCGAAGACATAGCAGTAGGCCAGCCCGTCCGGTACGCCGTGACGGATGCCACTGACCACGTACTGCTCGCACCAGTGCCAGCCACCGTTGGTGTTCTGGGCCCGGAACTCAAAATCTAGTATGCCGTCCGCCGCCTCAAGATGGATGGGCAGTGCCTTGGGGTCCATCATTTCAAGATAGGTCTGCCGGTCCTCAGGATGGATCATATTCCTGCCTGCATAGGCGTAAAACGCGCTGTAGGTGCCCTCCATGGAGGGGGACCAGTATTTCTGTTCCACATTGAAGATGAACTTATAGGTGTCCTCCTCGAGATCTATCGCGATGAGCTCATCAAAAGCGGAGTGATCGAGAAATTCCACGAGGGGAAATTCGGGATGCTCCTTTGAAAATCTTACGATTGTACCCGCCATTTTATATTTCGCTTCCTTCGAATTAAAATGAGGATAACTCTATTATAAACAACAAAGCCGCCCGCGTCAATGGGAAAATGCTTGATCCGAACGGAGCAGGTAAGCCCGCGACAGGAGCAACATGGGGCGGACGATGGGGAGGAGCGATCCCTTTTCAAACTGCCGCACGGTGCTGAAGGTTGAAGGGGATGGGGTGCCGTGAATGAGAATGTGCATCCTGTTTCAATGACCTTCCATCACATAATTTTCAGTATATAATCAATTGAATGACAAACAGTCAATACAAACAAGATAGAAATAATGACTAAGTGTCATTGCTATGTTATAATGTAGATGTATAGAAGGTCGCCATCTGCCGATGAAGGGAGTATCTCCATGCCTAAGGCTTCAGCGGAATTGACAAATGTGCGCGGGGAGGATATCATTTCGGCATGCGAAAAGCTTCTATCAGACCATGAGCTTCAAAGAGATAACACTGAAGGACATGGCTGGGATGACGAGCTTTACGCGCACTTCGATTTACAATTACTTTCAAACCTGGAAGGAAATCCTCCTTGTCCTGATGTATAAGGAGGACAAGCGCCGGGTGGAGGAGCTGGATGCCATGCAAAACGCTTAGACGCCATGAGTATCGAGTCGTTTTCCAGCCTGCTGGTCCACTCTATGGAGAAGCGGTGCATGCTTTTGAAGCTTTTGATCATGAACCACATTGCCATGGAGGACAACAGCTGCCTGGAGTGTCCCTATAATAACATCAGAGCGCTGCTGAGGGATGCAGTTTGAGATATTGAGATCGCAGATTGATCCGGATAATGGCATTTCACTGTTGAGAATATAGATAAAAATTATAAAACAATCCAATATAAAGTATTGACATTGTGTCAGATATGGTATATACTAATAAATGACATAATGTCACTTTGCTTTAAGAAGTGGATAGGAGGCTGACGCAACCATGAAATATGTAAAACTTGGAACCAGTGATTTGAACGTCTCCCGTATCTGCATGGGCTGCATGGGCTTTGGCGATCCGGGACAGGGCCAGCACGCCTGGACGCTGGACGAGGAAAACTCCCGGGAGATCATCCGGCGCGGGCTGGAGCTGGGCGTAAACTTCTACGACACTGCCATCGCCTACCAATCCGGCACCAGCGAGCAGTACGTAGGCCGGGCGCTGCGGGATTTCGCCAGGCGCGACGAGGTGGTGGTGGCCACCAAGTTCCTGCCCAGGACGCA
Source organism: uncultured Eubacteriales bacterium (assembly GCA_902785105.1). Lineage (GTDB taxonomy): Bacteria > Bacillota > Clostridia > Christensenellales > Aristaeellaceae > UBA2862. Next base: position 1,820 of record CACZXF010000071.1, on the reverse strand, counting down.
GGATGAGATTGAAGCGGGTATCACGGGCCAGCAACACATTGAAAAAATGCTGAACAAAAGCCTTGAAAACCTGGGCATGGACTACGTGGACCTGTACATCTATCACATATGGGACTGGCAGACGCCCATCGAGGACATACTGGACGGTCTGAACCGGCAGGTGAAAGCGGGTAAGGCGCGGTACATCGGTATCTCCAACTGCTTCGCCTGGCAGCTTTGCAAGGCCAATGCCATTGCCGAGCGGGAGGGATGGGCGAAGTTCGTGTCCATCCAGGGCCACTACAACCTGATCTTCCGGGAGGAGGAGCGGGAGATGGTGCCGTACTGTGACGAGGAAAACATCGCCCTGACACCCTACAGCGCTTTGGCTTCGGGCAGGCTGTCACGAAAGCCTGGGGAAACGAGCAACCGGCTGGAGAAGGACGCTTACGCGAAGTTCAAGTATGACGCCACAAAGGAACAGGACGAGGTCATCATAGGCCGCGTTTCGGAGATCGCGGAAAAACGCGGTGTGAGCATGACGGAGGTGTCTCTTGCATGGTTGCTGACAAAGGTGACATCGCCTGTAGTCGGTGCGACGAAATTCCACCACATCGAAGGCGCAGCGAAGGCCGTGGACCTTGAACTGACGGATGAAGAAATCTCGCTGGCGGGCGTCATGGCGCAGAACAAACCCGCGAACGCAAGAGAGAAGCATGCGTGGACGACCGGAAATCAGAAAATCTAAGGAGGAAAGAATCATGAACAATCTGCCAAAAATCGCCCTCGGCGCGTGGGCCTGGGGCAACGATGGAACCTTTGGGAACGACTTCACGGCTGAGACGCTGAACCCAATCTTCGACGCGACGATGGCCAACGGCCTGAATCTGTGGGACACTGCCTACGCCTACGGCATGGGCACCTCCGAGAAGGTGCTGGGAGGAGGGAGGCGTGCCGGGGCACGTTGACCGACGACAACGCAGCGATGGCGGATTCAGACAAGCAGAATGTATGAATAATTTATGCACAGTTCCTTACCTGATCTCCGACAAGTTCACGCCCCAGTGTGCCAACGGCAAGCCCACCGCCATGGCGGACATGATCGAAATGCAGCTTCAGCTCATGAACCTCAGCCGCTTCGACATCTACTGGATTCACAACGTCTGGGACGCACCGCACTGGACGGAGGAGTTGGCGAAGTATTACGAGGGCAGGGACGATGTGCCGATGCTGGGCGTGTCGAACCACAACCTTTCTGAGATCAAACAGGCCAACGACATCCTGAAGGCCCACGGACTGAAGCTGTCCGCGGTGCAGAACCACCTGAGCCTCATCAACCGTTCCTCCGAGGAATCCGGCATACTGGACTATTGCAGGGAAAACAGCATCACCTTCTTCGCCTACATGGTGCTGGAGCAAGGCGCGCTGTCCGGCAAGTACGACACCCAGCATCCCATGCCCGAGGGTTCCGCCCGCGCCGAGACCTACAACCCAGTGCTGGACAAGCTGGAGGTGCTGAACGCCGAGCTCAAGCGGCTGGCGGACAAGTACGGCGTGGGTCCCGCGCAAATTCCGGTGGCCTGGGCCATCGCCAAGGGCACACTGCCGATCATCGGCGTGACGAAGGTCAGCCATGTGGAGGATGCGGTGAAGGCCGCGAACGTCACCCTGACCGATGAGGAAACGACCGGGCTCGAAAAGCTGGCAGACAGTCTGAACCTCAATGTGATCCGTTTCTGGGAAAAGGAGCTTCCTGTATAATGTAAGTGCTCCGAAAGGAGGGGCTTGAAAAAGGGAAGTACCCCACAGTAGAATAGAGTTCGCTGCGACAGACGAAAAAG
>CACZXF010000070.1 GCA_902785105.1 uncultured Eubacteriales bacterium | reverse complement strand
ATAACCTTGTAGGGGCGGCGTTTCGCCGCCCGCCGGCAGTACGAAACGCAACGTACAAGGGCGGGCGGCGCAACGCCGCCCCTACGGGCATGGGTGTTCACCATTTTGTAATACAATCGCAATTCGTGCGTTTGTCCTGCAATGTGGGGGTAATCGGGCCCATCGATAGACGGGGATTAATCGGGCCAATGAAAAATGGATAACAGAGAATGAAGTCGGCCCGCAAACACAGGCGCTTTTCATTTTCCATTATCCATTTTCCATTCAGTCAAACAAATTCCAATTTTTCCGGATGGACTGACCCATTGCGTTTATTCCCACTCGATGGTGGCCACCGGCTTCGGGGAGAGGTCGTAGAGGACGCGGTTGACGCCCTTGACCTCGGCGAGGATGCGGTCGGTGATCTTGAGCAGCACGGGCCACTCCACCTGCTCGACGGTGGCGGTCATGGCGTCCACGGTGTTGACGGCGCGGATGATGACGGGCCACTCATAGCAGCGGGCGTTGTCGCGCACGCCGGTGGAACGGAAGTCGGGCACCACGGTGAAGTACTGCCACACCTTGCCCCGCAGGCCGGCGATCTCGAATTCCTCGCGGAGGATAGCGTCGGCCTCGCGGAGGGCCTCCAGGCGGTCGCGGGTGATGGCGCCGGTGCAGCGCACGCCCAGGCCGGGGCCGGGGAAGGGCTGGCGATAGACCATGGAGTCCGGCAGGCCCAGGGCCACGCCGCAGGCGCGGACCTCGTCCTTGAAGAGCATCTTCAGAGGCTCCACCAGCTCAAACTGGAGGTCCTCGGGCAGGCCGCCCACGTTGTGGTGGGACTTGACCATCTTGGCGGTCTTGGTGCCGGATTCCACGATGTCGGGATAGATGGTGCCCTGACCCAGGAACTCGATGCCGTCCAGCTTGCGGGCCTCTTCCTCAAACACCCGGATGAACTCCGCGCCGATGATCTTGCGCTTCCGCTCGGGGTCGGCCACGCCGGCCAGCTTGTCCAGGAAGCGGTCCACGGCGTCCACATAGATCAGGTTCGCGCCCAGCTGGTTGCGGAACACCTCCACCACCTGCTCCGGCTCACCCTTGCGCAGCAGGCCGTGATTGACGTGGACGCAGGTGAGCTGATCGCCGATGGCGCGGATCAGCAGCGCCGCCACCACGGAGGAATCCACGCCGCCGGACAGGGCCAGCAGCACCTTCTTATCGCCCACCTGCTTCTTGATCAGCTCGATCTGGTCGGCGATGAAGTTGTCCATGTTCCAGTTGGCCTCGGCCTTGCAGGCGTCGAACACGAAGGCTTTCAAAGCGTCCTTCCGGGCGGCCTCTTCCGCGGGCCACTGAGCAAGCACGCAGTCAGCCTTCTTCGCCCTGTGGTCCACCGCCATCAGCGGAACGCCGCTGTTGTAAACCGCGTCGCTGGCGTCGATCTCCACGCCGTCCACCACGCGGTTCACGCCGCCGTTCAAGATGATGCCCTTCACGTTGGGCAGCGCCGCGAGCTGCTGGGCCGTGATGTCGTGGGGATGGATCTCCGTGTACACGCCCAGCGCGCGGATGTCGCGGGCGATCAGCGTGTTCTCCTTGCTGCCGAGGTCCAGAATGACGATCCGGGGAGTTAGCCGCTCTCCTGTAGGGGCGGCGTTGCGCCGCCCGCCCGGTAGAACATGCCGGTTCGCAGGGGGCTGGCACCGAAACGGCGCCCCTACAGGGTTGGTGCATTTCCCCGACAAATTCCAATTTACCGCGCACTTAAAGCCGCCGCGAATTACATATAAATTTTATCACCATATCCCCTGATCCGTCATTAAACAAAAGTTATGAAGGGAAGGTGCAGAAAAAAATAATATTATAAGTATATATCAATAAACCGGGTCCGCCTTCCATTGGACATCTCTCCCCCATTATGTTATAATACGGTAAGGGAAATGGGGATGATACGAATGACGATCAGGCGATTCACGGCAGCCGCGCTTATTTTGATATTTGCAACACTTCTCACGGGCTGCAACGCGAAGCCGACGGGGGAACAGGACACCGGCGCGATCGTCGTCGGCTTTTCCCAGCTCGGCTCGGAGAGCGCGTGGCGCATCGGCAACACGGCCAGCATGGAGGCGGCGGCGAAGGCCTACGGCTACGGGCTGATGCTGGACAACGCCAACCAGAAGCAGGAGAAGCAGATCTCGGCTATCCGCTCCTTCATCGCTTATCAGGTGGACGTCATCGTCTTTTCTCCCATCGTGGAGAAGGGCTGGGACAACGTGCTGACGGAGGCGAAGAACGCGGGCATCCCGGTGATCCTCACGGACCGGATGATCGACACCGCCGACGAGAGCCTGTACACCGCCTACATCGGCGCGGACTTCCTCTTAGAGGGCCGACAGGCCGGGGAATACCTCATCAAAAAGGCCGACACACTGGGCAAGGCCCACATGAACGTCGTGGAGATCTCCGGCACCCTCAATTCCACCCCCATGCGGGAGCGCCAGCAGGGCTTCATGCAGGCCATCGCCGGCGACCCGCGCTTTACCTTATTGGAGAGCATCTCCGGCGACTTCCTCCGCTCCCGTGGCGGGGAATGTATGCGCTATTTGCTGGACAAGTACGGCGCGGAGGGCATCGACGTCATCTATTCCCACAACGACGCCATGACCCTCGGCGCGCTGGACGTGCTGGACGCCGCCGGCGCGAAGCCCGGCTCCGACGACCTCATCATCATCTCCGTGGACGGCGAACAGGCCGCCATCGACGCCCTGAAGGAGGGCCGCGTCAACTGCATCGTCGAATGCACCCCCGATCTGGGCGAATCGGTGATGAAGCTGGTGGAGGCCCTCTCCAAGGGCGAAGCGGTCCCCAAATCCGTCCACCCGGAGGAGACGGTGTTCACCGATTTTGATGATTTGGCGGATTTGCCGCCGAGGGGGTACTGATTTTTCTATCTCTTCGATAAATTGGAATTTGTCGTGCAGTCAAACCAACCTTGTAGGGGCGCCGTTTCGGCGCCCGCCCCTAACGAAACGCATTGTACTACCCGGCGGGCGGCGCAACGCCGCCCCTACAGGAGAGGCGGGTAACTCCCCGATAAATTCCTGTTTATCCCGAAAGGATGTCCTCACCATGAAAACCGATTCCCACCCCGTCAGCATCATCGGCAAGCTGGGCTCGACCACGCGGCTGACGGCGGCGATGCTACTGCTGCCGGTGCTGTTCAGCCTGACGATGCTGTTTTTCATCACGGCGCGGTATCAGCGGGTGATGTCGCGGATGGAGACGGCGGCGGGCTTAAAACCCATGGTGGGCAGCCAGCTCCCGGAGCAGCTCTTTTCCGTGGCGGCGGGCCGCACGCGCTACGAGGACAGCGGTGTGGACGGCCTGTTGGACCGGGTGAACCGCACGCTGGAGAGGCTTTCCTCGGACAGCGCCGGTTCCGGAGAGCTGGAGCTGACCGTGGCCCGGCGCACCATGGACACCCTCTCGGATTATGTGGATAAAGTGCGGCAGGGCATCGAGGACGGCCAGCCCATCAGCTCGGTCATGCTGGTGGTGGACGAGGTGCGCGACGTGGGCGACCTCATCACGGACATGCTGGACGACTTTATATCGGTGGAAATCGACGGCACGGTCCGCGCATCGGCGGACATCCGCCGCCTGCTGTGGGCCACGGCCATCGCGGAGGCCCTGCTGCTGGCGGTGTCGCTGATGAAGGCCAGGGATTCCTCACGGAAGCTGGCCGACATCATCCGCCGCGCCATCGAGCAATTGGAGGGCAGCGTCCAGCGGCTCACCGGCGGCGATTTGAAGGCCCGCATGCCGGAGATGGACGTGGAGGAGCTGACCGAGCTGGCCCAGCAGATCAACGTCATGGCGAACCGCCTGGAAAGCCTCATCGAGCAGAACCGGCGGGAGCAGGAGAATTTGGCCAAGTCCGAGCTTCGCCTGCTGCAGGCCCAGATCAACCCGCACTTCCTCTATAATACCCTCGATACCATCATCTGGCAGGCGGAATCCGGGCAGAGCGAGGAGGTCATCCACCTGACCCGCTCATTGAGCGACTTCTTCCGCATCTCTCTGTCCAGCGGCGCGGACTGGATACCGCTGGAGAAGGAGGTCATGCACCTCTCCGGCTACCTGAGCATCCAAAAGACCCGCTACCGCGACATACTCAACTATGCCATCGACATCCCCGAGGACATGTATGAGGGCTACATCGTCAAGCTCCTGTTGCAGCCCCTGGTGGAAAACGCCCTCTACCACGGCATCAAGACCCGCCGCGGCGGCGGCTTCATCCGCGTCAGCGCCCGCCGGGACGGCGACCACGTCCTGTTCAGCGTGGAGGACACCGGCAGGGGCATGACCCCCGAGGAGCTCGACCGCGTCCTCGCCGCCATGCGCCAGGAGGGCACGCCCCTCGCCGCCCCCGAGGGCAGCAGCTTCGGCCTGCGCAACGTGGACATGCGCATCCGCCTCTACTACCACCAGGACGAGGGCCTGCAAATCCAAAGCGGCCCCGGCGGCACCACGGTGAGCTTCCGGGTGCCGTATAGGGCGAGGGAGGATATTGCGGAGCAATAACTTTTGAAATGGCTGTCTCCCTGTAGGGGCGGCGTTTCGCCGCCCGCCGGGCAGTACGAAGCGATTCACAGCAGGGCGGGCGCCGAAACGGCGCCCCTACAGGGATTGCACGACCCACTCTCCTACTATAATCAGGAGGCACTCAAAATGATGAAGGTCTTTCTGGTCGATGACGAGATCGCCATTCGCGAAACACTGCGCAACATCTTCCCCTGGGAGGCCCAGGGCTTTCAGCTCGTGGGCGAGGCCCCGGACGGGGAGATGGCGCTGCCGATGATCCGCGACCTGAACCCGGACATACTGCTGACGGACATCCGTATGCCCTTCATGGATGGCATGGCGCTGTGCGCGGAGATCAAGCGACTGATGCCCTGGGTGGGCGTCATCATACTGTCGGGCTACGACGATTTCAGCTATGCCCAGCAGGCTATATCGCTTGGCGTCCGGGAATACCTACTCAAGCCCATCACGGCGAAGGAGCTGGGGGCGGTGCTGAGCCGCGTGGCGGGCCAGATCGAGGCCGAGCGTCGGGAGCGAGAGAACGCGGCGTCGCTGCGGCAGCGGGTGGCGTCGGGCAACCAGTTTTTGAAGGAAAAGCTGCTGGCCTCGCTGTTCACCGACGAGGGGGACCGCTTTGAGGACGAAATCCTGCTTCAACAGATGCGCGCCATGGGCGTGAACCTGGCCGCGAGCTGCTACGTGGTCATCGACATCGCCTATCCCTTAAAGGACGAGGCCCGCGCCGCCGCCCGCGCCGCCTTAGCCAGCCTGGCCGAGGCCACCGGCGGCAGCGTGTTCACCTGCGGCATGGCCCAGGGCACCCGGGCGCTGGTGCTGGGCGACAACGAGCGGGACGTGGAGGAGCGCGCCTATTCCTTCGCCAGTTCCGCCGCACAGCTCCCGGAGCTGAAGGACTGCGAGGGGTTATTATTGTCCATCGGCGAGACGGTCTCGGATTATTACGACATCCGCCGCGCCATGCAGTCCGCCCGTCACCTGCGCCACATGGCCGCGCGACGGGGCGAGGGCAGGCGCATCATCGGCGTGGGCGAATTGAACGACCGCCCCGCCTCGCTGAACAACCTCGATCTAAGCCCCCTCTACGAAAAATTGCAGTACGCCGCCGCCGGAGAGATCGACACCATACTGGCCGAATACACCGATTCCCTGGGCCCCGGCGCGGACGGGCTTTCCCTCGCCATGGGCTACCTCCGCGTGGCCGCGCTGATCGCCGCCCAGCGGATCGTCCAGGAGGCCGGGGCCGACCCGATGGCGCTGGACGAGGGCCTCATCGCCGAGGTCATGCGCGCCGAGGGCGCGGCGGGATTGGAGGCCGTGAAGGCGCTGCTGAGAAAGGCCATCGAGTGCCGGGACCGTTCCGGCCGAGGCGCGGGGGAGACGCCGGTGGGCAAGGCCCGCATCTATTTAAGCCGGTGCTACTCCAACCCCAACCTGATGCTCCAGGACGTGGCCGGGGAAGTGGGCATGTCCCAGAGCCACTTCTCCACCGTATTCGCCCAGGAGACCGGCATCACCTTCACCCAGTACCTCACAGCCCTCCGCCTCGGCAAGGCGCGGGAGCTTCTCACCGCCACCGCCATGCGCTCCTCCGAGATCGCCTTCGCCGTGGGCTACAACGACGCCCACTATTTCAGCTACCTCTTCAAAAAACACACCGGCTACACCCCCAGCGAATACCGCAAGTCGAAAAAAAATCAACCGGGAACCCATGAAAATCAATGATGATTTTCAACAATGGGGAATGGGAAATGGGGAATGGGAAATGAAGGAGCAAATCCTCCGGATTTGTTTGATTAAGGGAAAACGCCTGAAATTACAGGCCATTTCAATAAAAAGAAATCCGTAGGATTTCCACATCCATTCCCCATTTCCCATTCCCCATTCCCCATTTTACTCATAAGTGCTCCCGTTCTGTAAGGATTCCGAAAAAAATTTTCACCCTTTTTCCCAAAACTATTGTATTTACATCAAAACTTAACTGTAGTATAATACATCATGACAGGCAGAATTGCCGAGTTTAGATTGGAGGTAACCCATCATGAAGAAACTGTTAGTTCTGGTTCTGGCTCTGTGCCTGGTGCTGTCCATGGCGGCCAGCGCTTCCGCCGTGACCATCGCCTTCTCCCAGATCGGCCAGGAGTCCGACTGGCGCACCGCGAACACCGACAGCGTGACCGCCGCTGTCACCGGCCATGAGGGCTGGGAGTTCGTCTATTCCGACGGCCAGCAGAAGCAGGAGAATCAGATCCAGGCGCTGCGCAACTTCATCACCCAGGGCGTTGACTACATCCTGTTCACCGGCGTTGTCACCTCCGGCTGGGACGAGGTCCTGACCGAGGTCAACGAGGCCGAGATCCCGCTGATCCTTCTGGACCGCATCCCCGATTGCGCGGACAAGATCGACTACGTCGCGGCTTTCGGCGGTGACTTCCCCCTCGAGGGTCGTCGTCAGGTGCAGTGGGCCGGCGAATATCTGAAGAGCCTGGGCCGCACCGAGAACATCAAGGTCGCCATCATGGAAGGCACCACCGGCGCTGACGCGCAGGTCGGCCGCACCGAGGGCAACCTGGCCGCTCTGGCTGACTATCCCTTCATGGAGGTCGTTGCCCAGAACACCGGCAACTTCACCCGCGCCGAAGGCCAGGCCCTGATGGAGAGCTGGCTGAAGTCCATCGACCAGATCGACGTGCTGATCGCTCAGAACGACGACATGGCCCTGGGCGCCATCGACGCCATCAAGGCCGCCGGCAAGGTTCCCGGCAAGGACATCATCATCGTCGGCTGCGACTCCGTCAAGGCCGCCTTCGAAGCCATCGTGGCTGGTGAAATGAACTGCACCGTCGAGTGCAACCCCCTGTATGGTCCCTTCGTCGTGGACTGCATCGAGAAGCTCGAGGCTGGCGAGACCTTCGACAAGACCGTCATCCATCCCGAAGAGGGCGTGTATGACTGCGTCGGCGGCATCGAGGTCGAGGGCACCACTTCCGTCAAGGCTGCGGACGTCATCGACGAGCGCCAGTATTAATTCGGAAGTTACCACAATATCCAACGGGGCGGCGGATTTCCGCCGCCCCGTTTTTAATGGGGAATGGGGAATGGGAAATGGGGAATGAAGTTACCGGCTGATCCGCCATCCCTATTTCCCGTTCCCAATTCCCCATTTTGTAGAATGGATAATGGAAAATGGAGAATGTAGAATGAAAAGCGCCGTTCAAAGTATGGCCTGACTCTGTAGGGGCGCCGTTTCGGCGCCCGCCCTGCGACGAATCGCATCGACGTACCCGGCGGGCGGCGCAACGCCGCCCCTACAGCGACAGTTCGACCTCTGAACAAACGCGAGCACAATCAAAGAAATCCGAAGGATTTCAACCGCCATTGTCCATTTTCCATTATCCATTGACTCAACCGACGTTTACCCTCTACAACCCTCAAAGGAGGAATCATCTTGCCTGAAAACATACTTGAAATGCGGGGCATAGAGATCCAGTTTCCGGGCGTGAAGGCGCTGGACGGGGTGGATTTCTTCCTGCGGGCCGGCGAGGTACACGCCCTGCTGGGCGAGAACGGCGCGGGCAAATCCACCCTCATCAAATGCCTGACGGGCGTCAACCACAAGGACGCGGGCACCATCATATTCGATGGAAAGGAGATCACCCCCACCAGCCCCCAGAACGCCATCGACATGGGCATTGCCACGGTGTTCCAGGAGATCAACCTCTGCCCGAATCTGACCGTGGCGGAGAACATCTTCGTGGGCCGCAAGGAGTTCAAGAAAAAGGTCATCAATCCCAAGGCCCGCGAATTGATGAAGCGCTTCCATCTGGACATCGACGTCACCCGTCCCCTGTCCTACTATTCCACCGCCATACAGCAGATGGTCTCCATCGCCCGCGCGGTGAACATCGAATCCAAGATACTGATACTGGACGAGCCGACCTCCTCCCTGGATGAAAACGAGGTCCAGCTCCTGTTCAACGTCATGCGCGAGCTGAAGGCCGAGGGCATGGGCATCATATTCATCACCCACTTCCTGGACCAGATCTACGCCATCTCCGACCGCATGACCATACTGCGCAACGGTCACCTCGTCGGCTCCTACGACATCCACGAGATCAACAAGCTGGAGCTGGTCACCAAGATGGTCGGCAAGGACATGGAGAACATATTCGACATGCACCCCGCCGACGTGCCCGCCGACGCGCCCGTGGAGCTGAACGCGGACCACATCGGCGCGCCCGGCGCGGTGGCGGACATCAGCCTGACCATGAAGAAGGGCGAGCTGGTGGGCTTCGCCGGTCTGCTGGGTTCAGGCCGCACGGAGACCGCCGAGATGATCTTCGGCGCGAACCGCATCACCAGCGGCTCCCTCACCTTCAACGGCAAAAAAGTCGATGTGAAAAAGCCCTTCGACGCCATCATGTCCGGCGTGGCCTTCTGCCCGGAGGACCGCAAGCGCGACGGCATCGTGGGCGACCTGTCCATCCGCGAGAACATCATGCTGGCCGTGCAGGCCAAGCGCGGCTTCCTGAAGCCCCTGTCCCGGCAGGAGCAGAACGAGCTGGCGGACAAGTACATCAAGGCCCTGTCCATCGCCACCCCGGACGCCGAGAAGAAGATCGGCGAGCTGTCCGGCGGCAACCAGCAGAAGGTGATACTGGCCCGCTGGATGGCCACTCAGCCCGACCTGCTGATACTGGACGAGCCCACCCGCGGCATCGACGTCGGCGCGAAGGCGGAAATTCAGCGCCTGATGCTGGAGATGTGCAAGGACGGCGTGTCCGTCATATTCATCTCCTCCGAACTGGAGGAGGTCATCCGCTGCTCCAACCGCATCGTCATCATGCGCGACGGCAAGAAGGCCGGAGAATTGGAAGGCCCTTTCGATTCCGGCACACAGAACCGCATCTTACAGATCATCGCCGAGGGAGGTGACGCGAAGTGAAAAGGAAGCCCTATCTCATTCCGCTGATCCTCGGCCTTGTGCTGGTGGTCGCGGGCCTGGTGTGCTTCTCAAGGGTCTGCGCCGTGAAGGACAGCATCTACTCCGCGTATAAGGTCAGCTTCTCGGACAAGAGCATGTCCGAAGTCTTTATCAACAGTAACGACGAGGCCACGGTAAAGGCCGATTTCGACGCCGCCATGCTGGCCTCCGCCCGCAGCGGCAACAATACCACTTCAACTGACGTCGCGGTGGAAGAACCCGCCGTCGAGGGCGAGGAGGCTCCCGCCGAGGAGGTCCCCGCCGAGGCGGAAACGCCCTCCGACGAGGCCATCGAAGCCGCCATCGAGGCGTCCTCCCCCTATGACACCGCCATCGGCAATTTCAGCAAGGTCACAGGCCTGCGCACGGCGTGGAAGCTGCAAAACATCTTCCTGATCTGCGGCGCGGCGCTGATACTCGTTGCGCTGCTGATGGTCCTGCGGCACAAGAATCTGGATTTCGCCTCCATCATGCGCTCCAAGATCACCTGGGCGGTCATCGCGGAAATCCTCATCCTCATCGTCTGCCTCATCATCCGCCCGGACTTCTTCTCCATCAGCTACCAGCCGGCGAACCGGATGCTCTACGGCAACCTGGTGGACATCGTGAACCGCTCGGCGGAGATCACCATCATCGGCATGGGCATGACGATGGTCATCGCCCTGGGCGGCACGGACCTGTCCGTCGGCGCTCTGGTGGCGGTGAGCGGCGCGCTGGCGCTGAAGCTGATGCGCTGGGACCCCACCAACCCGCTCTACCAGACCCCCGGCGACTACTCCGTGTATCCCTTCATCCTCGTGCTGCTGGTGCCGCTGGCGGTGTGCCTGCTGATGGGCGCGTTCAACGGTGTGCTGGTGGGCCGCCTGCAACTCCAGCCCATCATCGCGACGCTGATACTGATGGTCTCGGGCCGCGGCGTGGCGCAGATCGTCACCAACGGCAAGCAGTTCACCACCATGTACTCCCCCTTCCGCTGGATCGGCCAGGGAAGCTGCCTGTTCCTGCCGACGCCCATCGTCATCACCATCATCGTGGTGGCGGCGGTGATGCTGTTCGTGCGCAAGACCGCTTTCGGCACCTTCGTGGAATCCGTGGGCATCAATCCCAGCGCGTCCCGCCTGTCCGGCATCAATTCCCGGATGATCATATTGATCGTGTTCGCGCTGACGGGCTTCCTCTCGGGCATCAGCGGCCTGATCTATTCCAGCCGCATCATGTCCAACGACTCCAACAACGCGGGCCTGAACTATGAGACCGACGCCATACTGTCCGTCGTCATCGGCGGCACGTCCATGACCGGCGGCAAGTTCAGCCTGTCCGGCACCGTCATCGGCTCCATCATCATCCGCACCATCGTCACCTTCGTGTATTACTTCGGCATCGCCGCCGAGGCCACCATGGCCTTCAAGGCGATGATCATCGCGGTGGTCATCGTGCTGCAATCCGAGCCCGTCCGCGCGTGGATGTCCAAGCGGGCCAACCAGCGCCGTCAGGCTTCCATGATGGCGAAAGGAGGCGCGACCAAATGAATACCCGCAATAAGCAGAGCCTCATCAGCCGCATCATGAACCCCAAGTACATCATGGTGTACGCCACGGTCATCATCTTTCTGATCATCTACGCCTACGGCGCCATCCGCTACGGCAGCATCGGCTTCACGACCCTGCGCACCTTCGTCAACTTCTTCGCGGACAACGCCTATTACGGCATCTCAGCCGTGGGCATGACCATGGTGCTCATCACCGGCGGCATCGACCTGTCGGTGGCCTCCGTGGCCTCACTGACGGGCATGCTCATCGCCTACGGCTATGTGAAGCTGGGCATTTCCCCGCTGATCACCATGCCCTTCTCCATACTGGTGGGCGTGGGCCTGGGCGCGCTGATGGGCGCGGCCATCCACTATCTGAACGTGCCGCCCTTCATCACCACGCTGACCGGCAACTTCCTCGCCCGCGGCGTGTGCAGCCTGATCTCCCGCGAGTCCATCTCCATCGACCATCCGCTGATCAACGCGCTGGCCGGCTTCAAGATCACGCTTTACCACATGAAGGACGGCGAGTGGGTGAAGATCAAGCCCATCACCAACATCAACCTGACGGTCATCATGTTTATCGTGATGATAATCTTAGGCACCATCGTGCTCCAGCACACCCGCTTCGGCCGGAACGTCTACGCCATCGGCGGCAGCGAATCCTCCGCCAAGCTGATGGGCCTGCCCGTGGGCCGCACCAAGGTGGCCGTCTACGCCATCAACGGCTTCTGCTCCGCGCTGGCCGGCATCGCCTACGTGCTGATCGTCAAGTCCGGCTGGAACATGTCCCTCCAGGGCGGCGAGCTGGAGGTCATCTCCTCCGCCGTCATCGGCGGCACGCTGCTCACCGGCGGCGTCGGCTATATGATCGGCACCATGTTCGGCGTGCTGCTCAAGTCCGTCATCCCCGCCATCATCAACTTCAACGGCACCCTCTCCTCCTGGTGGGGCAAGATCGCCACCGGCGCACTCCTCCTCCTCTTCATCGTCATCCAGCGCGCCGTCGTATCCTATACCGGCAGAAGGAAGAAATAACACCCTGCAACAAACTCCCCGTTCCTGCCCGCAGCAAGGATCGGGGAGCATTGTTTCTACGCAATGGTTCAGTCCTGCTATAAACAGGAATTTGTCGGGGAGTTTATTCGAGACCACCTCATCCGCCCTCACGGGCACTTGACAAGGGCCTGCCGGCCCCATCTCACTGAAAACAGTCCACTGGACTGTTTTCCGGGCGTTCGATGCTCCT
>CACZXF010000069.1:8601-19652 GCA_902785105.1 uncultured Eubacteriales bacterium | reverse complement strand
TGTTGACTCCCCTTCTCGAGTTCATAGTTCCACTATTGTATCGCTATAGGTGAACTATGCCCTTTTGGGGTTAGACCGTATAGAATGTTTCATAGTAATGGGAATTTGTTTGAGAACGGGTAACCCATCCCTCTCAAACATATTCCTCCTTATCAACATAAAGGAGCAACACAAATGAGATTATTCCACAGGCTGGCGGCGCTGCTGCTGGCGATGGCGCTGCTGACGGGCATCGCGGCGGCGGAGGGCTACACCACGGCGGAGATCGGCGCGGCGAAGGGGCTCCGCTCGGTCCACATCCGGGCGGTGGGCGACCTGATGATGCACGAAAAGCAGCTTGAAATCGCGGCGGAGGATGACGGCAGCTATGATTTCCATGAGCAGTACGCGCTGATCGCCAATTCCCTGGCCGACGCCGATTACACCATCGCCAACCTGGAGACCACTGTGGGCAAGTACAAGGACAAAGCCTATTCCGGCTACCCCCGCTTCAACGCCCCGGAGAGCTTGCTGGACACGATAAAGGACGCCGGAGTGGACTTCCTGACGCTGGCGAACAACCACATGCTGGACCGCTTCGGCGAGGGCATGGTGACCACGGTCAACTGGGTGGACCAATACGGCTTCGACCACGGCGGCGCGAACCGCACCAAAAAGGAGAAGAACACCCCAGTGGTGGTGAACGTCAAGGGCGTCAAAATCGGCTTTCTGTGCTATACCCAGCAGACCAACGACATGGAGGAAAAGTGCTCCCCGAAGGTGGTCCAGTACGGCATCAATTACATAAAGCAGGCGGACTTCAGAAAGGATGTGGCCGCGCTGAAAAAGGCCGGGGCGGAGGTCATCATCGCCCTGCCCCACTGGGGAAAGGAATACCAGCGGGAGCCCGGCTCCACCGCCAAGTCCACCGCCAAAAAGCTGGTGGCCGCCGGTGTAGACGTGGTCCTGGGCAGCCATCCCCACGTGGTGCAGCCCATCGAATACATAAAGACCACGGACAGCGGCGGCAATGAGCGCATTGGCCTGGTGGCCTACAGCCTGGGCAACTTCATCAGCAACATGACCGAGCGCTACACCGACAGCGGCATCATACTGGACTTCACCCTCCAGGAGCAGGAGGACGGCGGCTTCCTCGCCATCGACGTGGGCGTCGTACCCCTCTACGTCTGGAACCGCGACGACATGCTCCAGACCCTCTCCTCCACCCGCTACGATCTCCAGCCCCCCGAGGGCATGAGCGCCGAGGCTCGCCGCCGCATGAAGGCCAGCCTGCTGGAACTGCGGGAGCTGTTGGATCAGCGAATACCCTTCCTGTTGGAGTGACGCATAATAAGCGCCTCCCCGGAACATACTGACATTATAGAAATGTCATGTTCCGGGGAGGTGTTTTTATATGCCTGCATGTCATGACGTATTGTCCGAAGGCCTTTCGGAGAATATCAGCATCTTCAAAAAGCTGCTGAACGCGGGCGTCAATGCCGACGCCCATTTTCGCGATTACATGGCGGGAAACGTTCCAATATGCGTCATCTACATCGAGGGCATGGCCAGCGACACGAAGATCAACGACTTTGTACTGCGGGCCGTGGCCTCCCATTCGGGCGAAGCCATGAACATGAACGTTCTTCGGAATCGTGTGCTGGAAATCGCGCAGTGTGACGAAGAAAACCGGGTGGGCACCATCCTCCGGGCCGTGGTCACCGGCATGACGGCGGTGCTGATGGAGGGCAGCGATCAGGCGCTGCTGCTGGAGACCCGGGGCTTTCCTACCCGCCAGGTGGACAAAACCACCAACGAATCGGTGGTGCTGGGCTCCCAGGAGGGCTTTGTGGAGTGCCTGCGGACCAACATCACGCTGCTTCGCCGCTATGTGCCCTCGTATCAGCTCGTCACGGAATCGCTGACCGTGGGGACGGCGGTGCCCTGCCAGCTCTCACTGGCCTACATCGACGGCGTGACCGATCCGAAAATCGTGGAGGAGTTGAGAAACCGGGTGAAGCGCATCGACGCGCCGTCGGTCCGGAGCATCGGCGAGCTGATGCAGCGCATAGAGGACAAGCCCTCCGCGCTGCTGCCCCAGGTGCTGCAAACCGAGCGCCCTGACCGGGCGGCGGCCTGCCTGATGGAGGGTCAGGCGGTGCTGCTGGCGGACAATTCGCCCTACGCGCTTGTGGCCCCGGTGAGCCTGTTCCACCTGCTCCACGCCTCCGACGACGCCTTTGCCCGCTGGCAGTACGGCACGCTCCTGCGAATCATCCGATTCATGGGCATGTTGATCTCCGTATTCCTGCCGGGGCTGTACATCGCCCTGACCGACTATCACATGCACCTGATCCCCATGAATCTGCTGACCTCCATCGCCGAGGCCCGCTCCGGGGTGCCCTTCCCGATACTGGTGGAGATACTGCTGATGGAGTTTTCCTTCTACCTCATCAACGAGGCGGGCACGCGAATGCCCCGGCAGATCGGCGGGGCGCTGGGCATCGTCGGCGCGCTGATACTGGGGCAGGCGGCGGTGTCGGCCTCCATCATTAGTCCTATACTGATCATCATCGTTGCCCTGACCGGCCTGGGCAACTACGCTGTCCCGGACTACGGCTTCGGCCTGGGGCTGATACTCTACCGGCTGGGCGTGATACTGGCCGGGGCGCTATTCGGCCTTTACGGCATCTGCGTAGCTGCCTTCTGTATCGTCACCGCGCTGTGCGCCACAAAGTCCCTGGGCAAGCCCTTCCTCGCCCCTGTGGCCCCGCCCCGCCCCCACAACCCCGATATTTTGCTGCGCCTGCCGCCGTGGTTTCAGAAATGGGGATAGTGTGATAAATTGAAGTTTATGGAGGAGATAAACTATCCCTGTAGGGGCGCCGTTTCGGCGCCTGCCTTGTACGATGCACATCGTTCTACCCGGCGGGCGGCGCAACGCCGCCCCTACAGGAGAGCGTGCATCTCCCCTACAAATTCCTGATTACCTACAAATAAGAATCTTCAATTGAAAAGAGGTTCCCATGAACAACAAGCTATCGCGTTCCGCGGCAACGGCCAGCGCCGGGGCGGCGGTGATCTCGCGGCTGTTTTACGGACTGATGGTGGACGCGCCTGAGGTGCATAACGGCGCGTGGCTTTCAGCGTTGCTGGGCCTTATACTGTCGCTGCCGGTATTGTGGCTGATCTGTCGGGCGGCGAAGCGGGGGAGGCGTCCCTTCCTCCTGTGTGCGCTGCTGGTCTCGTCGGCGCTGGACGCCGCCGGGATGCTGGAAGCCACGGCCTTTTCCGAGAGCTGCGTCGCTTTCAACCACATTCCCACCGTTGTGCTGATGCTGCCCCTGCTGCTGGCCGTGGGGCGGTGTCTTTGGCTGGGCGGCGACGCGCTGGGCGCTTCGGCCCGTGTCTGGATGCGCGCCTTTGTGCCGCTGATGCTGGTGGTCATACTGTATCAGTGGCCGTATTACCGGCCTGCCTGGCTCTTTCCCGCCTTGGGCTTCGGCATGAGAGGCGTACTGCACGGGAGCCTCCGCGCTGCGGGCTGGATCGTCATCATTGGCGGCGCAGCGGTGCTGCTGTGCGGGGAAAGGCAGTTTAAAAGGGTATGCGGGAGCCTCTCGATTGCCGTTGCAGTAGTCGGTCTGTTGATACTGCTTCGCCTGATGATGGCCCCCGTGATGGACGCCGCCGGCCTTGGCCAGCGCACACAACTGGACGCCCTGCTGACCAACGGCCGCGCCCCGATGTATTTGCAGCTCCCGATGATCATCATCTATTGCGTCGGTATGCTCCATCTGCTGTGCTTCGAAAGCTGGGCCGCATCGGCGCTGCTTCAGCGTGTCATCCCTCAAATGAGCGGCTTCCCTGCCGGGATATTGACGCTCTCGGCTGTGGCGCTGATGGCGCTGCTGCCGTCAACTATAAGCTTGGACCTGTGGCGTCTGCCGGTAATGCTCATCGCGGCGCTGGTCCCATTCGGAAGGGAGGCGGCGGTATGCGACGGTTAGCTCTGCTGTTGTCCCTGACAGCGCTGCTACTGACGGGCTGCGGCGGGACTACGGGCGAGGTGGAGAACCAGGCCTACGCGCTGGTGCTGGGCATCGACCGCGCCGACACCGGCGGCATCGAGCTGACCATGCGTATCCCCCGCATCGGCCATCCGGGAGACAGCAATGCCGGCGGCGAAGCCTCCGGCAGTCCGTATCTGGTGCTCTCCGCGGCGGGGGAGGACTACGCCCAGGCGCTTGAGCACCTGCAATGGGCGGCGGCGCGGGAGCTGAACCTGAGCCACGTCAAGCTCATCGTGGCCTCGGAAGAACTGGCCTCCGACGCGGCGTTTCCCGAACTCATCAGCCGCGTGGCGGAGACCCGGCACCTGTATACCACGGCGGGCTTCGTCGTCTGCGAGGGCCGTGCCCGGACCTTCATCAAGGGGCAGGAGATCATCCTCGGCACCCGCCTGTCCAGCGAGCTGGCCGCCATGTTCCGCCACTACGCCGCCCACGGCTACATCCCGAGGGCGACCTTCGCCGACCTCTACTACGCCACCCGCTCCTGTTATTCCGACCCTGTGGGCATATGGGGCTTCATGGACGCCGGAGAAAAGCCCGCCGCCGCCACCATCACCGACGATGAGGACCGGCTCAACGCCGACACGCTGACCGCCTCCGCCCGGCAATACCTGGGCGGGGCGCTGTTCCGCGAGGGCCGAATGGTGAGACGCCTGACCGCCGGGGAGACCCTCGGCCTCGACCTGCTGACAGGCCGGGTGGACACCTTCTCCTTCGATGTAGGCGGCGAAACCTGTATGCTCTCCACAATAACAAATCCCCGCCGGCAGGTGAAGCTCGACGGGGACAGGGTGACGGTGGAGGCCGACCTGCGCCTCACCGCCGAGGATTCCTCCGACCGCGCGCTGCTTGATCGCGCCGAAGGGGAGCTGGCCCGGACGCTGGAAGCGCTGGTTCGGCGCTGTCAGACACTCGGTGTGGAACCTTTCGGCTTTGCCGAACGCGCCGCCATGCACTTCCCAACTTATCAACGCTGGATCAGCTATGACTGGCGCGCACACTTTTCCACGGCAGAAATAATAATCAATGTGGACATCCGATCATCCGGCGGTTAAGTCACAAAGCACATCCGATAGCCGGGCAAGCTCCTGAAGGGACAGCGCTTCACCCCTGACACGGGCATCCAGCCCGGCGCCTTCGAGGGCGCTGACGGCCGCGGCCTGATCGAGACCAAAGGCCGCCTTGAGGTTGTTGGCGAGGGTCTTGCGGCGCATAGCGAAGGCGGCGTTGATGACCCGGAGGTACAGCCGCTCATCCTTCGGCGTCACAACGGGAACTTCATGCTTTCGGATGATGATGAACTGGCTCTGCACATGGGGCGGTGGATTGAATGCCTCCGAGGGCACGTCCACCAGTACCTCCGCCGCGCCGTAGGACTGCACCGTGGCGGCGAGGGCGCACCAGGACTTTGTGCCGGGGCTGGACATCACCCGCTCGGCGGCCTCCTTCTGCACCATGATGGCGATGCTCTCCGGGACATGCTTCGCGGTCACCAGCCGGAGCATGATGTCGGCGGTGATGTAATAGGGGAGATTGGCGATCACGCGATAGGGTTCGTCCCCTGTCAGCGCATCCAGATCCGCCTTCATGAAATCCTGAAAGCGCACCTCAACGTTCTCCGTCCCCGCCAGCACATCCGCGAGCACCGGTTCGAGGCCCTTGTCCACCTCCACCGCCAGCACGCGCTTACAGCGCCCAGCCAGCAGGCCGGTCATCACGCCGGGACCGGGCCCGATTTCCAGCACGCGGTCCTCCGGCCCAACTTCCGCCGCGTCCAGCAGGCTGTTCAGCAGCCCTTCATCCAGCAGGAAATTCTGGCCCAGTGAATGGCTGTTGTGAAACCCGTGCTTGTCCAGCGCCACCCGCGCCCGCAGCTCCAGGGAAGGATTCTGGTATTCCGTCATGTTATTCTCCTTATAGGCAGGAATTTGTAGGGGTGACGACATCTCACGCGAAGTGTGACTGAGAGGTTCTTCACCCACAACAATTTCCCAAACTGTCGTGGCGGATTGAGTAGTTATCCCCTTATAACACAGGGAACCGGTGTTTTGCCGGTTCCCTGCAAATACATTATTTGGTGCCGAAGAGGCGGTCGCCCGCGTCGCCGAGGCCGGGGACGATGTATTTGTTTTCGTTCAGCTTCTCGTCGATGGCGGCGATGTAGATGTTGACATCCGGGTGTGCCTGCTGCACGGCCTGAATGCCCTCGGGGCAGCCCACCAGGCACATCAGCGTGATGGACTTATAGCCGCGCTTCTTGATGAAGTCGATGGCCGCCACGGAGGAACCGCCGGTGGCCAGCATGGGATCGACCACGATCAGGTCGCGCTCCGCCACGTCCATGGGCAGCTTGCAGTAGTATTCCACCGGCAGGTGGGTCTCAGGATCGCGGTACAGGCCGATGTGGCCCACCTTCGCCGTGGGCACCAGGGCCAGCCAGCCATCCACCATGCCCAGACCCGCGCGCAGGATCGGCACGATGCCCAGCTTCTTGCCGGAGATGATTTTGGATTTGCATTTGGTGATGGGGGTCTCGATCTCGATCTCCTCCAGCGGCAGCTCGCGGGTGACCTCGTAGGCCATCAGCATGGAGATCTCCGAAAGGAGCTGGCGGAAATCCTTGGTGCCGCAGTCCTTCTGGCGCATCAGCGTCAGCTTGTGCTGTACAAGGGGATGATCGATGACGAAAACTTTGCTCATGTGATTTGCCTCCCTCTTTTGAATCCTGCACAATTATACAGCATTTTTCCCGTAAACTCAACCTGTTATTTATGTCGTTTTCCGTAATTTATAGATATTCCTCCGCCGGGTGAATGATTGCCCGCCCGGTATCGGGTTCGAAGCCCTCCAAAATGAGCAGCGCGTTCGCGCCGTCCACCCGCTTGCGCTCGGGCCGGGCTGTGGCGATCATCACGCCCACGCCCACGACCTCCGCCGAGAACTCCTCCATCAGGTCCACCATGCCCTGGAGCGTGCCGCCGCCCTTCATGAAGTCGTCGATGATCAGCGCCCGCTGTCCCGAGGCCACGGCGCGGCGGGCCAGGGCCATGGTCTCGATGCGCTCGCCGCCGGAGACATAGTTGATCTTCACGGCGCTGCCCTCGTAGGCGCGGCTGTCGCGGCGGGCGATCACCAGCGGCACATCCAGCATACGCGCCGTCATCAGCGCGATGGGGATGCCCTTGGTCTCCATGGTCAATACAAAATGAGGTTTGCGGTCGTAGTAGCGCGCCGCTAATATCTCGCCCATGGCCTGTGCTGTGGCGCTCTCCGAGGTGATGTCTGAGGTGTAGAGGAACCCGCCCGGCAGCATCCGCCCCGGTTCGGACAGGCGCACGGCCAGCTCGTCCAGTACCCGCCGCGTTTTCTCCCGGCTGGGTATGGCCCGGTAGCGCACCCCGCCCGCGGCCCCGGCCACCGTCTCGATCACCCCGAGGTCGAACCGCGCGAAGGACTGGCTCACCAGGTCGATGTCCTCGCTGACGGTGGACTTCGCCGCCCCGAACAGCGCACAGAACTCATTCAGCGTGTGTATGCGGTTCGGCGTGTTGATGAGCAGCTTGGTCAGTGCGCCCAGTCGCTCGTTTCGCTTGATCTTATCCATGAAAACCCTCAGTTTCCGAATATTATTTCTATATTTTATATTATAGTTCGTGTTTGTTAGCTTTAGCGCCGAATTGTGATAAAACTGTGTCCCGCGCGAACATTTAACCTTCTGTTTCCGCTGACGCTTGCAGGTTTCGGGGATTTGGTCTATAATGGACGAAATAGGGGCAAATGTTTGAGTGTAGGATAAATTGGAATTTGGCGGGGAACGACCTGCTCTCCTGTAGGGGCGGCGTTGCGCCGCCCGCCGGGTAGTACGATGCGTTTCGTTAGGGGCGGGCGCCGAAACGGCGCCCCTACAGGGGATAGTTTGTCAGCCCGACATTTTCCTGTTTATCCGCACAGTCATATGTATGAGCAAGGGGGTCTTATCATGGCCGCGAACATATTTGATTATAAGGGCCACCGTGCCCATTTTATCGGCATCGGCGGGTCGTCGATGTCGGGGCTGGCGGTGTATCTGAAGGAGCTGGGCTACGAGGTCACGGGCTCGGACCGCACAAAGTCTCACAAGACGGAGCATCTGGAGGAGAGAGGCATCAAGGTCTTTATCGGTCACGCGGCGGAGAACGTGCGCGGGGCGGACATCGTCATCTATTCCGCGGCGATCGCGGAGGACAATCCGGAGCGGGCGGAGGCCCGTCGGCTGGACATCCCGCAGATCGAGCGGTGCGACCTCATCGGCGAGCTGATGGCGGGTCACGACTTCGCCGTCGGCGTCAGCGGCACCCACGGCAAGACCACCACCACCTCCATGCTGGCCCAGGCCTTTATACAAGCCGGGGCGAATCCCACCATCCACATCGGCGGGGAACTGGACTTCATCGGCGGCTCCACCCGCGCCGGCGACGGCAGCGACTTCATCGTCGAGGCCTGCGAATACCGGGAGAGCTTCCTGCAATTCAAGCCCACCGTCGCCATCATCACCAACATCGACGAGGACCACCTGGACTACTACCGGGACATCGATCACATCGAATCCGCCTTCGTGAAGTATGTGGACATCGTCCCGGACACCGGCTGGTGCGTGGCCTGGGGCGACGATTTCCGCGCCCGCCGTGTGTGCCTGAACGCGAAATGCAACCAACTGACCTACGGCCTCAATGAGGACAACATGCTCCGCCCCGTCAACCTCACCTACGACGAGCGCGGCTGCGCCTCCTTCACGGCGGTGCTGAACGGCGAGACGCTGGGCGACTTCCACATCGGCGTGGCCAGCGAGGCCAACATGCTGGACGCCCTGGCGGTCATCGGCGTGTGCCACATCCGCGGGCTGGACATGGGGAAGGTGGCCGAGGCCCTTGCCAACTTCATCGGCGCACACCGCCGCTGCGAGCTGACCAGCGTCACCGACGGGGTCCGCTGCTACACGGATTACGGCCACAATCCCGCCGAGATCAAAAACGCACTGAAAATTGCCGCCCTACAGCCCCACAAGACCCTGTGGTCCGTCTGGCAGCCCCACACCTATTCCCGCACCAAGACGCTGTTCAACCAGTTTGTGGAGACCTTCGATCAGGCGGACAAACTGCTCATCACCGACATCATGGGCGCCCGTGAGCCCGACCCCGGGGACATCAATTCCGGTATGCTCCTGGAGCCCATCCGCGCCCGCGGCGTGGAGGTGGAGTGGACGCCCTCCTTTGACGACACCGAAGCCTACCTCCGCGCCCATTGGCAGCCGGGGGATGTGATGATCAGCCACGGCTGCGGTGACATCGACCTGTTGAACGAGCAGATCGCCCTCCACGGCGATACGAAGAAGAGCGGAGGGGAACAGGCTTGAAGAGACTGCTATGCCTGATGCTGGCCCTGGCGCTCGTGTCGCTGGCATTGACCGGCTGCCGCAAGAAACAGGAGGAACCCGCCGAGGAGGCATCCTCCAGCAGCGGCCCCGGCTACACCGCCACCGACGGCAGCCAGTACATGCCCTCCGGGGAGAACTCCGTGCCCGACCCGCTGGCGACGTTGACGCCCCAGCAGATGGCGGCCATGCAGGTGGGCACCCCGGATGACACGCTGTCCGGCGAGGGCGCGCCGCCGCCGGAGGGTGGGACTGTCGCCGCCGATGACCTGTTTGCTCCCATCGACATGGGCACGGCGGAAGCACCGCAACAAGCGACTCCCGCACAGAAGGCTGTCACCAACACAGCCACCGAAGCGCCTGCCGTCTATGGCGATCAGGTGATCCAGGTCGTGAACCCCATGTCTTATCAGTACGCCGCCGTTATGGACGACACCCTGGACTACACCTTCAACTATCCCACCCACTGGGAGCATGTGCCCGGTATCTACACCGTCTGCTACCGGGAGAAGGTGGAGCAGGGCGACTTCCCCGCGCGGGTCTCTGTCTGCCGCAAGAAGCTGGTGCACACCCCGGATGAGCTGATGCTCAACGAGCAGCTCACCAGCTACCTCAAGATGGTGGCCGAGCACTACGACGAAAAGACCTTCCAGACCGGCACCCCCGAAAAGGATATTCGCTTCATGGGTCACAAGCTGGCGCTGGCCAACACCTATTTGGCCTACTGGGGCGACATCGAGGTGAAGGGCTACGTGGTGGGCGTCGCCTACAACCGCACGCTGTATGTCCTCCACTTCTGCGCCACCTATGCCGACTATGCCGCCCTTGACGGCGTGCGGGAATACATCGTCAATTCCTGCCAGCTCAAGGAAGATGAAAAGAAGAAGTAAGGGGGGACGGATGATGACGGATTATAAGCTGCTCTGCGAACAACTGAAGGCACTTGCGGAAACGGATGCCCATTACATCCCCCTGCTGTCCAACGCCTCGGCGATGCTGTTTGAAGCTCTGGACAACGTCAACTGGGTGGGCTTTTACCTGATGCGGGATGGACAACTGGTGCTGGGTCCCTTCCAGGGCAAGGTCGCCTGCGTCCACATCCCCCTGAACCGCGGCGTCTGCGGTGCGGCGGCGCGGGAGGATGCGCCCCAGCGCGTTGCCGACGTCCACGCCTTTCCCGGTCACATCGCCTGCGACAGCGCCTCCAATTCGGAGATCGTTGTCCCTATCCATCGGGATGGCACTGTGGTCGCTGTGCTGGACATCGACAGCCCCGTGCTGAATCGCTTTTCACCGGAGGATCAGGAAGGGCTTGAAGCCTTTGTCAGAGTCTTGGAATCAATTATCGTGTTTGATTGAAACGATGCCGCGAGGCGCTCCCCCATATGAGCAGCCTCGCGGCATTCTGTTCTGGTTCATTATATTGAATCGGGGAACGTAACGGTTTAGTCCTGTCGTTAAACAGGGATTTGTCGAGATGTCATTCGAATCCACCTCATCCGCCCTCACGGGCACCTTCCCCTCAAGGGGAAGGCAAGGGGTTAAGAACGGTGGCCCCAAAAGCCTTCCCCTTGAGGGGAAGGTGGCGC